>NZ_JBFTNF010000063.1:0-42460 GCF_056397345.1 Cupriavidus sp. 05N38
TGGTCTGGCGGTCCATCGACTGCACGCCAAAGGCCATCTGGGGCTGGTGGTCGATGACGATCAGCTGGCTGTTGCGCGGGGTCAGGACTTGCAGTTTGGCGTTCGACACGATGTTCTCCAATTAAGGTGATTCAATGATTTTGAGTTTTGTCCGGTAGCGCCTGGCTTGCTTCGTTGCCTTGTTGCGCTGTCCATGTGCAGAACTATAACCAGCGTCAGACCGCGGAAAGTGGCCCATCACTGTCATAGTTATTCAAAATATCTGAATATTGCGACGGCTGGCGGAAGAAGATTGGTCACTGGCCGCTTGTGGTCTGACAGACGGAAACGTGGCCGGCGCTGGCCCGCCAGCAAGTCGATCTGCGAGTGTGCAGGGAAGTGGGGGTTTGCGCGCTAATGAGCGCATTTTGGCCATCGTTTTACCGATAATTATTCGTGGACTATAATTATTCCGTACAAATAATTTGCCATAAATGCCCCATGACGAACATTTACAGGCGCCCGCAGCTTGCGGAACAGATGGCCAGGCAACTCCTCAATCCTGGTGTCCTGGATGAGGGGCTGCGGTCAGGGCTCTTCCTGTCCGGCTTGCGGCGCACAGGAAAAACCACGTTCCTGCAGAACGACCTCATCCCTGCTCTAGAGAATGGCGGGGCGATCGTGATCTACGTCGACCTCTGGAGCGACACTCAGCGAAGCCCGGCGGCGCTGATTCTGGAGGCGGTCAAGAAGGCGCTCAAGGACCTTGAGACCGCACCTGCATCGGCAACCAGAAAGCTGCGGCGCCTCACTGGGGCGGATGTCGGGGCGTTCGGCTTCAAGTTTGGCTTTAAGCTCGACAGCCTGGGCCAGCCCGGCGGAGCAACGCTCGCCCAGGCGCTGACGGAAGTAGTCGACCAGGCGAAGACCGATTTAGTGCTGATCGTTGATGAGGTGCAGCACGCCATCACCTCCGATGAGGGCAATCAGTTGTTGTTTGCCCTGAAAGCGGCGCGCGAGGCCATCAACCTCCGTCCGGATACGCCCGGCTACTTCCTGTTCGTCGGGACGGGGTCGCATCGAGCCTTGGTCAGCGAGTTGACGGCGCGACGCAATCAGGCCTTCGCTGGTGCCACGTCAGTTGCGTATCCGGTCCTGGACCAGGAATACGTCGCGTACCTGCTTGATCGCCTGGCTACGGAGGGATTCTCGTCACTGCCGTCATCCGACGTCGCTGTGAAGGCATTTCAGGCGCTCGGCAACCGCCCGGAAGAAATGATCAAGGCTCTGAGGCAACTACACTTTCACCTACCGGCTGGGGCCAACCCAGATGAGCACTTGCCGGTGATCGCCAACACGCTACGGTCGGCCGCCGCGGACATCGAGATCATGAAACTGGAGCAGCTTGGCAGCGTCCCGACAGCCGTCTTTGATCGGATCGCCTCGACAGAGGGCGACGCCCGAGGCCTGTTCTCTGGAGAGGCAGCGGCAAGCTACTCTAAAGCCGTCGGACGTGAGGTCAAGGTGGAAGAGGTTCAGCCAGTCATCAATGAACTACTGGCGACCAACCTGATCATGCGTAAGGGACATGGTATCTACGGCGTCACCGACCCCTTTGTCCAGGAGATCTGGCGCGAGCGGAAGTCCCTCGAAGGCAAGATCTAGTTCTGTCCGCAACGCCAAGCGCTGTCCGGCCAATAGGAGGGTCGGCCGCTAAATGCGTGCAGGATCACGAGCCGCGCCCCAGCGCGGCATATCAATACTTGTTAGGAATTGAGCCGAGAAGCTGGATTACCGCCGGTACTGCTGCGCTTCCAGGTATGCGTCACGGGATGGGAGAAGGTGGCCAGCACAAAGAGTGACGAGCGTGTCGATATCGCCCTCCTTAAGCGCTTCTATCATCAGCCAGTGTTCTTTGCGGGCCCGTTCTCTGTACTCAGCCGAAACAAGCGAGGCAAAGCGGATGGGGTGTGTCTGCCGCGCGAACTCAGAGATCGCCTTCTGCAGTGTGTTGTTGCTGCACAGGGCAAAGAGTTCGCGGTGGAAGGCAAGGTTCACTCGGAAGACGGTGCGCGCGTCGCCAGCTGCGACAGCCGCGTCGTGTTGCCGCTGAATGGCAATGAGGTGGTCGATGCGTGACGGAACGATTTCCAGATCAATTCGCCTGGCTGCCTCAGTCTCGAGCATGGTTCGGACTTCGTACAGTTCCTTCACTTCCTGAACTGAGAACGACCGAACCAGGGCGCCAATATTCTTGCGGCGTTCAATCAAGCCCATGCGGTCCAAGGCAGCGAGGGCGTCCCGGACAACGTGACGCTTGACGGCAAATCTCTCCATCAGCTCGTCTTCGACCAATCTCTCTCGAGGATGCAGCCGGCCGAAGACGATGTCTTCTTCAAGCGTCGCGACCATGTCGCTCAAAGAATCTGGCTGGGCGAAATCGGATTTGGCGCTATCGTCAAAAGCGGCGGAGAGCATCTCGGAGCTGGGCATCGGGCTAGCCGCACCGGCGGGCGAGCCCGGTGCGGTTGTACGATTCGGAATGAAAGCTGTCATTGTGAACTATTTTCCCGAGCCCTTGGCTCCTGAGCCCTATTCGCCCTTGCCAGGCACCTTGCCGCGATTCTCCACAGCGCGCAGGAAGTCGAAGTCGACCCCCTGGTCTGCCTGGTTGACCGTCGTGAGGAAGAGCTTGCGGTAACCGCGGTCCGCCGTCGGTACGACCACAGGCTTTTCCTCGGCCCGACGCTTCAGTTCCTCATCACTGACATGAAGCTTCAGTTCACGGCGCGAGACTGACAGGCTGATGCGGTCGCCATTCCGAACATGCGCTAGCGGCCCGCCGACTGCAGCCTCCGGCGTTACGTGCAGAACAATGGTGCCGAAGGCTGTTCCACTCATGCGGCCGTCCGAGATGCGGACGATGTCCTTTACACCTGCGCGAGCAAGCTTGCGCGGGATTGGAATGTAGCCGGCCTCAGGCATGCCGGGCGCGCCCTTCGGGCCGATGTTCTTCAGCACCAGGATGTCGTCGGCCGTGACATCGAGGTCGTCACTGTCGATACGGTTAACCAGATCTTCGGCGTTCTCAAACACCACAGCGCGCCCTTCGTGCTCCATAAGCTTCGGATGGGCCGCGGACTGCTTAATAATGGAGCCACCCGGGGCAAGGTTGCCGTTCAGTACGGCGATACCGCCCTGCGGGTAGATGGGATTTTCGCGAGAGCGGACGACGTTCTGGGCGAAGCCGGGGCCGGAGCGCTCGATTTCCTCTCCCAGAGTACGGCCGGTGACCGTCATGGCGTCCAGGTTCAGAAGAGGCTTCAGTTCGCGCAGCAGGGTTGCCATACCGCCAGCGTGATGGAAGTCCTCCATGTAGTGGTCACCCGACGGCTTCAGGTCCAGCAGCACCGGGGTGTCACGGCCCATGCGATCCAGACCAGCGAGGTCGATGTCATAGCCCAGACGACCCGCAATTGCGGCCAAGTGAACGATACCGTTGGTCGAGCCGCCAATTGCCAGCAAGACGCGCATGGCATTTTCGAAGGCGGCGGGAGTGAGAATCTTGTCGATGGTGAGGCGTTCCTTCGCAATGCGAACAGCCTCGGCGCCGGTCTGCTCCGCCACGCGGATGCGGTCAGCAGTCACTGCGGGGGGTGAGGCACCGCCAGGCACCGTCATACCCAGCGCTTCGGCGATACAAGCCATGGTGCTGGCCGTACCCATCACCGAGCACGTGCCCACGCTGGCCACCAGTTGGTTGTTCACGTCCGCGATTTCTTCCGAATCGATTTCTTCTGCGCGGAACTTGCCCCAATAGCGGCGGCAGTCCGTGCAGGCACCGACGCGCTCGCTACGGTGCGAGCCGGTCAGCATGGAGCCAGTAATCAGCTGGATAGCCGGAATTCCCGCGGACGCGGCGCCCATAAGCTGGGCCGGAACCGTCTTGTCGCAACCTCCGATGAGCACCACGGCGTCCATCGGCTGCGCGCGAATCATCTCCTCAGTGTCCATCGACATGAGGTTGCGCAGATACATGCTTGTCGGCGCCGAAAAGCTCTCGTGGATCGAGATCGTCGGGAAATCCATGGGCAGACCGCCCGCCAGCATGATGCCGCGCTTCACGGCCTCGATGAGCTGGGGTGCATTGCCGTGGCACGGGTTGTAAGCGCTCCCGGTGTTGACGATGCCAATGACCGGGCGATCCAGCGCCGAATCCGTGTAACCCGCCCCCTTGATAAACGCCTTGCGCAGGAACAGCGAAAACCCGCGGTCCCCGTAGTTGGTAAGGCCCTTTGAGATGCCCGTGGCCGCGGCTTCGGGTGCGATGTCATGGCGCGGAGTAGCGCCTTTGGGGGTTTGGTCTTCGTTGGACATGAGTTTCCTGCTGAGTACTGGGACAGAAACGTCGCACCTTGCTGCTACGTAGGTCGTAAGGATAGCCCAGCCCCTCGAAAATTGTTGCTAGTGATATCACCTATATTATTAATAATCTGATTGTCTAGAGTTCGGACCTAGTTCCTGGCGGGCGGCCAGGCACAACTAATCACACGACCCACATGGAAGGAGACACTCCGTGAATCTGTCATTCGGTTACCTTGGCGCGCGGCGCCGACGCCTACTCATAGCAGCCGTTGTCATTGGTGGAAATATGCTGTTTCCTGCTCTTGCAAGAGCGGATTACCCGGACAAGCCTATCAAGCTCGTCGTGCCGTACACGCCTGGCGGCGCGACCGACGTGATTGCGCGGGTCATAGGTCAAAAGCTCTCGATGTCCTTAGGCCGGCCAGTCGTCGTCGAAAATCGGGTTGGCGCGGCGGGCAACCTTGGTGCGGCTTACGTCGCCAAGGAAAGGCCGGACGGCTACACGCTGCTGCTCGGCGCCCTGACGAGTCACTCCATCAACAGCGTCTTGCTGCCATCTACAGCAGGGTTCACGATGGATAAGAGCTTTGCGCCTATCGCAGTGCTTGGACGCGTGCCACTCGTGGTCACTGTGGGGCCGGCATTCAAGGGGAAGACTCTTGCCGAGTTCATCGCCGCGGCGAAAGCCAAGCCTGGCGGCATGAACTATGGATCTTCGGGTAACGGGTCGCCGCAGCATCTTGCAGCCGAGCTATTCAAGCGCCAGGCTGGTGTCGATCTCACTCATGTTCCGTACAAGGGAAGCAGCCCGGCACTGAACGATTTGATGGGCGGCCAGGTGGACGTCGTCTTCGACACATTGCCCGCCACCCAGTCGTTTATCAAGGGCGGCCGTCTGCGTGCCTTGGCTTCGGCTACGCCTCAACGGGTCTTGCCGGACGTGCCCACGGCAAGTGAAGCTGGCCTGTCAGGGTTTGAAGTCAGCTCCATGTTTGGCCTGCTGGCGCCAGCAGGCCTGCCTGCCCCGATTGCCAACAAACTGAGCGCGGCGCTAAAGGACATCCTGGCGCAGGCAGAGGTGAAGAACGCGCTCACCGAGCAGGGAGTCATTCCCGTCTACACCACTCCGGATGAAGCCCGCTCGCAGATCACCGCGGAAGTAGCGCGATGGTCCAAGGTTATCAAGGAGGCGAACATCAAGGCCGACTGAACAATCGATTTCCGCAATCAATGTCGTTCGGATTGCTACTTCGCTTTGGTTGCGGTCCGCGTTATCTTCGTGCCGACAGAGTCGATCTTTGATGGGTGCAGCCCGGACCGCTTCCAAGGATCGCTCGAATTCTAGACGTCTTCGCACAGCGTGCGATGTCCGAAGAGAGGCGAAATGCCCCGTCGTCATGCGGTGGCATGAACCGACGTAGACCGATGGCTTCGCGCTGCCTGTGCTGCTCGAACCGAGTGCACGACTACGTCAGCGCGCATGCTTCTGGTAGGTCCCGATGAGTTCGGCATGGGCCAGTATGTGCCCCCGCATCGCCTGTTCCAGCGCCGCCTTGTCCGGCTTGCCGAGATCTGGCAGCACGACGTCCAGGGCGTATAGCTTGTGGAAATACCGGTGCCGGCCAGTTGGAGGACACGGCCCGCCGTAATCGGCACGGTGCCAGTCGTTGACACCTTCGCGAGCGCCGGGCGGCAAGCTATGCCGGCTCATACCTTGTGCAAGCGAGCCGGGCCGCGGAGGTAGGTTGTACACGAGCCAATGGACCCATGTCATTTGCGGTGACGCCGGGTCTGGCGCATCCGGATCATCGACAATCAAGGCCAGGCTGGCAGTGGAGGGCGGCAACCCTGACCACGCCAGGGGCGGTGACACATCGGCGCCTTCGCACGTGTGCACATTGGGAATCTCCCCGCCTTGGGCAAACGCGGGGGATGTCAGTATGAGCGGCATCGATGGCCTCTGCTGGGCAAGCAGCGCTGGTCCGAACAGCATGGCCGCAAAGGCCAGCAACCTCGGTAGAAGTGCAAATCGCACCATATCTGCCCCCGCCGGCGCATGACGGCTGTTCCAACCTAGCCCGGATTCAACCCCTGTGCAAGGGACCGTGCAGTTTTCCGAAGCCGACCCACTGCGGCCCTTCGACGCGCGTTGAGCGAACGGGCACTTCCGAGGTCGAGCGGTCCGTGGATGGCCGGATACCGCCGTTGCGTATCCCGTCCACTCGAATAAGCACGGGGTCCCTTAGCGAGCGGCGCTCGGATAATCGTAACGCAGCAACGCAGGAGGAGGCGGTAAGGCACGATAGCCGTTGCCTTATTGGCGGAGTGGGTGCTGCCAGGAATCCAGCCCCGCGCGACTTGGGAAGCCTTGTCGCAGGTGCTTTAAATTACACTTCTTGCTTTGTAATTTGATAACTATTATGCAGACCAAAATCTCTCGATGGCGGAATTGGTCGGTCGCTGCTGCGATGAAGTTCGCATCAGAACCTCTAAGGCTCACTTGTCGCCATAGTGAAGCCGACAAGCGATAATGGTCAGTTCATCGTCGTTGGCGAAATACACTAGGCGGTTGCTGTCGTCGATGCGCCGCGACCAGTAGCCCGACAGGTTGCCTTTCAGCGGCTCGGGCTTGCCGAGCCCGTCGAACGGTTCGCGTTGGGCGTCTTGGATTAGGGCGTTGATGCGCTTGAGCCTTTTCTTGTCTTGGCCCTGCCAATAGACATAGTCTTCCCAAGCGTCGGGCATAAAGGTCAGCTGGCGCGTCATTCACTGGCCGGGTCGATCAGGTCGTGCTTCTCGGCCATGCCAGCGCGGTGCTGCTGAATCGAACGCAGCAGGCGCGCGGCGTTAGCCGGCGAGCTGAGCAAGTGCATCGTTTCCATCCAGCTGTCGTACTGCTCTTGCGACATGATGACCACGTTCGGCGCGTCCCGGCGCGTGATGAGGACAGCGTCGTGGTCGTCGATGGCCTGGTCCATGACTGCCTTCAGGTTGCTGCGGGCGTCGGAGAAATGGATGGTGCGCATACCGCCCTCCTTGGATAACTCGTACTGGAACTTGTACAAGTATAGCAAGTCTGCGTGAAGGAGGGTAGTTTGCGGACGCCAGTGAGTGTGCCGCCGCGCTTGGTCAGCGGTTCGTCTTAACGCACGGCGTGGCGTAATGCGCCGGCTTAGCCGCAAAATATGCAGACCGAAGTCAAGCCGGCATGAAGATGACCATGGATCACATATCTGTTACATAGCCGCGCCGCTCGATTGGAACGCTCGGATCAATCCCCAGCATCCCGAATTCAGGTCTCAGCGCCTGTGCCTGTGGGATGCCAGGCTCTTCCCGAGCCAAGAGGGATGGCCCTTTGGGCAGAGATAGTCTCCGCTGCGGACAATCCAGCCGAGCTGTTTGCTTGTCGTTTTCATGTTTGCCTAGACGTGGAGCATTGAAAGGACAGCGAGCACACCGCCAACCGCGCCTATCCCGTACGATGCCACCTGCAACCACCGGCGCCGCGTGAGCAGCGTGATCGCCGCCAAGGCAATAGAAACCTGAATGGCAACCACGGCCTGGGCCCAGCGGTGATGATGATGCACGGCTGTCTCACTGGCCTCGTCCGCGTCCTTGGCGGCCCGCTCTTGCGCCTCTGCTTTCTGCCGGACTTGCTCTTTCTCCGACGCGTAGCGCAGCGCTTCCCGTTTGGCGGCGGCTTGATCCACGCCGGGCAGCTGTGCGGTCAGTTCAGCAATGGCCTGCTTCTGTCCTTTCGCCTGGTAGTAGGCCCATTGATTGGCGGCTTCGGTCTTGTGAATGGCGGCTTCGTTCTTCAGAAGAAGCGCTTCGTTCTGGGTCGCTCCGCCCTGATAGCCGAAAACTGCCCCGGCCGTCGACAAGATCGCTGTCATCACAGCGATACGACCTGAAAAACCGTCGGTGTGACCGACTTCCGCCGCGTGCTCAAGCACGTGGTCGTGGGCACCGTGTACATGGAATCCGTCTGACATTGCTCTTCCGTTCTTTTATCTTCTGTCCGTTGCGGTCTGCGATTTTGCCGCTCCGCCAACGGCGTTCAGTTTTGCTTCGACTACGGCGAACTCACGCCTCCGGGCGTCCCGCAACGCGAGACTGACGGCGGTCGGACTGCCAACCAGCTTTCTGTCGATGTTCGCGATCTCGGAATGAAGGCTTAGCTCTTCGTGCCTCAGATCCGGGATGCGCCGCTCATGGTCGCTGGCATCTACCCACTGTTGCATCCCTCCCTCTTGTTCTACTTAACCCGTTAGCTGTCCAACAGTGTTCTATCGGCCGGATCACCCGTTTTCTTGACCACCGGCATCTCATGGACCAGGCGAAAGGGCGCGTCGTATGTATTTCGTTGAAAAGGTTGGATCGAGGCTAGAGGCTCCGGAAAAATCCACCCGTGATCATAACGGTTGTACCCGGGCGCCAAGCAGAAATTGCGACCGTTGGTCTCCAGCCCGCCCGGCATTGGCGACAGATCCACCACGCGCTGTGCCACCAGGTGCGCACCTTGCCCTCACACTGCCATTGCCCATGCCAACGGTAACGATAGTCATGGACTTCCCCGTCTCTGGTTGTGTTGCAGCCATCATGGCACTTCGGTGCCAACTGGTGGCTTCCGCCGCGACCTCGGGACGGGGAAGTCCCTTCCATTCGATTCCGCGGCCTGCAAAGGTAGTACGCGCCCGCGCGTGCTCAACGAAGCAAACCGGATATGCGTAGACGATAAAGTTCGTTGGGCGCGCGCGGTGACCGCCTTAGTCTGTCAGATTTGCATTCCTCCCCAGACAGCCCCTCATGAGCCTCTCCTGCCTCCCCGTGGAAACCGCGGGTAACGATATTGCCGGCGCTCAAATGCGCGCCATCGACGCTTTTCTCCGCGTTGTCGCCCTAACCACGGTTGCCCCGCACCCGTCTTTGGTCACAGGCGCCCAAGATGCGCTGACCTGCGATGACGACCACTGCCGCAGCCTACGCGCGAACACCGACCTGACCAGGCGCGATGCCGGCTACCAGCAATACCTGGACTGGGGCATCGGCCTGGTGGCACAAGTCGAACGCAAAGGCGAAGGCGACTTGGGCATCCGCCTTGTCAGGCCGACCGAGGCGGCGGCGTCATGAACCTGCGCAATGCGGGTCGCACGCTGGTGCGCACGGCATGGCAGGCCGTGCCGACCGTCATCGGTGTGATCCTTGTCAATTTCATCCTGATGCAATGGATTCCTGGTGACGCCGCCGATGTTGTGGCGGCAGAGTCGGGCTCGGCCACGGCGGAGAGCATGGCGCAGCTGCGCGCGCACTTCGGGCTCGACCTGCCCGTGGCCCAGCAACTGGTCGCCTATCTGAACAACCTGGCGCACCTCAGCCTCGGCGTTTCGCCACGCTACAACATGCCGGTGTTGTCGCTGATCGGCGCGCGGCTTGGCAACACGCTRCTGCTGATGGTCTCGGCGCTGGGGTTTGCCCTGGCCATCGGTATTACCGCGGGCACGGTGATGTCCACGCGCGTGGGCCGCTGGCAGGACCGCACGCTTTCCGTGCTGGCGCTGCTGCTGTATTCCACGCCGGGCTTCTGGCTGGGCCTGATGGCCATCGTGCTGTTCTCGGTGCACCTGGGCTGGCTGCCGACAGGCGGCAGCGAGAGCATCGGCGCGGGCTACACGGGCTGGACCCATGTGGTCGACGTGGCGCGGCACCTGGTGCTGCCGGCGCTGGCCATGGCGGGCTTCTATATCGCAATCTTCTCCCGGCTCACGCGCGCCGCGATGCTCGAGGTAGCGCGTCAGGACTTCGTGCGCACCGCACAGGCCAAGGGGCTGCACCCGTGGACCGTCAACCTGCGCCACATCCTGCGCAACGCGCTGATTCCGGTCACCACGGTGGCCGGGATGCACTTCGGCACGCTGCTGGGCGGCGCGGTGGTGGTCGAGACCGTGTTCAGCTGGCCCGGACTGGGGCGGCTGGCCTTCGACTCGGTGGCGGGGCGCGACTACACGGTGCTGCTTGGCGTGTTGCTGATGTCGTCGCTGCTGGTCATCGTGTCCAACATGCTGGTCGACCTGTTGCAGGCATGGCTGGACCCGCGCATTCAGGTGCGCTGAGAGGTCCCGTCAGCCCCTTCTTTCTTTCCGAAATTCCAGGCTTTCAAAGCTCTCGATGTCCACACCTTTCCCATCCGATTCCGCGATCGCCCATCCGCCGGCACTTCCGCCGGCACTTCCGCCGGTGCCCGTGGCGGCCCGTGGTCCTGAACCCGCTGCCGCCCCAGTCGCCAGGGCCGCGGCCGATGCCAGACCTGTCTCCAGCCGCCATGCCGCGCTGCGCGCTTTTCTGCGCAACCCCGCCGCCGTGGCGGGCGTGGTGCTGCTCCTGTTCATGCTCGTACTGGCGCTGGTCGCGCCGCTGCTCTACCCGGGCGACCCGCTCGACATGGTCGCGCCACCGCTGCTGTGGCCGGGCCGGGACGCGGCATATCCGCTCGGCAGCGATTCGCTGGGCCGCGACGTCATCGCGGGCATTGCGCACGGTGCGCGCGTGTCGCTCGCGGTGGGCGTGGTGGCCGCGGTGCTGAGCGTGGTGATCGGCGTGCTCCTGGGCGCCACCGCCGGCTATTTCGGTGGCCGCATCGACGACGTGCTGGTGCGCATCACGGAGCTGTTCCAGACCATGCCGTCGTTCCTGTTCGTGATCGTGGTGGTGGCTATCGGCCAGCCCTCGGTCCCGATGATCGTGTTCGCCATCGGCCTGGCTTCGTGGCCGGTGATCGCGAGGCTGGTGCGTGCCGAGTTCCGTGCGTTGCGCGAAACAGAGTTCGTGCTCGCCGCCCGCAGCCAGGGTTTCAGCCATGCCCGCATCATTTTCCAGGAGATGCTGCCCAATGCGTTGCCACCGGTGATCGTGACGACGTCGGTGCTGGTGGCGAGCGCCATCCTCATCGAGTCGGCGCTGTCCTTCCTCGGCATGGGCGACCCGAATGCGGTGTCGTGGGGCAGCATGATCGGGCAGGGCCGGCAGCTGCTGCGCACGGCGTGGTATCTCACGGCGTTGCCGGGTGCGGCCATCGTGTTGACGGTGCTGGCGCTCAACCTCGTGGGCGACGGGCTCAACGATGCGTTCAATCCTCGGTTGAGGGGGCGCCACTGAAATGGTACTAGATCAAGCCACCGCCAAGCCGCCGCTGCTCGACGTGCGCGGCCTCGATGTTTTCTTCCACGGATCGGACGGTCCCATCCGGGCCGTTCGTGGTCTCGACCTGACGTTGCAGCGTGGCGAGAGGCTTGCGCTGGTGGGCGAGTCCGGTTGCGGAAAGTCAACCACCGCGCTCGCGCTACTTCGCCTGCTCGCGCCCGGTACGGTGCTCCGCGGCAACATCCACTTCGACGGGCGCGACATCCTTGCGCTGTCTGCGGCCCAGTTGCGCGAAGTGCGCGGCCGGGAGATCGCGATGATCTTCCAGGAGCCGATGACATCGCTGAATCCGGTGCACACCATCGGCGCGCAGATCGAGGAGACCTTGCGCAGGCATGAAAAGCTCTCGGCCCTGGCCGCCCGCAAGCGCGCGATCGAACTGCTCGACCTCGTGCGCATTCCCGAGCCGCACCAGCGCATCGACGACCATCCGCACAACCTGTCGGGCGGACAGCGACAGCGCGTCATGATCGCCATGGCCGTGGCCTGCAAGCCGCGCCTGCTGGTGGCCGACGAGCCGACCACCGCGCTGGACGTGACCATCCAGGCACAGATCCTCGAACTGCTCGCCGGCCTGCGCCGCGAACTCGACATGGCGCTGCTACTCATCACGCACGACCTGGGCCTGGTCGCGCAATGGGCCGATCGCGTGGCTGTGATGTACGGCGGCGAGAAGGTCGAGGACGCGCCGACCTCCACATTGTTCGACGCACCGTCGCACGCCTACACCAGGGGCCTGCTTGGCGCCTCGCTGCACGCGGGCAGTGCGTTGCATTACGCCGATGCGCGCCTGCCGGAGATCCACACACGCCTCGACCCGGTCACTGGCGTGCGCGACTTCGCGCTGCACGTACCTGCTCCCAGGGCCTCAGAGCCTGCACGTACAGCAGCCGCGGCCGGCGAGCCCCTGCTGTCCGTGCGGGAGTTGCGCACCGATTACCCGAAGCGCGGCGGCGGCGTGCTACATGCGGTGGACGGCGTGTCCTTCGACATCCGTGCGGGCGAGACCGTGGGGCTCGTGGGTGAGTCGGGCTGCGGCAAGTCGACACTCTCGCGCACGCTGCTGCGCCTCGTGAACCCGACGTCGGGCCGCATCGTGTTCGACGGCACCGACATCGCGTCGCTGTCGGAGAAGGCGCTCAAACCCTGGCGTCGCCGGGTGCAGATGGTGTTCCAGGATCCGTATGCCTCGCTGAATCCGCGGCGCAGCGTGTTCGATATCCTCGAAGCGGTGCTCAAGGTGCACGGCGTGGCCGACCGCGCCGAGCGCCGCAACCGCATCGCGGCCATCCTGGAGCGCGTGGGCCTGCCGGCCGACGCGGGGCGCCGCTTCCCCAACGAGTTCTCGGGCGGGCAGCGCCAGCGCATCGGCATCGCGCGCGCCCTGGTGCTGCGGCCATCGCTGGTGGTGCTCGACGAGCCCGTGTCGGCACTCGACGTGTCGGTGCAGGCGCAGATCCTGAACCTGCTGGTGGAGCTGAAGGAAGACTTCGGGCTCTCGTACCTGTTCATCTCGCACGACCTCTCGGTGGTACGCTACATCGCCGATCGCGTGATGGTGATGAACAAGGGCCAGATCGTGGAGACCGGCAGCCACCGCGACATCTGGGACCAGCCGCGGCACCCGTACACGCGCAGCCTGATCGCGGCCGTGCCGGGGGCGGAGCAGCGCAAGGCCGCCTGAGCTTCTCGGTGCGGCGGGCGATGCACCCCGATCCCGGACGGATGCCGGGTGCCCTGGCTTAGCCGGCCAGCGCACCCACGGCGCTCCCGCCTACTTCTTCGGCTCGTCCACCCACACATCCGCCAGGTTCGACTCCACGCCATCCGCCGTCAGCGAATGGTCATGCACGCGCTGGTTGGCGATGGTGATGAACAGCGGCTGGTAGAGGTTCAGGTCGGGCACGTCGCGCGCCACGGTGTCCTGGAACGCCTTGAAGAGCTTCACGCGCTTGGCCGGGTCGTTTTCCACGGCCGCATTCTCCAGCAGCTTGTCCACCACCGGGTTCTGGTAGTGCGTGCCGTTGGAGAAGGGCACGCCCTTGATGAAGTTCTTCGACCAGTACAGCCGCTGCACGCCCACGGTCGGATCGAACAGGTTGCTCGCGCCATTGGTGGTGAAGACGAAGTCGCGGTCCGTGTAGATGCGCTTGATGAAAGCGCTCGGGTCTTGCGCGCGCACCGTCACCGCGATGCCCACGCGCGCCAGCGCCGCGCGCAGGTAGTCCGCCAGGCGCTGGCCATCGGCGCTGATGGGGTTGAAGTCCAGCGGCACGCTGAACCGCACGCCCGCCTTCTTCGGGTAGCCCGCTTCGTCAAGCAATGCATTGGCCTTGTTCACGTCGAGGGGGTAGGGCGAGCGCGCCGGGTCGTGGAAGGCCTTGAGGCCGGGCGCGATCGGCGAGTAGCTCACCTGGCCGTAGCCGTAGTTGACGACCTTCACGATCACGTTGCGGTCCACCGCGTGGGCGACGGCCTGGCGCACCTTCTCGTTCTTGAAGTATTCGTTGTCGAGGTTGAACTCCAGCCGCGTCACGTTCGACGAGTAGCTGTTGCCCTTGGTCTCGAAGCGCAGCGAGGGCACCTTCTTCAGGCGATCCAGGTCGGCCAGCGGCACGGGCGTGCGGTAGCCCAGGTCGACCGTGCCCGTCTCGAAGGCCACGGCAGCGGCGGCAGGGTCGGTGATGAAACGCACGATCAGCTGGTCGACGAAGGGCTTTGGCTTGTCCCAGTAGTCCGGGTTGCGCTCGTACACGATATGGCTGCCGCGCACCCATTCCTTGAACTTGAACGGGCCCGTGCCGATGGGCGCGTTGTTGTTCCGGTTGCTGGCCGGGTCGGATCCCTCGTAGATGTGCTTGGGCACGATGGGCGTCTCGGTCGCGACGAGCGCACGGATCAGGTACGGCGCGGGCTTCGACAGCCGCAGGATGGCGGTGTACTTGTCGGGCGTGTCGATGGCCGTGAGGTTGGCGAAGGTGTTGCGCCCGCGCGGGTGGATCTTCTTCAGCAGTTCGATGGAATAGGCGACGTCGGCCGAGGTGAAGTCCTTGCCGTCATGCCATTTCACGCCGTGGCGCAGCGTGAACGTGTAGTTCAGGCCGTCGGGGCTGATCGCCCACTTCGTGGCCAGCTGCGGCTGCGGGTTGACGTCGTAGTCGTACTTCAGCAGGCCTTCGGTGACCTTGGCGCTCACGCTCAGGATGGGCGTGGCGACATTGCCGATGGTGACGAGCGCGGTCGGCTCGCTGGTCGATAGCAGCGTGAGGGTGCCGCTGTGGTTGGGCGGAGCGGCGTGGGCGGCAACGCCCACGGCAAGCAGCGCGGCGAGGAGGGTGCCGCGAAGAGGGAATGATGGGTTCGAGAGGAACATGGTGTGGAAAACAGGGTCAGGGAAAGGGTAAGGTCACGGGTTGACGGGGTCGGCCGGCGCGCCATCGGCATGCGCCGCCGAGACATCGGGCGATACCAACCGTTCACGAAGGTCGCGTGCCACCAGCGCGGGGTCGCGCTTTGCAGGATCACCAAGGCCGCCGCCGCCGGGCGTCTCGACGATCAGGCGGTCGCCCGCCGGCACAATCTGCCGGCCCTTGGCGCGCAGCGTGGCGCCCGAGGCCAGGCGCAGCCGGCCCGGTGCGCCGTCGCCACCGCCGAGCGCGCCACGCGCGGGGTTGGCCACGCGGTCGAAGGCTGCCGCGATCAGCATGGCGGCGTCTTCCTGCGCATGCCGCACCTCGATCACCTGGCCCAGGCCGCCGCGCGCAGCGCCGGTACCGCCGGAGTCGGCGCGGAATTCCTTGCGCTCGAAGACGATCGGAGCCTGCGTCTCCAGGATCTCAAGCGAGACGTTGCGCACGCCGCTTGGGTAGGCGGTGACGGATAGCCCGTCCTTGCCGGGCCGTGCGCCGGTGCCGCCGGTGGAAAAGCTGATGACGTTGAAGCGCGCGCCGCGGCGCACGGCCTCGGCGTCGGCCTGGCTGGTGCCCGCCAGCACTTCACCGCCGACCAGTTGCAGGTTCCATAGCGACGAGGCGCCTTCGGCCGGCACGCGGTCGGGCCGGGCCTGGCGCAGCGCGCCGAACACGGCGTCGGGCAGCAACTGCCCGACCACATGGCGCGCCGTCACGGCGGCGGGATGCAGCGCGTTCAGGATGCAGCCCGCGGGCGCTTCCACGCGAATGGGTGCGAGGGAGCCGGCATTGTTCGGCACGTCCGCACCCACCAGGCAGCGGATCCCGAAGGAGGTATAGGCGTCGGTGTAGGCCTTGGGCACGTTGATGCCGCGCGCCACGCTGCCCGAGGTGCCGGCGTAGTCGACCGTGATGCCGTCGTCGGCAATGGTCACCGACACCTGCAGCGTGATTGGCGCGTCGTAGCCGTCGGCCACCAGGGTGTGGTGCCAGGTGCCGCGCGGCCAGTCGCGCAGTGCTTCGCGCATGGCGTGGGCCGAGCGCGCGATGACGAAGTCGCCCAGCGTCTCGAGATCGGCCAGCTTGAACTCGCGCAGCAGCGTGCGCAGCCGCCGGCCGCCGACCTCGTTGCATGCGACCAGCGCGAACAGGTCGCCTTCGACCTGCTCCGGGTCGCGCACGTTTGCGCGGATGATGGCGCGTACGGCCGGGTCCACCGTGCCCTGGCGCACGAAGCGCAGGATGGGCAGGAACAGGCCCTCGTGGTAGATTTCCAACCCGTCGGGGCTGGATCCGATGCCGCCGATGTCGACCACGTGCAACGTGGAGGCGAACAGCGCCACGGGACGCTTCCTGTCGCCCTCGCCATGGAAGATGGGCGTGACCATCGTCATGTCGAACAGGTGACCGGTGCCTTTCCAGGGATCGTTGGTGAGGAACACGTCGCCATCTGCCATCGTGTCGATGGGAAAGCGCTGCAGGAAGTGCTTGACCGATTCGGCCATCGAGTTGACGTGGCCCGGCGTGCCGGTCACGGCCTGCGCGATCATCCGGCCGTCGGGCAGGAATACACCCGCCGACAGGTCGCCGGCCTCGCGCGTGGAGGTGCCGAAGGCGGTGTGGATCAGCACCTGCGCCTGTTCCTCGACCACGGAGAGCAGCCGGTTCCAGGCAAGCTGGTTGCGGATGAGCTGGTTACCGGCCAGCGCCTTGGGAGTGGGAGTCTTGCTCATGCAACGGTTCCTGCTGGATCTTTGGTAGGAGTGGCCACGGTCTTCGTGACAAGACCGGCCGTCAGGTCTCGTGCGACCAGTGCCGGGTCGCGCGCTTCAGGGTCGCCCAGCCCCGCGCCGCCGGGGGTCTCGACCACCAGCACTTCGCCGGCGGGAATGACCTGCCGGCCCTTGCCGCGCAGCGCAGTCCCCGAAAGCT
Source organism: Cupriavidus sp. 05N38 (assembly GCF_056397345.1). Taxonomy (NCBI): domain Bacteria; kingdom Pseudomonadati; phylum Pseudomonadota; class Betaproteobacteria; order Burkholderiales; family Burkholderiaceae; genus Cupriavidus; species Cupriavidus sp. 05N38. Next base: position 16,887 of record NZ_JBFTNF010000063.1, read on the forward strand.
TGAGCCGCGCGGCGCCGGGCGCACCGTCGCCGCCGCCGAGCGCGCCGCGCGCGGGAAAGCGCACGCGGTCCCAGGTGGCGGACAACACCATCGGGTCGCCGTCGGCGTTCTCGATCTCGATGACCTGGCCTAGGCCGCCGCGCGACGCGCCGACGCCGCCCGAGTCGGGCCGGTACTCCTTGCGGCGGAACAGCAGCGGCGCCTGCGTCTCGAGGATTTCCAGCGACACGTTGCGCACGCCGCTCGGGTAGGCCGTGGCCGAAAGACCGTCCTTGCCCGGCCGTGCCCCGGTGCCGCCGGTGGAAAAGCTCACGATGTTGAAACGCTGTGCGCGCCGCAACGCCTCGTTCGGCCCGCCCTCGATTGGCTGCCCGCCGAACAGGCGGATGTTCCAGAGCGACGATGCGCCTTCGGCCGGCACGCGGTCGGGTCGCGCCTGTCGCAGCGCGCCGAATACCAGGTCGGGCAGCATCTGGCCGATGGCCGCCCGCGCGGCGACAGCGGCGGGCGGCAGCGCATTCACGATGGAGCCTTCTGGCGCCACCACGCGAATGGGCGCGAGCGAGCCCGAGTTGTTGGGCACGTCGGCGCCCACCAGGCAGCGGATGCCAAAGGAGGTATACGCATCGGTATAAGCCTTGGGCACGTTGATGCCGCGGGCAATGCTGGCCGAGGTGCCTGCGAAGTCGACCAGGATGCCGTCGTCCGATATGGTGACGGCCGCATGCAGCTCCAGCGGCATGTCGTAGCCGTCTACCGTCATGTGGTTGCGCCACGTGCCCCTGGGCCATTCGCGCAATGCCTCGCGCATGGCCAGCCGCGAGCGCTCGATGATGTAGTCGCCCTGCACCTGGAGGTCGGCCAGCCCGAACTCTTGCAGCATTTGCCGCAGCCGTACCGCGCCCACCGCATTGCAGGCCACCAGCGCATGGAAGTCGCCCTCTACCTGGCCGGGCTCGCGCACGTTGGCGCGCACGATGTCCAGCACCGCTTCCTCGACCACACCCTGGCTCACGAAGCGCAGCGGCGGCAGGAACAGGCCCTCGTGGAAGATCTCCAGCGCATCCGGCCCGGCGTTGACGCCGCCGATGTCGACCACGTGCACGGTGGAGGCGAAGAGCGCCACGGGGCGCTTCGTGTCGCCTTCGCCATGGAACACCGGCGTCACCATGACCACGTCGAAGAGGTGGCCCGTTCCTTTCCACGGGTCGTTGGTGACGAAGACATCGCCTTCGCGCATGGTGTCGACCGGAAAGGCGCGCAAAAAGTGCAGCACCGAGTCGGCCATGGAGTTGACGTGGCCCGGCGTGCCGGTCACGGCCTGCGCGATCATGCGTCCGTCGGGCAGGAACACGCCCGCCGACAGATCGCCGGCCTCGCGCGTCGGCGTGCCGAAGGCGGTGCGGATCAGTGCTTGCGCCTGTTCCTCGACCACGGCGAGCAGGCGGCTCCAGACCAGTTGGTGGCGCAATGCCTGACGGCCTGCAGTGGTGGTCATACGACCTCCGCTTCGGCGGGCTGCGCGTGGTGCCGCTGCGCGACGGTGATGTCGTCTAGCACCAGCGCGCCCAGTTTGCTGACGCGGGCCTCGAAACCGGCAATGACGTGCGTCGTCGTCTCGTCTTCCACCACCAGCGCTGGGCCTTCGATCCACTTGCCCGGGCCGAGCGCGGCGCGGTCGTAGACGGGCACGTCGGTCCACTGGCCCGCGTCGGCGTCGTACAGGCGGCGCGAGCCTGAAGGTTCGGCGCGGCGCGTGTCGGCGACCACCTCGTCGGCCTCCGGCGCCGCGCGGTCACCGGCCTCCACGGCGACCGACCAGCTCACCACCTCGGCCGCAATATGTGGCAGGCTCCGGCCGTAGAGCGCGGCATAGCGTGCTTCGAAGCGCCGGTGCAGCGCCTTGCTGCTGGCCGCATCGAACGGGCCATCGGGCAGCTCGACGGGAATCTCGTGGCCTTGGCCCGCATAACGCATGAACGCCTGCCGATGGCGCACCAGCGCGGCACCGGGCGCGGCGCGCAGCACCACGTCGTCGGCGGTGGCCGTGAGTTCGCCGAGCAGCTTTTCCACGGCCCCTTGGTCGATACGATCGAGCCGCTGTGCGAGGCTGCGCACGGTCTGGTAGGCCACCGGCGCCCACAGGAAGCCGAGTGCCGATCCCACGCCGGCCGACCTGGGAATAATCAGCCGCGCCACGCCCAGCTTGCGCGCCAGCAACGCGGCATGCAGCGGCGCGGCACCGCCGAAGGCGATGAGCGTGCTGTCTTCCGCCACCTTGCCGAGCTCGCTCGCATGCACGCGCGCGGCGTTGGCCATGTTCTCGGTGACGATGTCGACCACGGCCTGCGCGGCGGACTCGACGCTGAGGCCGGTCTGCGCGGTCAGGCCCTCCAGCAGCGCGTCGCGCGCACGCTGCGGGTCGAGTTCCACCTTGCCCACGGCGAAGCGTGCCGGGTCGATGGTGCCGAGTACGGCGTGCGCGTCAGTCACGGTGGGCAACTGGCCGCCCAGGCCATAGGCGGCCGGGCCGGGCGAGGAGCCCGCGCTGTCGGGGCCGACCTGGACCACGCCGAGGTGGTTGACGCGGGCAATGGAGCCGCCGCCCGCGCCGATCTCCACCATCTCGATCACCGGAATGCGAATGGGCAGGCCCGAGCCTTTCAGGTGCCGGTGCACGCGGCCGAACTCGAAGCTGCGGCTGATCTGCGGCTGGTAGTCGTCGATAAAGCAGATCTTGGCCGTGGTGCCGCCCATATCGAACGAGAGCGCGCGCGAGGCACCGATCTGCTCGGCCACCTGGCGTGCGAGCACCGCGCCGCCCGCGGGGCCGGATTCGACCAGCCGCACCGGCTCGTCGATACCCGCCTGCAGCGTGGTGATGGCACCGCCCGAGGTCATCAGGAAAGGCTCGGCACGCAGGCCGCGCGCGGTGGCCCCTTGCTGGAGGCGGCGCAGGTAGCCAGCCACCTGCGGCTGCACGTAGGCGTTGGCGCTGATGGTCGACAGGCGTTCGTACTCGCGGATTTCGGGGCACACGTCGGAGGCCAGCGACACCCACAGGCCCGGCGCATGTTCGCGCAGCAGTTCGCGCACGCGGCGCTCGTGCGCGGGATTGGCATAGCCGTGCAGGAAGCACACGGCCACGCTCTCGATGCCGTCGGCCAGGAGCTGCCTGGCCAGTTCGACGACCTGCGCTTCATCGAGCGGCGTGATCACGCGACCGGCCGCATCCGTGCGCTCGACCACGCCATGGCGCCAGTGGCGCGGCACCAGCGGCGCGGGCTTGTCCAGAAACACGTCGTACTGCGCGAAGCGGTCTTCGAGACCGATTTCCACCAGGTCGCGGAAACCGTGGGTGGTGAGCAGCGCGGTGGGCGCACCCTTGCGCTCGATCAGCGCGTTGGTGGCCAGCGTGGTGCCGAGGATCAGCAGGTCGACGTCGGCCCAGCCAGCGTTCGCCAGTTGCAGTACTTCTTCGACGCCGCCGAGCACGGCTTGCTCAGGGGCCGTCGGCGTGGTGAGCACCTTGAGCGTGTGCTTCTCGGCACCGCGTAGCAGCACCACGTCGGTGAAGGTGCCGCCGACGTCGACAGCGACACGCAGGCGCGGGTCGTGCGCCACGGAAGAGGAATTGGAGTTCGAAGACATGAAGGAGGGAGGTGTCTCTCTTGTTGAAAGAAGTCAATGCCGGTGTCAATGCCGGAGTCAATGCGGCAGTCAGCGCGATGCGGCTCTGGGATACAGGGGGATGCCGCGCCGGAGGCGTCCGCTGAAGTCGGACAAAGCGTGGCGAGAGCGCGAGATCATCGAATGGGAAGGCCGGAAAGGCGTAGCAAGGCAGTCGGCAATCTTCCGAGGTCGCGCCTGCCCGAGCAACGAACGGCTTCAACTATCGTTATGCGTTACGCCGCGCGAATCGGGGGAAGGGGGGCGCACCCGCTGGAACGCATGGGCTGGCCGGCCCGTGATTGCGTTCGGCGCCGGGCCATGGGTCGATGACGACCACCCGGAAACCACGCAGTCGCGCGTGGCGCGCGGGCGGCAGGTGGCCTCCCATGCGTTGGCGGCCAGAAGCTCGAGTTTGGGCGGCAGGACCCGCGCACTGGTGCCGAGCGCACGCCTGAATGCCGATCCGTCCCGCCATCACCGACAAGGGCGCGCGCGGCCAGGTGGCGGTGGCGTAAACGGCTGCAGGGGCCGGCCGGCCCGCCCGGTCTGCCGCTAGACTGCCGACGCCGCTGGCTGGGGTGCGTCTCGCCCAGGTGCGGCGATGCGGAACACACCAAGCTCATCCGGCGCGCACTGCGCGATCAACCCGGTTTCCCACGCCAGGTAGGCGCGGGCCGCGTCCCGGTTGCCTTCGTGGCGGTCGTGCACGAAGAACAGGTAATCGATGCGCGCCTGCGCCGGCAGCGGCTGCGGCGCAAGCGCTTCCGGGAGTCCGGCCGACTGCCAGGTGCGATAGCCATCGTCGGTGCGGTACACGTGGCGATAGCCGGCCTCCAGCAGGTCTTTTCCCGCAAGTGCCGCTACGCCTGGCTCGCTGGCGATCAGGACCACCGGTTCGGCATGCGCCACGCCAAGCTCCTGCAGTTGTTGCAGTAGCCTCGGCCGGATCGACCAGGCCGCGCCAGAGGCATGGCCTCGCTCGAATGCCGCGCTCTCGCGCAGGTCGATGACTGCCAGCCGCTGGGCTTCGATGCTCAGTGCTTTCAGCAGGTTGGCATCGAGCACGGGCAGGGCGGATGTTGTCTCCGCCTTCGGCCACGCGCGCACCTGCAGCGCGGCGTCCACGCCATCGGCAAGCACGGCCGTCTCAAAGCCCAGCTGGTGCAACCAGCTGGCGACCACCGGCGCGCGCACACCGTCATCGTCGAACACGATGACGCGGCTGCCGCGCACACCGATATAGTGATCCGTTGCCTGCACCAACTGCCCGCCGGGCGCATGCACCGCACCTTTGATCGTGCGCAGGGCAAATTCGTCCGCGGAACGGATGTCGAGCAGGTAGGCGGTGCGTTGCGCATCGTCCAGCCATTGCTGCGCTTGCGCAGTCGACAGCGAAGGCAGGCCAAGGCGCTGCAGCAGCTTGGCGGAGCGCTCGCGCGCCGCGGCGAGTACCGGGCCAGACGGAACCTCCACAGCGAAGCGATCGCTGCCATGTTCCAGCGCGTGGCCCGCCAGGTACCAACCTTGCGTGCCATTCTCCAGCGCTAGTACCGCATTGGGCAAGCCCAGGTTCAGCAGCGTCTGCGCGCCCACGATGCTGCGCGTGCGCCCAGCGCAATGCACCACCACCGGCATGTTCGGATTCGGCACAAGCGCGGGCAGCCGCAGCGCCAGCTCGCCGTTGGGGCAGCTCACAGCGCCGGGGATGGTCATCTTGCGGTGTTCTTCCTCGGTGCGGCCATCCACCAGCAAGAAGTTCTCGCCGGCAGCCCGGCGCGCGGCGAGGTCGTCGGCGCTCAGGCGGGGCGTGTGCTGGATCTGCTCGACCAGCTCGCCAAACGTCTTCGAGGGGACATTGACTCCCTTGAACAAGGTGTAACCGGCGGCAGCCCAGGCGGGCGCGCCGCCGTCGAGTACCGTCACGTTCAGGTAACCAAGACCGGCAAGGCGCCGCGCCGCGCGCGATGCCACGGCATTCGCCTCGTCACCGTCGTCGAACAGCACGATGCGTTCCGCACGGCGCGGTGCCAGCTGGCCGACCTCCAGCTCAAGGCGGCTATAGGGCAGGGGCACCGCGAAGAAGGGATGGCCTTCGCCGTATTGGCCATGCTCGCGTACATCGAACAGGGCGAACGGCTGGCCATCGTTCAGCCAGTTGCGAAGGGTGGGGGCGTCGATGGTTTGGGTCATGTCAGTCATTGTTTGGTTGTGCGGGTCAGCGCAAGGCGATGCCGGATGCGGCGATCACCGAGGCGTACCGGGGCAGGTCGCGCGACAGCGTTGCACGGGCTCCTGCGCCGACGAGGCGACCACGACATAGCCCGCATCTTCCAGCTGGCTGTGTCTCGCTGGTGCGTGCAGCACCGCGGGCACATCGCGGCTCATACGGTCGACCACGAGGGCCGGGCCGCTGCGGGCGCGAGCAGTCCTTGCCAGCTCTCCACGGCAAAGTCCGGCGCGCCGGATTCGTCCAGCGTGGGAACCAGCAGCGAGGGGAGCTTGCAGGGGGTCCTTTGCGCGAAAGCACCGGAGCCTGATCAGGCGACCAAGCATACGAAGCCGGCCGCCGTCTACCAACGAATGTTTGAGCGTATGCATATGCGGCCCGCGCCGGGCCACGGGCGGCCCCGATTGAAGCCGCCCTCATGTCGATACTCGAAAGCCTTCTTTCTCGCCGCGCGGTGGCGGCGTTACATTCGGCGCATGACCAGACAAGATCTCTCCTTATCAGCAGTGTCAGGCAACGACGTTGCCAGCCTGCGCCACGCGGCCGTGGCCGCTTTCATCGCCGAAGCACGACAGTTGCCGGAGCGTGTTGCACAGCACGAGCGGGAAGCCGACATCGGCGTCCGGTTGTTGGCGGACTGAGCGATGGGCGCTGACCGCCAACCCCCGATCGCCTCTCCGATCCATTGCGAAATCGACTTCGAGCGCCCCGGCAAGCAGGTCGGCTGCCTGCGCCTGCCGCACTCGGTGCATCGCTCGGCCTACGGCTGGCTGCCCATTCCGATTGCCTCGATCGGCAACGGCGACGGACCGGCCGTGCTGGTCATGGCCGGCAATCACGGCGACGAGTACGAGGGCCAGATCCTCGTCTCCCGCCTGGTCCGAGAAATTGCACCCGAGCAGGTGCGGGGCCGGCTGATCCTGCTGCCGATGGCGAACTACCCGGCCGCGCAAGCCGGCCTGCGGACCTCACCGCTGGATGGCGGCAACCTGAACCGCAGCTTTCCCGGCGATCCGCGCGGCACGCCGACGCAGGTGATTGCGGACTATATCGAGCGCAGCCTGTTGTCGCGTGTGGACGTGGTGGTCGACCTGCATTCCGGTGGCAGCTCGCTCCAGTACCATGGCGCGACGCTGTTTGCTCAGGCCGAGCCTGATCCGGCACGCCAGCAGCGCCTGCTGGCCGCGGTGTCCGCATTCGGCCTGCCGTACAGCCTGGTCAACGAGAGCGCCAATCCGGTCGGCCTGCTTGCCGCGGCACGTCGCAACGGCGTGCTGGGATTGTTGACCGAGCTGGGCGGTGCGGGCACTGTGGACGCCGCCGTGCTCGGCAGCGCCTGGCAAGGTCTGCTGCATCTGCTCGGGCACATCGGAGCGCTGGAAGGACCGCTGGTGCCGTCCGGGCCGCCGCATGACACGCGGCTGCTGCGGGTGGATCGCACGCGGCACTACGTTTACGCGTACGACGACGGCATCTTCGAGCCGCTCGTGCAACTCGGCGAGCGTGTCGAAGCGGGGCAACCTGCGGCACGGCTGCACACGCCCGAGCGGCCCGAGCGCGAGCCGGTGACCGTGTATTTTCCGGCGGCGGGGCTGGCCATCTGCAAGCGCGTACCGGCGCTGACCCAACGCGGCGACTGCCTGTACCAGCTCGCCGACGATCCCACGCCTCATCGTTCCTGAACCGGCTTCCTGATGAAACACACTCCCCGATTTGGGCGCCGCATGGCGCTTGCCGTGCTGCCGCTCGCACTCTGCGGTGCGATGCCGGCCGCCAAGGCAGACGCCACACTCGATCGGATCCGCGAGCGCGGCAAGATCACCATCGGCGTGATCATCAACGGCAACAGCGCCTTTGGCTCCATCGATCCGGGCACCGGCAAGCCCTTCGGCTTCAACCCGGAACTGGCACGCAAGATCGCCAGTGAACTGGCGGTACAGGCCGAGCTGGTGCCGGTGCTGCCCACCAACCGCGTGCAGTTCCTCCAGCAGGGCAAAGTGGACCTGCTCGTTGCCAGCATGCTGCTGACGCCGGAACGCGCCACGCTGCTGGACTATGCGCCGACCCCTTACTACCGCAACGGCGGCACCGCCATCTTCCTGAAGCGCAGCGGTATTCGCCGCTGGGAAGACCTGCGCGGCAAATCCGTGTGCCTGTCGCAGGGCAGCAGCTATGCCAAGCCGCTGGCGGCCACCTACGGCGCCGAGCTCAAGGGCTTCAAAGGCATGCCGGAATCGCTGCTGGCGCTGCGCGGCGGTGCGTCCTGCGTGGCCGCGGTCCATGAGAGCCTGACCCTGGGCCAGTTGGTGGCCAAGGATCCGGAGTGGCGCGACTACGCCGTGCTGCCCGACGAGGTCGATCCGGCGCCGCAGGTGGCATGGGTGCGCAAGGGCGACAAGGACACGGCAGCGGCGGTCGATCGTGTGCTGCAGCGCCTGCACGGCTCGGGCTGGCTGGTCGGGCTTGAAGCCCGGCTCGACCTGGTTCCGCGCTCGCCGCTGCTGGCGCAGCTGCAGAAACAGTATGGCGGCAAGCCGTAACGCTTAGCCGCCGGGCCGGGATATCGCGCCGCATGCTTGGCGCATCGCCCAGCGGCGTGCCGACGGTGGCATATCCCGCGGGGTTGTACACATGGTGGCGCGGCCAGGCTCGGGGCGCTGCCGGTGTCGCCCACCACGCATGCGTTCCTGCGTGAACGGGGCTTGACGGGCCGTCAACGCGGGCCGCCGGCGCTAGCTGCCCGCGGCGCAACTGCTGGCCGCAGTTGCCAAGGTGTACGCAGGCAGCGGATCGGTCGCGCGGCAACCGTTCGCGGTGATCTCTCGCGGCCCAGGCGCGCACCTCTTCCCGAAAATCCTGTTTTCTCTCGGCAAGAGTGGAAAATCCGGATATGTATATCCTCAATACTTAGTTCCTGTTGGCTCCGGTGGAACATAGGATTGGGGCCGTCACAATTCTAGGTTACGCCCATGTTGGACTCCCTCAAAGCTGTAATAGCCGCTAGCCTTGCCGCTGGCATGTTTGGCGCTCACGCGCAATCGGCAATTCCGCAGGAGGTGCGCGTCGCCTACAGCGGTGGGGCACAGTTGATCGTGAATGCCAAGGTTGACCATTCACTGGAAAAGGCGTTTGGGACAAAGGTGAAGTGGATCCAATTCGCGACGGGTGCTGACGTATTAAATCTGTTCGCCACAAAGAGCATCGATATCGCAAATTTCGGATCCAGCCCTACAGTTTCCGCCGTGATACGCAAGTTGCCCATCGAGATCGTGGGTGTTTCTGCAGAAATTGCGACCTACGAACGATTGGTGGGTCGAGACTCCATCAAGACGCTTAAGGATCTGGAAGGCAAGACGGTCGGATATCCGCCGAATTCCACGGCTCAATATGCGCTGGATACCGCCGTCAAAGTCCATGGGATCGATCGGACCAAAATCAAGTTTGTTCCGCTGCGTCCGGATGAACTCGTGGCGGCGTGGCGCCGTGGCGATATCGATGCAGGGTATGTATGGGCACCCTTCAATTCTGCGCTGGAAGATGCAGGTGGCCATGCGGTCTTTGCCACGAAGGACCTCAAGAAAGACGGCTACCTGATCTATAACAACTATGCGGTGAGCAAGGATTTTGCGTCGAAGTATCCGGAATTGGTGGCAAAGCTCTTGACTGTCCACGAGCAGCAGATTGCTATCTATCGGAAGACACCAGAAGTGGTTGCGGAGGCAATTTCGAAGGAGTTGGGTGCTTCGGTGCCAGCTGTTCGCAACTCTCTCGCAGGCAACCAGTATCCCTCCATCACGGAGCAGTTGACCCCGGCGTGGTTTGGCGACGGGTCAAATACAGACAGTGCCGGGCTTTCCCTTGCGGTGCGAAGGACGGCAGAATTTCTGGCCGATATCGAGCAAGTAAAGCGGCAGGATATCCCGTCATCGTTCGCTAGCAGCATCAAGCCAACCTATCTCAGGCTCGCCCAGCAGCAAGTTCGCTGAGTCTGGACGAATCATGAAATCAAATGTAAGCGCACTGATTAGTATCGCGGCGGTGCTTGGCGTCGCCACCGCCTGGCAGTGCGCAGGTACTTTCGGATGGGCTGACTCGCTCTTCTTGCCGGCGCCAAGCGAAATCATCGGCACGGCAAGGGGTCTCTGGGAGCACGGCTACGGACAGGTGCCGCTATGGCAGCACATAGCAATCAGCCTCGGGCGCGCACTAGTTGCCTTCGTAACTGCGGTGGCGCTGGGCGTACCAATTGGCCTCGCGATGGGACAAAGCCGGGTGCTGGCTGCAATGCTCGATCCCTTCGTTCAATTCCTCAGGCCACTGCCCAAGATTGCCCTGGTACCTCTTGCCATTGTCTGGCTAGGCATCGGCGAATCGTCGAAGTTCGCCTTGATCTTCGTTGCCACCGTCTTGAACGTCGTGGTGGGCTCGGCAGCCTCGGTGGCGAACATACCTGGGTCCCGCGTTCGGGTGGCTCGGTCGCTAGGGTTGAGCAAGCGAAAGGTATTCCTTCACGTCATCCTGCCAAACAGTCTGCCAGATATTTTCACCAGTATCCGAATCGCCGTGGGAATCGGTTGGACGTCGCTTATCGCAGCAGAGATGGTGGCTTCCACGACCGGTGTGGGCTGGATGATTGTCAACGCAAGTTCATACTTGCGAACCGATGTCGTGATACTTGGGATTCTGATCCTTGGCGGTCTGGGGTACGCCTTGGATTGGATGCTTGTGCGAGCACAGCAACGCTATGTTCCTTGGGCTGGGAAGGAGTAGTCTGCGATGAACGCGATTCAACTGCTGAATGTGAATTTTCACTACGCTGCGGGGAAGTCAGGTGACGCGCCCAACATACTGGATAACGTATCCCTAACGCTGAATCAAGGTGAGTTTGGCGTACTGCTTGGTCCTTCCGGTTGCGGGAAGTCAAGCATCCTGAACCTGGTTGCGGGTTTCGAATCTCCGATCACGGGCGAAGTGCTCTGCGATGGTGCTCGTGTGGTCGGACCTGGACCGGCGCGTGGCATGGTATTTCAGCAACCGTGTCTGTACCCTTGGCTATCGGTGATTGACAACGTGACCTTTGGCCCTCGCATGGCAGGCGTCCGAAGGGAGCAGTACCTGCCTGAGGCGAAGGAGTTCCTGCGGCTTGTTGGGCTTGGCGCGTATGAGAACGCCAAGCCCTGGGAGCTATCAGGCGGCATGCGCCAGCGGGCAGCCCTGGCGCGCGCGTGGATCATGAAGCCGCGGGTCTTGCTCATGGACGAGCCATTCGGTGCGCTCGATGCTCAGACGCGAACGGTGATGCAGGAGCTGCTGGTCGAGATCTGGTCGCGCACCGGGACAACAGTCTTGTTTGTCACGCACGATGTTGATGAAGCACTGATCCTGGGAAGTCGGGTGCTCCTGATGTCCGCTTGCCCAGGAACAATTCGTGAGGAAGTGCGCCTGTCTTTCGAGAGGCAAAGAGATATAGAGGATCTGCTTGCGGATGAGGAATACAACGCTATAAAACGCCATGTGTTGCACGTAGTGCGGGAGGAAGCCAACCGACACCTGCAACTAGGCTGAGTCCTCGCGACAGTCAGTTGTTCGAGCAAGCGATGACGATCGTTCGGGCCACTCGGGACCGAGCAGGTCCGGAATACATCGTTTTGAGAAGTACTATTTATATGTTAATGGAGAAGTAGGTGGCAGAAATAGAACCGCGACGAGTTGCACTCGTAACAGGTGCCTCGGCTGGATTCGGCGCCGCAATTTGCCGGGACCTTGTCCGCGCCGGGTACCACGTAATAGCGGCGGCCAGGCGTGCTGACCGTCTTGCCGCCCTCGGTGCGGAACTGGGGTCGCGACTGTTGCCCGTCGCAATGGATGTTTGCAAAATAGACGAGGTGGAATCCGCCGCTGCATCACTTCCGGAAGTGTTCTCGGAAATCGATCTTTTGGTCAATAACGCGGGTCTCGCCTTAGGGCTGGAGCTAGCCCCATCAGCAAGTCTCCCGGACTGGGGAAGGATGGTGGATACCAACATCAGCGGCCTGATGAATGTCACTCATCGGTTCCTGCCAGGAATGGTCGAACGAAAGCGCGGGCATATCGTCAACATCGGCTCGACGGCAGGAACCTATCCGTATCCCGGAGGCAATGTGTATGGCGCGACGAAGGCTTTTGTGCACCAGTTCAGTTTGAATCTACGCGCCGACCTTCTCGGTACGGGCGTCCGTGTCACCTGCGTCGAGCCCGGCCTTTGTGGCGGTACTGAATTTTCCCGTGTCAGATTCAGAGGGGACAATGATCGGGCGGAGTCAGTCTATCAAGGGCTCGACCCACTCAAGGCTGAGGACATTGCGCGTACTGTCACCTGGATCGCGAGCCAGCCGGAACACGTCAACGTTAACTTGATAGAAATGATGCCGGTCGCGCAGGCGTTTGGGCCGCTCAGTCTGGCTCGCCGATAGCCACGATCAACCACATGGTCGGACCAGTTCCATGGGGATGGCGGCTCGGCGCTATGCCGATGCCGACGCCGATGCCGACGCCGCGCAGGCGGCATCTCTTCGATAGTGTTCACGTGTCCACCAAGAATTTAGGTGGACACGATGCTCCTTGCTCTCTTGCGTTGCTTCAAGTCGGGGTCACTGGGCGCTTACGTCCGACCGTCGGACGTAGCCGCATATGGCCCGCCGCGTACCATAGCGTGGCCCGCCTTGACTCCCGTACCGAAGCCGGTGACGAGGATACGCTCGACTTTTCGTTCCAGCATGGGAAGAAATTTCAGTGCCGCTTCGTAATCGCCTTCGTCAATATGCAGTGCCGCCGTCAGTTGAATCTGCAGCAGGAGCGGATCGTGTTGACGGCTCGCTGCAATCAGCCCGGCGCGCGGGACGACAAGAGGCACCATTTTCGTCATCAATCGATGCTATGGTTTGTGCTCATGCCTAGCGGAGATTCCCATGCGTACGACTATTGCGCTTGATGACGACTTGATCGCCAAGGCTCAAGCCTATACGGGTCTGGAGGAGAAAACGGCACTCGTGCGCGAAGCGCTAAAGGCCTTGATCCAGCGTGAAGCCGCGAAACGACTCGCGAATCTTGGCGGTAGCCAACCGGGCATCAAGGGGGCGCCGCGTCCCAGAACAAGCGCTGCGGGCTGAAATCGAGCTCGCAATGACGCCGTTTGCGGTTGCTCGATGGCCCAAGAGAAATCCTCTATTAATCAACAGATTACGAGGAACCGTCCACGCTGCTGCTATCGCGACTGACATGGCTGTACCTCTAAAATGCGGTTGCCGCCTCGTTTTCAGATGCGCCGCCCTCGCGCGCTGAACGCTCCTCGTCGATCGCCTTGCGATATCGCCCTGGTGCTGTCCCAGTCACGCGCTTGAATGCGTGACTGAACGCGCTTTCCGACGTGTATCCGATTGCTTCGGCGACTTCCGCGACGGATGCGCCTGCGCGCAGTTCTCGCTCCGCGAGATGCATGCGCCAGTTCGTCAGGTATGTGAGCGGGGGCACGCCCATCACTTCGCGAAAGTGCACGACGAAGGAGGTGCGTGACATGCCGGCTTCCTGTGCAAGATCTTCCAGACTCCAGGCGCGCCTGGGGTCCGCGTGCATCGCCGCGAGGGTGGGCGCCAGCCGTCTGTCACCCAAGGCCCTGAGCCAGCCGCCGTCGTTTTTCGGTGACTGCATGACATAGGCCCTGAGCGTCTGCACAAAAAGAAGCTGAGCCAGTTCTGCAAGCACGATGGGCCATCCGGGACGCGGCGGAGGCTTCATTTCACGGACGATCTGTTCGAGCAGCCAGCCAAGGCTTGCCGCTTCGCGGTGAGCGCCGCTGACGTGAATGAGTGGCGGGAGGCCGCCAAGTAGCAGAGGCTGATGCCGATCGTCGATCTCCACCATGCCGCCCAGCATCACGAAATCTTCACCTTGCCCCAGGCGGTAATCGCCATTGTCGTCCTGAGCAAGCGATGTCGTGACCGCGTCTGGAATGAGGTGCGGTGCGCTGGCCAGAACCAGCGCGCGGGAGCCATTCGTGACCAGAATGTCTCCGCGCTCGAACTGTGCAGGGGCCGCCATCCCGTCCATGAAAAACCAGCAAGCGCCCTCGACAGCCGCGCAGAATTTCACCGCATCGAGATTGGCAAAGCATCGCCCCCAGCTTCCACCGGCGACGAGCCGCCCGGAGAGACGGCATCGGGCGCGCACGAGATTGAGCAGTTCCGAGAGAAGGTCTGTGGTCATTTCTCGAACTATCGCGCATAAAACACGGCCTATCAAGCATTCTAAGTACGGGCTGGGCGGGCTAAAGTGCCTCCATCCTTCAAATGGAGAGATTCCATGCCCACTTTGCAAGCACCCATCGGTTCGGGATTCGGCCCAGCATCCACTGCTGCGGAAGTCATCACAGGCATCGACCTCACCGGCAGGAAAGTCGTCGTTACCGGCGGGTATTCCGGAATCGGCGTTGAAACCGTCCGGGCTTTCCGCTCGGCAGGTGCAACGGTTATCGTGCCCGTTCGCGACATGGCCAAGGCCCAGGAAGCGCTTCGCGACATTCCCGGCGTGGTCCTGGAGAATATGGACCTCCTCGATCCGGCGTCGATCGACAGGCTTGCAGAACGTGTGCTCGCAGCCACAGATTCGATCGACATCCTGGTCAACAATGCGGGCGTAATGGCTCCGCCGCTCGCGCGCGATGCGCGTGGTTACGAATCGCAATTCGCCGCCAACCATCTTGGCCATTTTCAGCTCACCTGCCGGCTTTGGCCTGCCTTGCGCCGTGCCAACGGGGCCCGCGTCATTGCACTCAGCTCCTACGGGCACCGGCGCGCGGGGATCGACTTCCATGATCCCAATTTCGAGGCTCGCGAGTACGACCCGTGGATTGCCTACGGCCAATCAAAGACCGCAAATGCCCTGTTCGCTGTCGCGCTGGATTCGATCGGGCAACGTCACGGCGTGCGAGCTTTCTCCGTGCACCCGGGAGGCATCGTGACGGCACTCGTCCGGCATATGTCGCAAGCGCAGATCGATGCAAGCGAGATCCTCGACAAGGAGGGCAGGCCGATCATTGATCCGGAGAACAACAAGAAGACGGCGCAACAAGGTGCTGCTACGACCGTATGGTGCGCGACGAGCCCGAAGCTTGACGGCATGGGTGGCGTTTACTGCGCCGACTGCGAGATCGCCCGCGCACTGCCTTCTGACACCTCAACGGAGATGCACGGCGTACGGCCGCGAGCGACGGACCCGGTCGCCGCCGGGCGACTTTGGCAACTCAGCGAGCAACTGACAGGGGCACGCATCGATCAGGTCCGCGGCCTCGAGTGAGATTCTCGGCGGAGTACGAAGGCCCCAGATCGGGCTGTCACCCCTTACTTAAAAAGGCCGCTGTGCTGCTCCACTAAAAGCTTGCGGCGATTCCCAAGGAAATACCCGACACATTGTTGCCGAACACATAGCGCACCACGGCCCGAATCCTCGTGACAAAGACTTCATGCGCCGACGTGTCGAGTTCGAGGCCAGTGCCGAGCGTGGTAAGGTCGTTAAACCCCAGCGTGCTGGCATCACGCCCCAGGTAGCGCGAGTGCGATAACTCAAGTACGTAGCGTACCGGCCGATCCAGGGCCCACATGCCAGTGGGGGCGCGATAACGCGCATACAGGCTGGCGGTTTGGGCTGACCCCGTCCCCGTCACTGCGGAACTCGTGCCGCCAAAGCTCTGCAGGTGGATGTTCGTGTAGCGCAACTCGACGTCAGCGTCGTAAGTCGGCGCATGGCGCTCCCAATCGAGCATCACCGAGCCGCCTAACCCATAGGCGTTGAGGTGGCCATTTTCGATGAAGTTGATATCCTTGCCAGTCTTCTGACCTAGCAGGAACTGCGCCACCGACGCGTCCGTGGTGACACGGGCCAATGAGACGTTGAAGATGGGGCGGAACACCAACTCCTTATTTGCGGTGAGCGGGAAATCCCACCCCACGCCCATCGTTCCGGCTACGGTGTTCCACTTGGTTGGTATCAGGCGAGAGTCGACCCCGTTGGAAGCAACGTAGGTCGGATCGTAGCGGTTGTAGCCGATCGAACCTTCGAGATACAACGGCAGCGTCTTGCTCCAGGTGAACCCTCCGCCGAGTTGCCAGAGGGTGACATTCGGATTGCCCGTCGCCCCGTTATTGATCGCCAGGGAGCTGGATGCAAGGTCTGGAACCACCGCGAAGGACATCAGCGAGATCACCGCATTGGCACTCTTCTGAAGATTGGCTCCAGGCAGCTGAAATTCCGAGATGCCTTGAGCGACCGCCAGGACAGGCGTCAAGCAGAGCGGCCACAGGATGGCCAGCCATTTGAGACGTGGTTGAGTGACGCGATTCATTTCAGCCCTTGGGTCTATGAAATCAATAAGCACACGCGAACACGAGAGATAGGCCGCCCTTTTCAATGGCGCAGTAGAACACATGCGTGATGTTCTCTCATCGAAATGGTATCCCGCAAGAGGCCCACAGAATTTCGGCGCGGAGCCTCCCGCCCATTCCCTCCCACCCATTCCCTCCCACCACCCGGAGCGCCTCATGCGGCACTAACCAAGCGATGGGGAGATCACGGGAGTTGCCGCCTGAAGCGAGGCTTCCGGGTGCCTTTGCGTGGCAGTCATGCTGCTGACACCTGGCATCGTGGCTCCTGGCAGGTCATGCAGATGTGGTTTGCCGTGGGCGCACAGTTCTCAAGGGCACGGACACCCAACGTGTCTGTTCGACAGCGTACGGACGCGGGGGCGACGCAGGCACAGATTGACGCTTCGTATAGCGTCCAGCGGGATCCTGATGCGCTCCTACCTTTTTCTCCCATTATTTCTCTTGCCATTCCTGTTGGTCGGCTGCAATACGGCGCCGATTCCCCCGGGCAAGCCAGTCGATATTCCCACGGCACTCGAACAAGTGGCCCAGGGCCTGTGCACTTTCAAAAAGAATCTGGAGGGAAGGAAGCAGGATTGGGGCATTGCTTTTGACTCCATTACCGTGGAGCTTGACCTGACCGTCGACGGCACAAAGAACCCTCCGCTGGCAGTYGCACCGGATATTCAGTTCATGCCGACGGTTAGTTATGGGCAGACCATCACGGCGGCGAAAGGAAGCAGGCTTACCCTTACACTGAAGAATGCCGGCGGCGGCACGTCCGCTGGCGTCGACTGCAACGTCACCAAGTCGGCAAATTAGGGGGGAGGGGGTGCCAGCGGACATTGCTCAGGTATCGGCCGCCTGGTCGCCGGCCGTCCGACGTTGCGCTTGCTCGCTTGACGGCGCACCTGGGCGGGACCCTTCGATTAACTGCGCCGACAGAGCAACCGCTTCGGCGTGCGCGGTGTCACGCTCGGCCTCGGCGTGATTGCCATGATAGTTTTCCAGGACCAAATAATCACATTCAGATTCCACCGGAAAGCCTCGCGGCGCGGGACGAGTGAAACATCCCGCGCCGCGACTAAAGGCGACTCGATAGTCTACGCAGGCAGTGCCAATTCAAGCGCCTGAGCAGACAAGGTCTCTGATGGCGTGAGAACTAGCGCCCACCTGTATTCTGCACTTCGTCCAGTAACGCGCGCGCAGCCAGCTTGCCAAGATTGTTGCCCGCGAAGGGACTGTCACCCGTGAGGAGCTTCCGGTCTCGAAACGTGCTTCCATCAATTTTAGTGTTTACGATCTCGACTCCCATAGCAGCAAGTTTTTCACCGAAGAACCAGCGCAATGGACCGGGCATATAGCCAATATCCGGCGTCTGCTTGTCCATAGCATCTGGGAATGCGCAGATGCGGTAGCCGCGGAAAAGATCTCCGCCGTTGGGTTCGTCGACGCTGGCCGAAAGTAAGGCGGCGGGCCCGTGACACAGCGTGATGATGTACCTATCGTTTTGCATAGCCCACTGCAGGGTGGCCTTCATGTCCGCGCTGAACGGTAGCCCCATCAGGGCACCATGTCCCCCAGGGACGAAAACGGCAATGTAGTTTGCATCCTTGTCCAAGGAATTTACTACGTCAGCAAGCTTGAGCGGCTGCTGGAATTTTTGCTCGTACTTCGCGTAGAGGGCCTTTATCTCGGCGTCTTCAGAAGGGAACGCCCACCATTCGAACTTGGTCGGATTGCCTGATAAGGTGGCAATGTCGAACTCGAAGCCTGCGCGGTCCAGGTGATACATGGGCAGGAGGGTCTCGACGGGATGGTTGCCAGTCGAAAAGAAGGTACCGTTTCCGGTCAGCAGATAGCGCTCATCCGCGGCGACTAGCAGTACTTTCCAGCGGCCGCCCTGATAAGCGTCCGGATAGTCGGCATCGGAGAGATCAGACTTTGGCGATGTGAATTGTGCGAGTGAGTAAGGGGAGGGAAAGAACGCCTTGCGCTCGGCTGGATCAGGCGTCGGCTGCTTGCTGTCGGTCTGGGACGTCATGATGGGCTTCCTTCTGAAAGAATAACGGGTTTTGGAGCTTGGTTTTTACCGGCTTTTGCACCGGCAGCCACCGTTCGGAGGCAGGTCGATCGCTTAATCGGCGGGCGGCAGCTTCGCGGAGAGTTCGGGGAAGTGGAGTTCGCCTTCGTAGGTCTCGGCGCCGGCTTTTAGTATCGCCTTCACGCGCGCCTGTATCGCTTCGTTGGCTACGCAAAGATCGGCCTCGTGCGCTTCTACCAACAACCCTTCGGAGAAGGAGGTGTCCGACCCCATGTCCACGGCCTTTTTCAGGTGGGCGATCGTGGTCGGGGGGAAGGTCGCAATGCGGCGTGCGAGCTTGTCCACGAATGGCCCCAGTTCCCCGGCCGGCAGTGCACGATTGATATAGCCGTAGTGGTCGGCCAGTTCCGCCGAGAAGTCTCCGCCGACCAGCAGCACCTCGAGGGCGCGTGCGCGCCCCATGCGCCGCGGCAGGCGCTGTGTATTGCCGCCGCCAGGGACGAGTCCGCAGACGACTTCCGGTTGGCCGAACACAGCCTTGCCGGTCGCGGCGAAACACATGTCCGCGGCTAGCGCGATCTCGCAGCCGCCGCCACGGGCGATGCCTTCGACCTTGGCGATCACAGCCTTGGGCATGTTGCGCAGGCGCTCGCCAAGCATCTGGGTCAGGCGGAAGGTGCGTGTATTCGAAGTCGTCTTCGGCGCCGAGCCGACACGGTGCAGGCCTGAGTGCGCGATAAAGAACTTCGGCACGGCGCTCTGCAGGATGACGACGCGTACGCTCGCATCCTGTTCCAGTTGTCGGGTCAGCCCGTCGAACTCCTCCGACAGGACCTCGTCGAGCAGGTTGAACGGCGGGTAGTTCAACGTAACGGTGGCGACGCCGCGGTCCTGGGTGACCTGGATATGCTTGTAATCGGCGTAGTTCGCACCGCCCCCCTGGGGCGGTGCGGCGCTTTCGGCCGCAGCCTCAGCCTCGGACGAGGCGAGCAATACGCCCGGCGCGAGTGTTGCGGCACCGATGGACTGGACGAAGGAACGTCTTGAGATTGTCGACATGGCAGGCTCCTTGGTTGAATTCATCTCGCGCCTGCCGGGCCAGGCTCGGCCCGCAGTTCGCGGCGGAGTCGAGTAACGCGATTGCCCTCCACCTGCGCGCCGCGGTTTCCCCAGGCGCTCCGGATGAAGGTGGCTAGGTCAGCGATTTCGGCATCACTGAGACGGAAATCGAGGGCAGGCACGAATGCTTGGAACTACACGTGTCACTCTCAGGCCTGCGATTCCCTTCGCGAGTCGTTGCTTGTGGGAAGGCGAGATTCGTCGTCAGCTTGAAGAAACAAGCATCGCCAACGCAATGATCCGCGTATCGTTGCGGCGTTGGCAAGGATCCTCCCTAAGTGGGGGGGGTAGTCCAGTCCAGGTCTTCGGCAATGTAGGCGCAAGAAGCTGGCGCCGCCGCGAACGCGAGCCATGCCCTTCCTGCAGGGTGTCCAAGCGGAGTTGCGTGCGGCGGGTATGCAGTACCTGTCCGTCCAGATTCCAGTGATGCTGGCGCTCGCCCTGCATAGCGCGGGGCAGCATGCGGAGGCCGTGCAGGCCATGCGCGCCGCGCTCGCGTATGGCCAGAAGGGGCTGGGTAACCAGAATATGACCGGCGTGGTGTAGTTGTTCACGGGGCCCTGAGTGGCGCTACGCGCCAGCTCGTGCATGACCCCGAGTATCGGCGCTGGTCTCGAACAGCAGGTCTCGCAGCCAACGATGCGCAGCGTCGCGATGCGTGCGTTCGTGCCAGGCGGCGGTTCTGGGTAAAGCCGGGGATTTCGATCGGCGGTTCGAACACAGTCAATCCCGCCATGCCTGCAACTCGTAGCCCAGCTCCAACCCCGTCAGCTATGCCCRGAATGATCTCGAGAACTGATCCAGGTGCCGTTCCGAATCCCCGCCCTCGGTGTCGCGGAAACAAGGGGCGCGCCTTGACTTGGAACTTCTGCTTGATTCCCTCTCCTAATGTACAATTGAAATGTACACATCAAGCAAGGAGCACCTTTCCATGCAGACTATCCCGTTCTCTGAGGCAAGAGCGCATCTCGCCGATGCGCTCCGCGGAGTGGAAGTGGCACAAGAGCCCCTGGTGATCTCCCGGCGCGGGCAGGCTGCCGGCGTCTTGATGTCGTGGTCACAATATCGGCAGCTGGTTGGGTCTTCCTCTGGCTTTTCTGCGCGTTTGACCGAGTGGCGCCAAAGACATGTGACAGGGGAGGATGAGACCGATCCCTTCGCGCAATTACGTCAACCCGATGGGGGAAGAGAATTCTCATGGTGAGCGCCGTGAGCTGGTTGCTGGACATCAACATTGTTTCAGAGGCCATGCGGCCGAGACCAGACGTCGCGGTAATGGAAAATTTGGCCCGCTACGAGGGGGAGCTAGCCATTTCAGCCCCGGTCTGGCACGAGCTCCGTTTTGGTTGGTTGCGCATGCCGGATGACCAACGGAAGGACGCTATTGGCCGTTTTGTGCAAGATGTCGTGGGCACTTTGCCAGTCTTGCCTTATGACGCTGCCGCAGCGCGGATCCACGCAGAGCTGCGCCAGTCGCGCGAGCGGGCTGGATTCACATTGCCATTCGTGGATGGGCAGATTGCATCGGTTGCGATAGCGCACGGGCTAACCCTGGTGACGCGTAATACGAAGGATTTTGCGGAGTTGGCTGGTTTGCGGCTGGCGAACTGGTTCGGCCTCTGAATGCCGCTACGCGTCGATTTGCATCCCGTCGGCTAACGGGAGCGTCACCGATCGGCCTGTTTACTCCAAGCTGCCTTACAGAACACAGATCGCACGCGCCACTTAAAGTGTTCCCTTCGGTCTGTACAAATTTGCTCCCGCTGGTCGCCCGCCGGCTATGCGATGCAGGGCGACGGTAACAATTTTCCTTAAAGAGCAGCGCTCCTTTAAAAGCGCCATGCAAGGCACTTCCGCGCAAGCTAACGTATCTTCTAAGGCGCAAACGAAGATGTCGTGCAGGAACTGCTGACGGCGAATCCGGATATCGAGGTGCGGCATCTGTCCAGCATGGGGGCGAGCGTTCATTCAGTTCAAGGTTGGTGATCGCTGCTTCCTCTGCCATGGCGAACGTTGCCCACACGAAACAATTGTAATTGTTTGTCAGTTCCGCGTGCCGCACCCCGCTTTGACGACAGAAGCGTCCTTGCGCTTTGGTACGATCCCGCTCTTTCCGCCAGCGCCCCCCCACCGTGAATCGCCGATATGCATCGTTGTTTCGTGAGCATTGCGCACGGTGGCTCGCCCGCGTCCAACCGCTGGCAGCCGCCGGCAGCACGAGAACCAGACGCGTTTTCAACAGCGCGCTGCGCCGCCTTCGCCACCCCACGCGACGCGGCATCGCGCTGATGCTCGCCGCATTGCCGGCGCTCTTCGTGCTGTATGGGCTTGCGCTCGTGCCGTTTACGCCCAGCATCAACGACATCCGCAAAGCCCGGGTCGATCGGCCAGCGTTGATCGTGTCGGCCGACGGCAAACTGCTCGACGAGTTCAAGCCGGTCAACCGCAAGTGGGTGCCGCTCAAGCAGATCTCGCCGTACATGGTAGACGCGTTGATCGCGACCGAAGACCGCCGCTTCTACGAGCATCCTGGCATCGACTGGAAGCGCACCGCGTCGGCCGCGCTGCATACGTTCTCCGGCGACCGGCAAGGTGGCTCGACGATTACGCAGCAGCTGGCGCGCAACCTGTATCCCGACGAGATCGGCCGCGCACCAACCCTCACGCGCAAGCTCAGGGAAGCCATCACGGCCTTCAAGATCGAAGCCGTGTACAGCAAGGATCAGATCCTCGAGACGTACCTGAACACGGTGCCGTTCCTGTACAACGCCTACGGCGTGGAAATGGCCGCACGCACCTACTTCGGCAAATCGGCCAGCCAGCTCAACGTTCTTGAAAGCGCAACGCTCGTCGGCATGCTCAAGGCCAACAGCACTTACAACCCTGTGCTCAATCCCGAGCGTGCATTGCAGCGGCGGAACACGGTGCTCGGGCAGATGAACAAGTACGGGAAGCTCAAGCCCGATGCCTACACTTGGTTGAAGCGACAACCGCTCAACGTCAATTTCGAGTTGCAGACTGCGCCGCCGGGCGCCGCGCCGCATTTTTCGGCGCAATTGCGCAAGTGGCTGAGCGCCTGGGCCGATCGCAACGGCTACAACATCTATGCCGACGGGCTGGTCGTGCGCACGACGATCGATTCGCGTCTGCAGACCATGGCAGCGCAGGCGATGGACTGGCAGACGAACCAGTTGCAATGGATCGCGAACGGCGCATGGAACGAACGCACGGGCTGCCGGCCGGGCAGCGACCTGTTCCGGGCATTCATCCGGCAGACGCCCGACTACCGCGCCGCGCGCGATGCTGGTCAATCGGATCAGACCGCGCTCGCGAAGCTTGGAACGAACCCCACGTTCGTCCGTGCGCTCTGCCGGAGCAAGACGCAGATCCAGGCGGGTTTTGTCGCGATCGATCCGCGCAACGGCGATATCAAGGCATGGGTCGGCAGCCGCGACTTCAGTGACGAACCGTTCGATCACGTGCAGCAGGCCCGGCGTCAGCCGGGTTCCACGTTCAAGCCGTTCGTCTACGGCGCGGCCTTCGCGGACGGCGCGCGGCCGAGCGATACGATCGTAGACCGGGACGTCGCCATTGCGCTGACCGGCGATGCGATCTGGCGGCCTACCGACGCGGAACCGCCCACCGGCCGGCCGATGACGCTGCGCGACGCGCTTGTGTATTCGCGCAACCGCGTCACCGCTCAGCTCATGCAAAAGGAACGGCCCGAGAAGGTCGCACGGCTAGCGCACGCGATGGGTGTGCGCACAAGTCCGCTCGAAGCGGTGCCGTCGCTCGCGCTCGGCACGAGCCCGGTCACGCTCAAGGAAATGGTGTCGGCGTACAGCACGATCGCGAACCGCGGTGCCTATATCGAACCGCGCATGGTCACGCGCATCGAGGATCACGACCACAAAGTGCTCGCCACATTCGCGAGCACATCGCCGGAACAGGCGCTGCCAGCCGGTGCAGCGCAAACGCTAGTCGACGTGATGCGCGATGTCGTTAGCCGGGGCACCGGCGCGGACATCCGGACGCGCTTCAGGATTCGCGCCGACGTGGCCGGCAAGACGGGCACGACGCAGGACAACGCGGATAGCTGGTTCATCCTGATGCATCCGCAACTGGTCGCGGGCGCGTGGGTGGGTTTCGACGATGGACGTGTGACGCTCGGAAACTATTGGGGCGAGGGCGCGCACAGCGCCCTGCCGATGGTGGGCGCGTTCTACGACATGGCGCTGCGCGCGCGAGTGATCGATCCGGATGCGCAGCTCGGCCCCGAGACCCGGCCTCCTCGCACGGTTCATAAGCCACGGCATCGACAGTTCCTCTTCTGGAGGTTCTGATGCTATCGCCGGCGGACGAGACATTCGCATTCGCCAGATCCGCCGACGTCGCATCGCAATCGAGCCGGCCGACAGTAGAGCACTGACAACTGCCAAACCTTACTCTGGCTTCGGTCTCGGCATGCTGGAGAACCCGACGCGCTTGTGCGAACCGTCGCAAAACGGTTTGTTCTCGGAATGCCCGCAGCGGCACAGCCAAACCTGCTCGCCCTCGAAGACGAATGGCTCGCCTGTCGGAGTCACGATCTTGACAGGGCCCTTGATACGCAAGGGCCCATTATCCTGCACGGTAACGGTAACGACTGTGTCCTCACTCATGACGCACTCCACTTTTGGCAACCTTGGCACCTGAAGTTCATGGTAGGAAGCCGCCGGCCCCTTGCGCAAGGCGTGGCATGAGCCTGACGGTGCAAAATTCGAGGAATTCCCTGTGGCGTTGTCCGTTGTCTATGTGGGGTAGCCGTACTATTGGAGCGAAATCAGGCGGTAGCCGGCCGGAGAGTCACTTGCAGCGAGGCTTCGTGGCCTGTCTTCCACGGCAGAGCGGGTGTGCCTCGACTATCGGCGAGGGTGGCGACGTGCTGGCGGTAGATCGTTTCGGTGCGTCGACGCCCGGTGAGGTGATGCTGCGCGAATACGGCTTTACCGCCGAGAACGTCTGCCGGCACGCTCTCACGCTACTTCATCGATAGGAAGCGCGTCGGGCGTCGCAATCGGGAGGGCGGCGTTTGCCAGGCCGGAAAGTGCCAAGCGCGCTCCGCTTGGCCTTCGGCACAAGCTGACGGACGCATTACCGAATGCGGCGCACGGCTTCAAGCATGTAATGCCCCTGACTTGTCAGGCGGGGGTAGGCATCGCCGCTATCATGACCACGCTCCAACGTGACCAGCTTGTGAGCCAATAAGGTGTCCAA
Organism: Cupriavidus sp. 05N38; assembly: GCF_056397345.1. Classification (NCBI taxonomy): domain Bacteria; kingdom Pseudomonadati; phylum Pseudomonadota; class Betaproteobacteria; order Burkholderiales; family Burkholderiaceae; genus Cupriavidus; species Cupriavidus sp. 05N38. The sequence goes on from NZ_JBFTNF010000063.1 coordinate 41,599, forward strand.
TTGCTCGGGCTCGAGGTCGTCGATCTCCTGCGTGTCGCCAAGCAGCAGCAGCGCGGCGATTTCATGCGGGCTTAGCATATCGGCCTCCTTTGTCGTGGCTGGAAAAACGAACTACGACTGCTGCCCCGAGCTCGATTCCACAGTGGATGGTGGCGACGGCAGTGGGTGCGTATCGGTGCGAGGAGCGTTCGGTGCGCTGGGAGCGCGCGCCGAACGGACACAATAAACGTCTTCGTCGCCGGCATCAAGTCAGATATATGCGGCACTGCCGCAGAGTGAAGCAGCGCCAAAGTATCGAAAGGTGGTTGATGCGAGCACGCGGTTTGACATCCCCCCCCTCCCTCAGCCTAGAACGTGACCCATTTGCCGTCGCTCACACAGCGGGCCCCAGGGAAGACCCCATCATGTCCATTCGGACCGTCTAGTGGAAAGGGTGCGCGGGGCGTGGCCCAGAAATGGCCGCTCGTTAGAGGCTCAATCGCCTTTGGGGACATTTTCACAAGTTGCCGGGCGAAATGACGGCGAGATGCCGGCCATCATCGGAATCGCCCCTTTCGGGAAAGAACGCCTCGATACCGGAGTGTGGGGCCTGCATCTTACCGAAGCGAAATATCCGGTGGACGAACGATCGTGCCAATCCATTGTTTCAGAGGCCGCGATTCGAGGGCGACGTAAAAGCTAGGGCTGCAGAACAATTCATGCCGCCGATGGGACCTAGTACAACATCCCGTAAATAGCTTGAATAAATAATCGCCTCGGATATCATGGCGGGATGAGTCGAGGCCGCCATGCAACGCCAGTGAAGTTGGCGAAGAAAGAAAGACAGGAACTGTTATCGCTGATCGAGCGCAAGACGGCGCCG
>NZ_JBFTNF010000064.1:0-41549 GCF_056397345.1 Cupriavidus sp. 05N38
GCGCAGGCGGCGGCCCAGTCGCGCGCCTGCAGCGCGGTGGCGCCCGCCTCCTGGGCGGCTTGCGCGTGCGCGGCCCGGGCCGTGGCCAGCAGCGCGAGCGCGGCAACGACAAGGGTGACGAAAGGGATCGCTCGTACGGAAATGGGGATCATGGGATCGGCTCCGGTGCCGCGCCGGGCGGCGTGCCAAACCCTATCATATCGGGCGGGCCAATGTGATGCGCAATCCGCAGATCGAACCGCGGATTGCGCCGCCGCGCTGATATGCCGGCGCTGTAACGGGTACGCGCAAAGGCGAGCCGGGGGCCAGCTTTGCGCGTCACCCGCCCCGCTGCCCGCCTCAGGGCAGGTTGCGGCCCGGCGGCAGCGCCACCGGGGAGCTGACCGGCGCCGCGACCGGGCTGCTGGTGGCGCCGGGCGCCGTGGTGTCGGGCGCCGGCTGGACCGGTGCCGGCTGCGCGGGCTGGGCCGGTGCCGCGCCGGAACTCTCGCCCTGCGGCGGGTTCTGCGAGCTGGCGGTGGCATCGAGCCTGGCGCGTTCTGTCTCGCTCACGTAGTCGAAGGCCTTGACCACCTTGACCACGCCGCTGGCATTGCGCGCCACGTCGGTGGCGCGGTCGCCCTCGGCCGGGGTGACCACGCCCATCAGGTAGACCACGCCCTTCTCGGTGACGACCTTGATCGAGTTGGACGGGATGCCTTCGGTGGTGATCAGCATGGTCTTGACCTTGCTGGTGATATACGTGTCCTGGCTCTGCGTGGCGAACGAAGGCGACGACACGATCTCCAGCTCGTCGATCACCTCGCGCGCATTGGGCAGGCCGCGCACGTACTGCTCCACCTGCTGCTTGACGTCGTTGTTCTTGGCCTCGCCGGTCAGCAGCACCTTGCGGTTGTAGACCGTGACGCTGATGCGGGCCTGGCCGTTGTAGCGCGAGTTCAGTGTGTTCTCGGCCTCGAGCTGCAGGCCGCGGTCGATGGCCTGGGTGCCGGTGGGCCGGCGGTCGGTGGCCATGGTCACGCCGCCGGCCATGGCGCCGGCGAGCACCGGGAAGCAGCCGGCCAGCTGCGTGGCGGCCACCGTCAGCACCGCGACCGTGGTGGCGGTGCGGGCCAGGCGGGCCAGGCGTCCGGCAGGCCGGACGGTGCGGGATTCACGCGGGTTGGGCAGAGTCGTCATGCGGTCCTTGCTGAAAGCGGTGAGGCAAAAATGGGCCATGAAGCAGGGTTGCGGGAAATGGCGACAGCGCGTGGCGCGCCGGGCGGGCTCAGCCCTCGCCCAGCAGCGCCTCGTCGATGCCGTCGCACAGGCAATGCAGGGTCAGCAGGTGGACTTCCTGGATGCGCGCGGTGCGCTCGCTGGGCACGCACAGGCTGACGTCGAACTCGTCGAGCAGGCCGGCGACTTCGCCGCCGCCCTTGCCGGTCAGCGCGACCACGCACATGTCGCGCTGCTTGGCGGCCATCACCGCGGCCACCACGTTGGCAGAGTTGCCTGAGGTGGAGATGGCCAGCAGCACGTCGCCCGGCTGGCCGAGCGCCTGCACCTGCCTGGAAAACACCACGCTGAAATCATAATCGTTGCCGACCGCGCTCAGGATGGAGCTGTCCGTGGTCAGCGCGATCGCCGCCAGGCCCGGGCGCTCGCGCTCGAAGCGGCCGATCAGCTCGGCGGCGAAGTGCTGGGCGTCCGCGGCCGAGCCGCCGTTGCCGCAGGCGAGGATCTTGTTGCCGCTGGTGAGCGCGCCCACCATGCGCTCGATCGCCGCGGCGATATGGGGTGCCATCACCGGCGCGGCCTGGCGCATGGTGTCGGCGCTGTCGAAGAAATGTTGCTGGATGCTATCGATATGCATGGCTCGATCGGCCCTGTTTGGTGTCGCTGCCTGTGTCCGGGCGCGGGGCGAGCCGCGCGATACCGCGCATTATGACGCACCCGCCCGCGCGGGCTGCCGCCCGCTAGCCGCCATCGGCCCCGAAGGCGCCGCGGATCCATTCGAGCCGGCCCGGCTCCAGCGCCACCACGTCGAGCCGGCAGCCCGGCTCGCCGCCCGCTGCCGGCTGCGCGGCCAGGAAGTGGGCCGCCGCCAGCAGGATGCGCCGCTGCTTGGCCGGCGTGACGCTGGCCGCCGCCCCGCCAAACGTCCGGCTGGCGCGCTCGCGCACCTCGACGAAAACCAGCGTGCCGTCGGCCTCGCGCATGATCAGGTCGATCTCGCCGCCTTTGCAGCGATAATTGCGAACCACGAGCGCGAGGCCGTGCCGCTCCAGGTGGGCCAGCGCGCGTGCCTCGGCGCGGGCGCCCTGCGCCTGCGTGGTGGATTTGAATGATGGATTCAACGGAAGTTCTCAAGCATGACTGACTGGATCTCCCTGGCGGCCGGCCAGTCCTACCCGTCCGGCACCCTGTACGTGGTGGCCACGCCGATCGGCAACCTGGCCGATCTCTCGCTGCGGGCCCTGCATGTGCTCGGCCTGGCCGACGCGATCGCCTGCGAGGACACCCGCAACACCGGCCAGCTGCTCACGCGCGTGGGCCTGCACCGGCCCCTGCTGGCCGTGCACGAGCACAACGAGCGCGAGGCGGCCCAGCGCATCAATGCGCGCCTGGCCGCCGGCGAGCGCATTGCCTATGTATCCGACGCCGGCACGCCCGGCATCTCCGACCCCGGCGCGCGCCTGGTGGAAGCGGCCCGCGCGGCCGGCCACAAGGTGGTGCCGCTGCCCGGCCCGAGCGCCGCGGTGGCCGCGCTGTCGGTGGCCGGCGAGATGCTGGACAGCGGCGGCGGGCGCTTTACCTTCGCCGGCTTCCTGCCGCCCAAGGCGCGCGCGCGCGCCGAAGCCATCGCCGCGCTGGCCACGCTGGATCACGCCTGGGTCGTCTATGAGGCACCGCACCGCATCGCCGATACCCTGGCCGCGCTGGCTGCGGCGCTGCCCGGCGAGCGGCGTCTGCTGATCGGCCGCGAGCTGACCAAGCTGTTCGAGGAAATTCCCGTGCTGCCGGTCGGCGAGGCGCCGGCCTGGCTGGCCGCGGACGCGTCGCGCGCCAAGGGCGAGTTCGTGCTGGTGGTCGAAGGCGCGGCGCCGGCCGCGCAGGATGCGGGCCAGCCCGATGCGCGCGCACAGCAGGTGCTGGGGCTGCTGCTGGCCGAGCTGCCGGCCAAGCGGGCCGCCAAGCTGGCCGCCGCCATCACCGGCGCGCCCACCGATGCGCTGTACCGGCTGGCGCTGGCGCAGCGGGCCGGCGACGACGCGGACAGCGAAGACTAGGACCGGCGCGCCGGCCGCGGCGCGGACCCGGCAAGGCTGCATGGTCCGCATCGCAGGCTCAGCGGTGCTTGCGCCGGGCCGCCGGCTTGCGCGTCTTGCGGGCCACGCGCACGGGCTGCTCGTCCGGCTTGTCGGACAGGTCGGGGCCGCCATTGGCGTCGTCGCCGCCATCGCCGCCGGCATCGTCGCCCGGCGCGATCTGCGGACCCAGCGCGGCGACCTCGCTGCGCGACAGGCGGCGGATCTCCACCTGGGTCGAGCCGTGCTCGGTAAAGCCAAGACGCCTGGCGGCGCCGTAGGAGACGTCGAGCACGCGGTTGCTGTGATACGGGCCGCGGTCGTTGATGCGCACCACCGCTACCTTGCCATTGCGCAGGTTACGGACCAGCACCCAGCTGTCGAGCGGCAGCGAGGGATGGGCGGCGGTCATCGCGCGCATGTCGAAGCGCTCGCCGTTGGCGGTGCGGCGGCCGTGGAAGCCTTTGCCATACCAGGAAGCGGTGCCGCGCTGCTCGTAAGAGCCGAGATCGGGCCGCAAGCCCTCGAACGAGCCCTGCCCGCCATCGGCGAGGCCGTCGTTGCCGCCCCAGCGGAACAGGCCCCAGCCATTGCCGCTATCCTTCCCCCCATCTTTTTGCGCCTGATCCTGCCCATTGGACCTGGCGTCCCTGCCACCTTTGTCCGGCCTGGCGGCCTTGCCGGGCTTGGCAGGCTTGGCCGTGGTGGCGGTCGGCGCGCTTTCCTGCTCTTCGCCTCCCGGAGGCAAGGCGCAGGCCGCCAGCGCCAGCGCACAGGTGGCGTGCAGGCACAGTCGGGCGATCCGCCCGGGGCGGGAAAGTAGGGGTGGTAACCATGGCATCGCGCGAGTCTAGCATCAGGCAGTTGGGCCTATGCTCTTGATTTTGTTACGAATTGTCTGTAACAAAATCGAAAAATCACGAAAAAGCCGCCGCGACGGCGTACCCGTTGCAGCGGGCCGCGGGGCGCAGGCCCAGTCCTGGCAAGGCTTTGCGGTGTGATGCGGGCATGGCTTCGCGGCGCCGGCAGCCGCCCGGCACGGCCCGACGTGGCGGTGTGCCCGACGCTACAATGCACGACATCGTGCGCCGGCCCGGCGGCTCGCGCGCACGCAGAACCCACATTCCAGGTCCATCCCCGCCTTCTCATGCAAGTCCTCCTGATTCCCGTTACGCCCTTCCAGCAGAACTGCGCGCTCCTGATCGACGAGACCACCGGCCGGGCCGCGGTAACCGACCCCGGCGGCGACCTCGAGCGCATCCACGCGGCGCTCAGGGAACGCGGCGTCACGCTGGAGAAGATCTTCCTGACGCACGGCCACCTGGACCATTGCGCGGGTGCCGCGGCACTGGCGCGCGAGCTGGGCGTCCCCATCGAGGGCCCGCATGAGGACGAGCGCTTCTGGATCGACCAGTTGCCGGAGCAGACGCACCGCTTCGGCTTCGGCCATGCCGAAGTGTTCGAACCCCAGCGCTGGCTCGATACCGGCGACACCGTGCAGTTCGGCAGCGAGACGCTGGAGGTCTACCATTGCCCCGGGCACACCCCGGGCCACGTGGTGTTCTTCTCGCGCGCGCACCGGCTTGCCATCGTCGGCGACGTGCTGTTCGCCGGCTCGATCGGACGCACGGATTTTCCGCGCGGCAACCACGGCGACCTGATCCGCTCGATCCGCACGCATCTCTGGCCGCTCGGTGAGGATGTCACCTTCGTGCCCGGCCACGGCCCGGTCTCGACGTTCGGCGACGAGCGCAAGAACAATCCCTATGTGGCGGACCACCTGATCGACGCGGGCTGAGCGCCGCCGCCCTTTCCGGACTTCCTCTTCTCCGAGCAGCCATGGCCAAGCGACAGGCACCCGACACCCGCCCCGAGATCTATGTGAGCACCGACGTGGAAGCCGATGGCCCCATCCCGGGCCCGCACTCCATGCTGTCCTTCGCCTCCGCGGCGATGCTGGCGGACAAGACCGTGCTCGGTACCTTCTCGGCCAACCTGGAGACGCTGCCCGGCGYGGCCGGCCATCCGGCGCAGATGCAGTGGTGGCTGACCCAGCCGGAAGCCTGGGCGGCCTGCCGCCAGAACCCGGAGCCGCCGGCGCAGGCCATGGTGCGCTATGTGGAGTGGGTGGAAAGCCTGCCCGGCAAGCCAGTCTTCGTGGCCTTTCCGGCCGGCTTCGATTTCACCTGGATGTTCTGGTACATGATGCGCTTCGCCGGCCGCTCGCCGTTCGGCTGGGCCGCGCTCGACATCAAGACGCTGGGCTTCGCCATGACCGGCCTGCCTTACCGCAAGACGGTCAAGCCCGCCCTGCCCGAGGCCTGGAAGGATCCCCTGCCGCACACGCACGTGGCGCTGGACGACGCGCTGGAGCAAGGCGCGCTGTTCTGCAATATGCTGGCCGAGTTGCGCGCGCGCGAGGCCGCGGCGGCGGCGGTCAGCCCGCCCGGCACCGCGCCGGGCTGACCCGGGCGGTGCCGGGCGGGGCACCGCGATGTCACGCGAAGCTCGCATCCTGCGTCGCGCCGCCTATAGTTAAGTCGTATATGGTCCCGAACCATCCGCGTTCCGGGTTGCCACGCCGCCATCCCATATACGGCCCTAGCGTCCCGGCCGGCGCGTGCCACGCCCAGGAGGTGTTGCCCATGCGTTTCCACCCGGAGCTGCATATCAGGCAAATGGCCGGCCGGCTGCACTGGCCGCACCTGCACTGGCCACATCCGATGCAACACAGGCGCGAGGAGCGCCCCCGCCGCGACCAGGCGCACTGGCATTCGCTGCAGGAAGACGCCGAGGTCGCCAAGGCCACGCTCTACGTCAGCGCGGTGACGCTGGTGATCCTGCTGGTGGTGCTTGCGGCAATCGCTTTCGGTCAGGAGGCCATGCACTGGCTGGGTGTTCATTAGACGACCCGCCTGAAGCAGTCGTGTCTGTCTGACCGGGCCGGCCCCCACCTTGCGTGGGGGCCGGTTTTATTTGAGGGATTGACGGGGTGCGATCTGCCCGCCGCGGGGCTCAGGGCTAGCAAGCCCCGCGTGCCCGGGGACTTCCGTTTGCAGCCCGCGGCAACCTCAGGCCAGCAGCGGCACCACGTTCTTGGGCGGCCGCCCGATCGCCGCGCGGCGGTTACGCACCACCACCGGACGCTGCAGGAGGATGGGATTGTCGGCGACCGCGTCCAGCACCTCGGCATCGGTGAGGCCCGGATCGGCCAGGCCCAGCTCCTTGTAAGGCGCTTCGTTGTCGCGCACCATTTCGCGCACCGACACGCCGAGCATGGTGTGAAGCTGCTTGAGCGTGGCCAGCGTCGGCGGCGTCTTCAGGTATTCGACGATTTCCACGGGCTCGCCCAGCCGCGCTGCGGCAGCTTCGACCAGCGCCAGCGTCTCGCGCGACTTGGAGCAGCGGGGATTGTGATAGATGGTGATCATGGCGGTCTTCCTAGTCCGATACCCTGCGCACGGACGCGCAAACCCGCACTATACAAGCGGCACGGCGCGACCGCATCCCGCTCAGCCGGCGCCCGCCCGGGCCGGTGCAAGCGCGCGCACGGCCGCCACGGTGGCCCGCAGCCCGGCACGCAGCGGCTTGTCATGGCGCAGCACCAGCGCCAGCGTGCGCGCCAGCGGCGGTGCCAGCGGGCGTACGGCGATGCGTGCGCGCGGCTGCCCGGGCGGCAGGGCCATGCCGGGCAGTACCGAATAACCCAGGCCGGCGCCGACCAGTTCCTTGATGGCCTCCACGCTGTCCAGCTCCATCACCGGACGCGCGCTGATGCCGGCGCGCAGGAACCACTCGTCCACCAGCCGGCGCGTATTGCCGCCGGGCGAGAACAGCACCAGCGGGCGTCCGGCCAGGTCGGCGGGCGCCACGGTGGCCGGCAAGGGCTCGTCGTCGGCAGGGCCGATGGCGACGAAGGGGTCCTGCAGCACCGGCGTGATGTCCAGCGTGCGTCCCGCGGCCGGCAGCGTGACGAAAGCCAGGTCCAGCGCATTGTCTTCCACCGCCTTGAGCGCTTCGCCGGTATTGAGCGTGCTGACCACGATCTCCAGCGCCGGCAGGGTGCGGCGCAGTTCGCGCAGCACCGAGGGCAGCAGGTAGATGCAGGCGGTGGCCCCGGTGCCCAGCCGCACCCGCCCGATCACGCCGCCTGCGTGGCGCGCCATGCTGTCGTCGGCCGCCGCCAGCGCGCCGGCCACGCCACGCGCGTGCGCCAGCAGGTCTTCGCCGGCAGCGGTGGCGACCACGCGGCGCCCCACCCGCTCCAGCAGGCGCAGGCCGTAGCGCTGCTCGAGCTGGCGCACCTGCAGGCTGACCGCCGGCTGGCTCAGGCCGAGGCGCTCGGCGGCGGCCGAGAAACTGCCCAGCTCGCAGACCAGGGCGAACGCTTGCAGGAAATCGGGATTGAGGTGGCGCATGGCAAATAGCGAACGGCGGCGGCAAGCAGGATCGGGCAAGCGGCAAGCGGGCAAGCTGCAAGCGGCGAATGGCAAAGAAATACTTATGCACGGCATAAGTCAGCGAAGCTTCCTTTATAGCATCGCGGCGCGGTAAGGTAGCGGCACTACCTGATCGCCCAGCGTTCCCTCCGGGGTTCGCTCCTGCCCCAGACATTGCCGCCCATGAAGACGCCTCTCGCCACCCTTTCCGCAGCCTCGGCCACGCCGCTGGCCGTGGCCAACGCCACCGCCGCCGTGCAGGGCGGCGCCAGCCCGTCGGTACGCGATGCGACCGCGGCCGACATCCCCGCCATCCAGGCCATCTACGCGCACCACGTGCGCCATGGCCGCGCCTCCTTCGAGGAGGTCGAACCGGGTGTGGACGACATGCGCCTGCGCCACGCCGAGGTCAGGCGCCAGGGCCTGCCCTACCTGGTGGCCGAGCGCGGCGGCCAGGTGCTCGGCTATGCCTATGCCTCGGCCTACCGCACGCGCAGCGCCTACCGCTTTGCCATCGAGGACTCGGTCTATATCGACGAACGCCATCGCGGCCAGGGCCTTGGCCTGGCGTTGCTGGCGGCGCTGGTGTCGCGCTGCGAGAACGGCCCGTGGCGGCAGATGGTGGCGGTGGTGGCCTGCACCGCCAGCGGCGAGGGCGCCGGCTCGCTGGCCCTGCACGAGCGCTTGGGCTTCCGCACCATCGGGCGCTTGCAGGCGGTGGGGTTCAAGCACGGGCAGTGGATCGATACCGTGCTGATGCAGCGCGCGCTGGGCGACGGCGACGAGAGCCTGCCGGCCGGGCACGCCGCCAGGCTGTAGCGCCTGGCGCGCGGCGCCAACGCCGCGAATCATATCGGAGAATAAAAAATGGCCGCTTGAAAGCGGCCAGATTATTTATCCCCTGAATGCCCGGGTTCCGGGCCGGTGCCATACGGCCCCGGAGCACCAGCCCGGAACTCAAGCAACCTTGCTCCGGGCGGCGGCGCCAACGCACCGACGCCCGGATGCCCGCCCGCCGCGAACCCGTTGCAGCGGGCGGCGAGCCGGTTCAGCCCATCAGGTCCGACAGCGCCAGGGCCACCACCTTGGTGGCGCGGTTCAGGTCGTTCAGGCGCAGGTTCTCGTCCGAATTGTGGCCGCGGGCTTCCATCAGCGTGCGCGGGCCGGCGCCGTACAGCACGGTGGGAATGCCGCGTGCGGTGTAGTGGCGCGCATCGGTGTAGAGCGGCACGCCTTGCACGGGGATCTCCACGCCGAACACTTCCTCGGCGCGGCTCTTGAGCGCGTCGATCAGTTTCTCCACGCCCGGCAGCTCGGACAGCGGCTCGGCCAGGATGATGCGCTCGACCTTCGCTTCGATGCCCGGGCGCTGCGCGGCGGCCTTCTCGACCACGGCGCGGATCTCGCCTTCGGCATCGAAGCCGATTTCCTCGGGGATCATGCGGCGGTCGACACGGAAGGTCACCAGGTCAGGCACCACGTTGGTATTGATGCCGCCCTTGATCAGGCCGACGTTCAGCGTGGCGGTATCGATGCCCGGCGTCTTCGACTTGCGTGTGGCCAGTTCGGCGCGCAGGCCGTAGATGGACTGCAGGATATGGGTGGCGGCCTCGATGGCGTCCACGCCGGTATGCGGCATGGCGGCGTGGCCCTGCTTGCCCTTGACCGTCACTTCCACGTGCAGGCAACCGTTGTGGGCCGAGGTGATGCCGTAGGAGAAGCCCGCCGAGATGGCGTAGTCGGGCTTGCTCAGGCCCTGGTCGAGCAGGAACTTGGGACCGATGTCGCCGCCGGTTTCCTCGTCGTAGGTGAACTGCAGCTCGACCGTGCCATTGAGCTTTGCGCCCTGCTTCTCGGCTTCCATCAGCGCCAGCACCGCGTAGGTGTAGGTGGCGAAGTCGGACTTGGACACGGCCACGCCGCGGCCGTACATGACCGGGCCGTGCTCGCTGTCGCCGATCTCGGCGCCGTACGGGTCCTTGGTCCAGCCCAGGCCCGGGGGCACCACGTCGCCGTGCGCGTTCATGGCGATGGTGGGGCCGCCGCTGCCGAAGGTCTTGCGCACGACCAGGTTGGTGGCGCTGATCATGCCGGCGGCCTTGACCAGTTCGTCGGGCACCTTGTGTGCCTCGACCTGGAAGCCCAGCCCTTCGAGCAGGACCTTGGCGCGGCTGCCGTGCGCGTCGCAGTCACCGGGCGGATTGTCGGAGGGCACCTTGACCAGCTCGGCCAGGAAGGACTCCTGCGCGGGGCGCTGCGTGTCGATGTAGGTGGTGAGCGTGGTCTGCAGCGGGCTTACGTTGTCTCGTGCGGTCATATCCTGTCTCGGCGGTTTTCGGTTTTCGGTATAGCGGTATTGCGGGAATGTGGTTGCTGCCGCGCTCTTATCGCTGCGGCGCGGAATGCTTGTCGAAGTGCTCGACGAAATCGGTGAACACCGCGGCCGCGCTGGCGGCATCCCCGGCGGTCATGATCTCGGTGGGGTGGTGGCTGATGCCGCCGTTGCCGCAGCGCACGAACAGCATGGCCACGTCGGCGATGGCGGCGATCGCCATGGCGTCATGGCCGGCGCCGGACGGCAGGTGCCGCACCGGCAGGCCCTGGCGGGCGATGGCATCGGCCCACTGGCGTTGCAGCCACGGCGCGCACGGCACGCTGACGGCCTCGTGGGTCTTGCGGATCTGCACGCGCACGTTGCGGCGCGCGCACACGCGCTCGATCTCGGCCAGCACGTCGTTCACCGCGGCCTGGCGCACGGCGTCCTCGCCGGCGCGGATGTCGATGGAGAACACCGCGCGTCCCGGCACCACGTTGGCGGCGCCGTTGGGTACGTTGAACTGCCCCACGGTGCCGACCAGGCCGGCCATGCCGCCGCAGCGGCGCTCGATGAACAGGCCGATCTCGGCACCGGCCATGGCCGCGTCGCGGCGCATGTCCATGGGCACCGTGCCGGCGTGGCCGGCCAGGCCTTCGAGCTCGATGATGAAGCGCGTGGCGCCCGAGATCGCCGTCACCACGCCCAGTGCCAGCCCATCGTTGAGCAGCACCGGGCCTTGCTCGATATGCACTTCCACGAACGCCAGCACCTTGTCGCGCGGGTGCGCGGCGGCATCCAGCCCGGCGGGGTCGAAGCCGGCCGCGCGCATCACGTCGCGCATGGTCTGGCCAGCGTCGTCCACGTTGTCCAGCACCTTGGTGTCGAAGGTGCCGGCGATGGCGCGGCTGCCCAGCAGCGTGGCCTTGAAGCGCACGCCCTCTTCTTCCGCGAAGCCCACCACCTCGATGGCGAAGGGGAAGCGCTTGCCCTGGCGGTTCCATTCGGCCACGCAGGCGACCGGCAGGATCACGCCGAGGTTGCCGTCGTAGCGGCCGCCGTCGCGCACGGTGTCGAAGTGCGAGCCGGTGAGCAACGCCGGCGCATCCGGGCTGGTGCCCTCGTAGCGGCCGATCACGTTGCCGGCGGCATCGCGGCGCACCGTCATGCCGGCCTCGCGCATCCACGTGGCCAGCTGCGCCGCGGCGCCGTGATGGGCCTCGGTCAGGTAGGTGCGGGTGAGCATGCCGGGCTGCTCGGTGTGGACGGCCAGGTCGTCGGCCCAGGCCATGATGCGCGCGCCGGTATCGGGGGCGGGCGAGAGGGATGCTGCCATGCGTGTCTCCTGCTGGAAGTGCGTGCGCGGATGCGAAGGCGCCGTCTCAAGCAAGCACCGCGCCAGCGCTGCCATGGGGCAGGCCGGGCCGGGGTGCCGGGCGCCGCGACTCTCGTCGAGAGAGCTCTATTCTGTGCGATTCATCTTAGCACAGTGAATTCAAAAATTGCATACAAAAATGATATGCACTATATTGACCGGCACGTTCCAACAATTCGCTGCGGACAATCTGTCCCGGACAGCGAACTGCGTGGATTCCGCTCCAACAGGAGGGCCCATCCGCGAGCGCCGCCGCCTTCACCCGGCGCGGCGCACGGCACGCCAGGCCGGCCGCGCAGCAATGCAGCGCAGCGGCAGCCGGCATTCCTGCAGCCTTTGACAGGTCGCGCCAGCCAGGCATGGACGCGACCGCATGGAGACAACGATGCACCCAGCAGTCCAGCAGGGAGCCGCTTCCGGCCGCCCCCAGTCCGCTCCGCAATCCCCTTTCGCCCGTTTCGTTCGCTCGCTGTTCGGCCAGGTCCTGATCGCCCTGCTGCTCGGCACGCTGCTCGGCCTGTTCTTCCCTGAGTTCGCCGCCAGGCTCAAGCCGCTTGGCGATGCCTTCATCAAGCTGATCAAGATGCTGATCGGCCCCATCGTGTTCTGCGTGGTGGTGGCGGGCATCTGCGGCGCCGGCGAACTGAAGAAGGTAGGCCGGGTCGGCCTCAAGGCGGTGCTCTACTTCGAGGTGGTCACCACCATCGCGCTGGCGCTGGGCATCGCGCTGGCCTACCTGTTCCATCCCGGCACCGGCATGAACGTGAACCCGGCCTCGCTCGACGCCTCGGCGATGGCGGCCTACGTGGACACCGCCGACAAGATCAAGAGCGCCGGCACGGTGGACTTCCTGCTCAAGCTGATTCCCAACACGGTGATGGGAGCCTTCGCCAACGGCGACGTGCTGCAGGTGCTGCTGGTCTCGATCCTGTTCGGCTGCGCGCTGTCGCTGGTGGGCGAGCGCGGCCGCCCGCTGGTGGGCATCATCGATACGTTCTCGCACACGCTGTTCAAGATGATGGGCTTCATCATCAAGCTCGCGCCGCTGGGCGTGCTCGGCGCGGTGGCCTTCACCGTGGGCAAGTACGGCATCGGTTCGCTCAAGCAGCTCGGCTACCTGGTGATGGTGTTCTACGGCGCGGTCGCGCTGTTCGTGCTGGTGGTGCTGGGCACGGTGATGCGCCTGTGCGGCTTCTCCGTGCTCAAGCTGATCCGCTACCTGCGCGCCGAACTGCTGGTGGTGCTGGGCACGGCGTCGTCCGACAGCGTGCTGCCGCAGGTGATGAAGAAGCTGGAGTTCATGGGCATCAAGAAATCGGTGGTCGGCCTGGTGATCCCCACCGGCTATTCCTTCAACCTGGACGCGTTCTCGATCTACCTGACGCTGGCCGCCGTGTTCATCGCCCAGGCCACCAACACGCCGCTGGCCATGGGCGACCTGCTCGGCATCCTGGCGGTGGCGCTGGTCACCTCCAAGGGCGCGCACGGCATTCCCGGCTCCGCCATCGTGATCCTGGCCGCCACGCTGTCGGCGCACCCGGCCATTCCGGCCATCGGCCTGGTGCTGGTGCTGTCGGTCGACTGGTTCATCGGCATCGCCCGGGCGGTGGGCAACCTGGTCGGCAACTGCGTGGCGACCGTGGTCGTGGCGGCCTGGGAAAAGGACATCGACCGCGTGCGCGCGCACGATGTGCTCAACGGCAAGATCGATGCCACCGAGCTCGATGCGGGCCTCGCGCCGGCCCCGCATGAAGCGGGTCCGGCCACCCCCGGGGCAGCCCCGCTGCCCGGCGCGGCCGCAGGGCGCTAGAATCTCGGCATTCCTGATCACGAGAGGCCGCGCCAGCGCGCCACCATGCCCGAGCACATCGACCCTGCCATGACCGCCGAAGCGATCGCCGAAGACATCGTCGCGGCCATCGTTTCGCACCGGCTGCCGCCCGGCACCAAGCTGCGCGAGGAGGCGCTGGCCAGCGTCTACCGCGTCAGCCGCACCAAGGTGCGCGCCGCGCTGCTGATGCTGTCCAAGGACAAGGTCATCCAGATCGTGCCGGACAAGGGCGCCTTCGTGGCCAAGCCCAGCGCCGAGGAGGCGCGCGAAGTGTTCGCGGTACGCCGCATCCTGGAGGCGGCGCTGGCGCGCGAGTTCGTCACGCGCGCGACCGCCGCGGACTACAAGCGCATCGACCGCCATCTGGCCGCCGAGAAAAAGGCGCTGGCCGGCAGCGACGCGCAGGTGCGCACGCGCCTGCTTGGCGACTTCCACATCCTGCTGGCCGAGGTGGTCGGCAACGGCGTGCTGACCGGCATGCTGCAGGAACTGTCGATGCGCAGCGCCGTGATCACCATGCTCTACCAGTCCCGCCGCGATGCCGCCTGCTCCTCCGACGAGCACCGCGAATTCATCGAGGCGGCCCGCGCCGGCGACACCGAGCGCGCGGTGACGCTGATGGTGGAACACCTGAGCCATGTCGAGGCCGCGCTGCATTTCGAGCAGGCGCCGGCCGCGCGCGGCAAGGACCTGGTGACCGCGCTGCTCGCCTGAGCATGGGGGCCGCCCTGGCGCGGCCGCACATCAGCCTTGACCAGGGTCAAGACGCACCGGGCCGCCCTGCCCCATGATGGAACCGTCATGAAGCTGCGGGGGCGCGCTTCATGGCACTAGGTGGTCCGCGAGCGGATCCCCTGCCCGCACGCCGGCCTGGGTGCGGGCTTTTTCTTTTGCGCGGCCGCTTCCGTGCCGCCTGTTTCCTCGTCCTTGCCCTGCGCCGCGCCGGCCCGGCTTGTTGCGCGCCGCGCGTCCGCTTGTTGCTGCGGATGCGCGTGATCGAATCGCGGCATCGGAGTAGGATGTCGGAGGCCCAAGTCAGAGGCCGCTTAAAAGAAGATAAAAGAAGAGCAAAGGCACCCGCCAGGAGACAGACATGAACCGTTCCAGCCATTGCCCGGCCACGCCCGGGCCCGCCGCCATGCGGCCCGGCCCCGCGCTTGCGCGCGCCTGCCGCTGATCCGCCAGCCCGTCCTCCCGGGCCGGGCGCCATCCGATATTCGTCATCCGACCCCAACCGAGGGAGGGAAAGCCATGTCAAACGCATTCAGGGACGGCGTGCTGGCCGGCAAGGTCGTCTTTATCGCCGGCGCCTCGTCCGGCATCAACCTGGGGATCGCCCAGCACTTCGCCCGGGCCGGCGCGCGGCTCGCGCTGATCAGCCGCGATCCCGAACGCATCGCCGCGGCTGCCGCCACCATCAACGAGGCCGGCGGCAGCGCCATCGGCATGGCGGCGGACGTGCGCGACTACGGCGCGGTGGAGGCAGCACTGGCGCGCACGCGCGACGAGCTCGGCCCGATCGACATCGTGATCTCCGGCGCGGCGGGCAACTTCGTCGCGCCCGCGCTGGGCATGTCCGCCAATGGCTTCAAGACCGTGGTCGACATCGACCTGATCGGCACCTTCAATGTGTTCCGCGCGTGCTTCGCCTTCCTCAACGCGCCCGGTGCCTCGCTGATCGCCATCACCGCGCCGCAGGCCGTCAACGCCATGATGTTCCAGGCGCACGTCTGCGCCGCCAAGGCCGGCATCAACATGCTGGTGAAGTGCCTGGCGATGGAGTGGGGACCGGCCGGCGTGCGCGTCAACGGCATTTCTCCCGGCCCCATCGGCGGCACCGAGGGCATGGCGCGCCTGGCGCCCACGCCGGAGATGGAAGCCCGCTTCAAGGCGCGCCTGGCGCTGCGCGACTACGGCGAGAAGGACGACATCGCGGACACCGCGCTGTTCCTGTCCACCACCAATGCACGCTATATCACCGGCACCATCGTCGACTGCGACGGCGGCAGCAAGCTGGGCGATGCCTCGGCCGATGCCCTGCATCCGCCCAAGGCGCCCGGCAAGCCGGCCTGAGCCCGATTTTCTCCAGCCCTGATTGACAAGGATGACAGCATGACTTCTCCAGTGCTTTATCACGCCGCCGAAGGCGTGGCCACCATCACCCTGAACCGCCCCGACGTGCTCAATGCGCTCAACGCCGAACTGATGGCGGAACTGCGCGCCTCGGTGGAACGCGCCGCGCAGGACGCCGCCGTGCGCGCGGTGGTGCTCACCGGCAATGGCCGCGGCTTCTGCGCGGGGGCCGACCTCGCGGGCCGCCAGGGCGAGATGAAGGATTCCGGCACGCTGCTGCGCGAGCGCTACCACCCGATCATCCTGGCGCTGCGCAATATGTCMAAGCCCGTCATCACCTCGGTCAACGGCGTGGCCGCCGGTGCCGGCATGAGCCTGGCGCTGGCCGGCGACGTGGTGCTGGCGGGACGCTCCGCGTCCTTCATGCAGGCCTTCTCCAAGATCGGCCTGGTGCCCGACGCCGGCAGCACCTACTTCCTGCCGCGCTACGCCGGCGAGATGCGTGCCCGCGCGCTGGCCATCCTGGCCGAGAAGATCGATGCCGAGGAAGCGCACCGCATCGGCCTGGTATGGAAGGTCCATGCCGACGACGCCCTGGCCGCCGAGACCGCCAAGCTTGCCGCGCACCTGGCGCAGATGCCCACCTTCGCCTACGGCCTGATCAAGGAAGCGCTCAACGCCAGCATGGACAGCAACCTGCCCGAGCAGCTCGAACGCGAGGCTTCGCTGCAAACGCGTGCGTCGGGCAGCGAGGACTTCAGGGAGGGCGTGGCCGCCTTCCTCGAGAAGCGCAAGCCGGCGTTCAAGGGGCGCTGAGTTTTGCGCCGGCGTCCCGGCGCAAGCCGCCGGCCTCGCCCGATGCGGCGCCGGGCCGGGCCACCGCTCTGCCCTTGCGGGGAGAGGGCGGCCACCCGCCCCGGCGCACCCGAAAGAGTAGTCACCACACAGCAGCACAACGAAACCAGGAGACGCGCATCATGCTTGGCCTCATGCAAGACCGTCCGTTGCTGATTTCTTCCCTGATCGAGTACGCCGCGCAGTACCACCCGCAGCAGGAGATCGTGTCGCGCACGATCGACGGCGGCACGGTGCGCAGCAACTATGCCGAGGTGCATCGGCGCGCACGGCGTGCCGCCAGCGCGCTGGCCGGTCTCGGCGTTGCCCAGGGCGACCGCGTGGGCACGCTGGCGTGGAACACCCACCGGCACCTGGAGCTGTACTTCGGCGTTTCGGGCGCGGGCGTGGTGCTGCACACGGTCAATCCCCGCCTGTTTCCCGAGCAGGTCGAATACATCATCAACCATGCCGAGGACAAGGTCCTGTTCTTCGACACCAGCTTCGCGCCGCTGGTGGCGCAGCTCGCGCCGCGCCTGCCCACCGTCACGCACTACGTGGCGATGGCGGACCGCGCCGGCACCGCCGCGCTCGACCTTGCCGGCAAGCTGCCGAACCTGCTGTGCTACGAGGATCTCCTGGATGCCGGCAGCGAGGACTACGCATGGCCGCAGTTCGACGAGCGCACCGCTTCGTCGCTTTGCTACACCTCGGGTACCACCGGCAATCCGAAAGGCGTGCTGTACTCGCACCGCTCCACCGTGCTGCACAGCCTCAAGGCCTGCGCCGCCGACACCTTCGGGGTGGGCGCGGACAGCACGATCCTGCTGGTGGTGCCGCTGTTCCACGCCAATGCCTGGGGCATGCCATACGCCTGCGCCATGACCGGCGCCAAGATGGTGTTGCCGGCCCAGCACCTTGACGGCGAAAACGTCTATCGCATGCTGCGCGACGAACGCGTGACCTTCTCCACCGCGGTGCCCACCGTGTGGCTGATGCTGTTCCAGTACCTCGACGCGCATCCCGAGATCGACCCGCGCGCGCTCGGGCTCAGGCTCGCCGGGGTGGGCGGCTCGGCGGCGCCGGCGGCCATGATCGAGCGCTTCGAGCAACAGTTCGGCGCGCGCTTCGTGCAGGGCTGGGGCATGACGGAGACCAGCCCCATCGGCGTGATCAGCACGCTGCTGCCCAGGCACGAGGCGCTCGACGCGCAGGCACAGCTGAAGGTCAAGCTCAAGCAGGGACGCGCGCTGTGGGGCGTGGACCTGCGCATCGAGGACGACGAGGGGCGCGCGCTGCCGCACGATGGCGTGGCCTTCGGCCGGCTCAAGGTGCGCGGGCCGTGGATCGCTTCGTCCTACTTCAAGGCAGGGCACAGCGCGCTCGATGCCGACGGCTGGTTCGACACCGGCGACGTGGCCAACATCGACGCCGACGGCTACGTGCAGCTGGTCGACCGCGCCAAGGACGTCATCAAGTCCGGCGGCGAGTGGATCTCTTCCATCGACCTGGAGAACGCCACCATGGGCCATCCCGCCGTGGCGGAGGCTGCCGTGATCGGCGTGCCGCATCCCAAGTGGCAGGAGCGGCCACTGCTGGTCGTGGTGCGCCGGCCCGGCAAGGAAGTCGGCGGCGCCGAGCTGCTCGACTTTCTCGCCGCGCGCGTGGCGAAATGGTGGGTGCCGGACGACGTGGCCTTTGTCGACGCGCTGCCGCACACCGCCACCGGCAAGCTGCTCAAGGTCAGGTTGCGCGAACAATTCAAGGACCATGTCCTGCCCACGGCAGAACGATAACCAGGCACGGAGCAAGACCAGATGAGCAATGACAGCAACGCAGCGGACGGCGCGCAGCGCATCGTCCTCACCATCGACAACGGCGTGGCCGAAGTCAGGCTCAACCGCCCCGACAAGATGAACGCGCTCGACCCCGCCATGTTCGATGCGCTGATCGAGACCGGCGAGCGTCTCATGCGCGAACCGGACCTGCGCGCGGTGGTGCTGTCCGGCGAAGGCCGCGCCTTCTGCGCGGGGCTCGACATGCAGAGCATGTCCGGCCTGGCCAGCGGCGCGAAGAACGATGGCGACATCGCCGCGGGCCGGCTGGCCGCGCGCACCCACGGCATCTCAAACCGGCCGCAGTACGCGTGCATGGTGTGGCGCGAGTTGCCGGTGCCGGTGATTGCCGCGGTGCATGGCGTGGCCTTCGGCGGCGGCCTGCAGGTGGCGCTCGGCGCGGATATCCGCTACCTCGCCGCGGACGCGCGCATGTCGGTGATGGAGATCAAATGGGGCCTGGTGCCCGACATGGCCGGCATGGTGCTGATGCGCGGGCTGGTGCGCCCGGACCGGCTGCGCGAGCTGATCTACAGCGGCCGCATCGTGGGCGCCGAGGAAGCCTGCGCGCTGGGGCTGGCCACCGCGGTGGTGGACGATCCGCGTGCCGTGGCGCTGGCCACCGCGCGCGCGATCGCGGCGCGCAGCCCGGACGCGATCCGCGCGGCCAAGCGGCTGATGCAGGTCGGCGAGGACGGCGACGGCGCGGCTGTGCTGCAAGCGGAATCGGTGGAACAGGATCGCCTGATCGGCGCCGCCAACCAGCGCGAGGCGGTGCTGGCCAATCTGGAAAAGCGCGCGCCGGTGTTCAGGCCGGCCGCGTAGTGCGCGGGGCCGGCCCTATACGTGCCGGCCCGTGCCCCGCTGCCGGTCTTGCCGGCGCCGCCATAGCGCCACGTAGACCGTGAGGTTGAGCAGCAGGACGAGCACGCCCAGCACGAACTGCGTATGGCGCGTGAGGCCGTCCGGATAGATCAGCGGCATGATGTAGTGCTGCACGAAATCCCCGCCGTAGGCCTGCTGCCCGGCTTGCTCGCGCAGCGCGTTCTCCAGCGGCGTGAGCGGGCAGATCCAGCCGCTCCATTCCACCACCACGCCCCATGTGGCCGCCGGCAGGTGCAGCCACGCCAGCCGCGGCCAGCGCAGCACCAGCATGCCGCCGAACATGGTGAAGAGGATGAAGGCCAGATGCACCAGCACCACCGCATCGGCCAGCCATTGCGTCATCATGGCGTGCGCCGCCCGGTCCAGTAGCCCGGCACCGCGAAGGCTGCCTTGAGGTGCTCGATGAAGAAGCGGATCTTGGCCGGCACCGGCCGCTGCTGCGGGTACACCGCCAGGATGTCGTAGTCCGGCAGCGCATACTCGTCCAGCACCGTGATCAGTTCGCCGCTCTCGAGCTGCGGCAGGATCTCCCAGGTGGAACGCCAGCCCAGCCCCAGGCTCTCGCCGGCCCAGCGGTGCAGCAGTTCGCCGTCGTTGCAGTCCAGGTTGCCGTTCACGCGCACCGTCACCGTCTTGCCGTCCTGCTGGAAATACCAGCCGCGCTGCTGGCCGCCCTGCAGGTTGAACGCCAGGCAATTGTGCTTGGCCAGGTCGTCCAGCGTCTGCGGCACGCCGTGGCGCGCGAAGTAGGCCGGCGTGCCGCACACCACGCGCTTGTTGGTGGCGAGCTTGATGGCGACGAAGTTCGGGTCGATGGCGCCGCCGATGCGGATGCCCACGTCATAGCCCTCGCGCACCAGGTCGACCACGCGGTCGGTGAGGTTGAAGGAAATCTGCACGTCCGGGTTCGCGCTCAGGAACGCCGGCGCATGCGGCGCCACATGCTTGCGCCCGAACGCCGCCGGCGCCGACACGATCAGATGCCCCGTCGCCTTGTGCTTGCCCTCGGCAATCAGCATCTCGGCGCGGTCCAGGTCCGCCAGCGCCTTCTTGCACTGTTCCATGAACGCCGCGCCCTGCTCGGTCACCACGATGCGGCGCGTCGAGCGGTGCAGCAGCTTCACGCCGATGCGCGCCTCCAGCGCATTGATGCGCCGCCCGATCATCACTGGCGTCACGTCCTGCGTGAGCGCCGCCGCCGCCATGCTGCCGTGCTCCACCACGGCGATGAAGGCTTCGATCTGCTTGAGTTTATCCATGCTCTTGTGTCTCCTGCCCGCCATTGTGGCGCATTTGGCGGCAACCACGCATGCGCGGCGGACCGTGCCAGCGATCTGGCGGTGCGCAGGGCGGCCCGCGCCGCGTACCCGCCGCTGCGCGATTCAGCGCGCCCGCCCGGCCGGCCGCCCGCGCGGCATCGCCTGCGCCCGGTGCCGCACCTCCTTGCTGAATTCCGCGCACGCGTGGGTCATCAGGTCCTCCGAGCGGTACACCAGGAACACGCGGAAGTCCGGCAGTTCGTCGCTGACCGGCAGGCGCACCAGCGAGGCGGGGTCGAGCCGCAGCGGGCCGGTGCCGTCGAAGACGAAGTCGGACCACATGCTGATCAGGTCGGTGCGCGTGGCGAGTTGCAGGCCGAGCAGGTTCGAAGCGCTTTGCACCACGCGCTTGGGCATGTCGAAGCGGTGCAGGCGCATCAGGCTGGCCAGCGGGCTGCCGGGGTCGTCGAGCGGGTCGAGCACGAGCCAGTCGGCATCGAGCAGGGGCCGCAGCCGGCGTACCCGCCGCAGCGGGTGCCCGGCGCGCACGGCCAGCGACATGCCGGTGGAGAACAGCGGTTCCCACTGGAAGGCGCCGGTGCCGGGGCCGCTGTTGGTGGAGATCAGGCCGAGGTCGAGGCGCCCTTCGCGCAGGCCTTCGAGAATCTGCTGCGGGCGCATCTCGAAGCCGCGCAGCGCCACATTGGGAAAGCGCTGGCGAAAGGCTGCCATCGCGTCCGGCAAGGGGCCGCTGGAGGCCACCGCGGTCAGGCCGATATTGAGCTGGGCGTCGGCATGGCCGCGGATGGCTTCGATGTCCTCGAGCGCGTGGCGCAGCTCCTGCTCGACCAGGCTGGCGCGCTTGACCAGCGCCACGCCGTAGGCGGTGAGGCTGACGCCGCGCACCGAGCGCGACATCAGCGTGACGCCGAGTTCGCGCTCGAGTTCGGCGATGGCCTTGGACAGCGCCGGCTGCGACACATGCAGGCTGCGCGAGGCTTCGTGGATGCTGCCGTGCTGGGCCACCGCCAGCAGGATGCGCAGCTGCTGCAGTTTCATCGTGTCGTTTCCTCGTCCTGTGATTTTGCCCGCCGTGGTGCGCCGTGCCCTGCCGGAGTGAAGCGGCGACGCTTGCTGCACGCGCCCGGCAAGCCGGCCGGGCGCCCGCGAAGCCGCTTGCCGCCGGGCTTCTCGGTAGTTGCCCCGATAGCGGGCGGGTAACGGTTATGACGGCGATTCCATTTGGTTATCGGGATGAAAATATATGATTTTCGGCCTGCCGTGTTTGCCTGAATACTCCATCGCCAGGGAATCTTCCTCCCTACGCTGGACGCAGGCTCCGCCGGCCTCCACGCCCATAACCAGTTCGTGGAGATCCGACATGAACGATGCCACCCTGCCCGCCGCCCCCGCGCTGGCGCCTTCCCATGCCGCGGCGGCCAGCCCGGCGCGCCAGAGCCAGTTCCGCCTGATTGCCGCGTGCTCGATGGGCAATGCGCTGGAAATGTACGACTTCACCGTCTACAGCTTCTTCGCCATCCTGATCGGCAAGCTGTTCTTCCCGTCCGACAGCGCCTACGGCTCGCTGCTGCTGGCGGTGGCCACGTTCGGCATCGGCTTCGTGATGCGCCCGCTGGGCGGCCTCGTGATCGGCAACTACGCCGACCGCCATGGCCGCAAGGCCGCCATGACGCTGACCATCGGCATGATGGTGGCGGGCACGCTGTGCCTGGCGGTGGCGCCGACGTATGCGTTCGCTGGCGTGCTCGGCCCGCTGATGATCGTGGCCGGCCGGCTGCTGCAAGGCTTCTCGCTCGGCGGCGAGATCGGTGCTTCCACCTCCATGCTGATGGAGGCCGGCGGGGTCAGGGGCCGGGGCTTTCGCATCAGCTGGCAACTCGGCAGCCAGGGCATCGCGGCGCTGCTGGGCGCGCTCACGGCAGCCGTCCTGTACGCGGCGCTGCCGCCGGACGCGCTGGAGAGCTGGGGCTGGCGCCTGCCCTTCGTGCTGGGCCTGCTGATCGCGCCGGTGGGGCTGTACATCCGTTCGCACCTGGACGAGACCCATGTCGCCGAAGCCCATGCGCCCAGCCCGCTCGGCACGCTGTTCCGCGAGCACGGCGGCACAGTCGCGAAAGGCATCCTGACCATCATCGGCGGCACCGTCGGCACCTACCTGGTGGTGTATTTCATGCCGACCTACATGATCCGCGAACTGCATCTGCCGGCCTCGCTGTCGCTGCTGTCCGGCTGCGTCACGGGTCTGGTCTGCCTGCTGGCCTCGCTCTTGTCCGGCTGGCTGGCCGACCGCCTGGAGCGCCGCAAGCCGCTGGTGCTGAGCGCCATGACGTTTACGCTTGTCGCGCTCTACCCCGCCTTCTGGCTGATGACCCACTACCCGAGCGTGCCGCTGGTGCTGAGCCTGTCGGCGCTGCTGACCGCGAGCCTCTACCTGGGCTCCACGCCGATGCTGCTGGTGCTGATGGAGATCCTGCCGGCGCGGGTGCGCGCCAGCGGCCTGTCGGTGATCTACGCGGTGGGTGTGACGGTGTTCGGCGGCTCCTGCCAGTTCGTCGTCACCTGGCTGCTGGCGCGCACCGGCAACCTGATGGCGCCGGCCTTCTACATGATGGCCTGCGGCGCGGTGACCATCCTCGCGGTGCTGAGCATCCGCGAGACGAAATCCGCGTGAACCCCCTCTTCTCCCCCGCCCTGCCATTGCCGCAAAGGAATCCGACATGACCCGCGAACCGACCCTGACCCCGTTCCAGCTGCTGCCGCACCTGTTGCCGCAGATCCAGATCGATGCCGAAACGTTTATCGGCATCCGCCGCCAGATCCACGCGCAGCCGGAGCTCGGCTTCGAAGTGGGCRCCACCAGCAGGCTGGTGGCCACGCTGCTGCAGAGCTGGGGCTACGAGGTGCATGCCGGCATCGGCAAGAGCGGCGTGGTGGGGCAGCTCAGGCTCGGCAGCGGCAAGCGCCGGCTCGGCATCCGCGCCGACATGGATGCGCTGCCGATCGTCGAGGCCACCGGCCTGCCCTACGCCAGCCAGAACCACGGCAAGATGCACGCCTGCGGCCACGACGGCCATACCGCCATCCTGCTGGCCGCCGCCAAGGCGCTGGCCGACAGCCGCGATTTCGACGGCACGCTCAATCTGATCTTCCAGCCCGACGAAGAAAACCTGTGCGGCGCCCGCGCGATGATCGAGGACGGCCTGTTCGAACGCTTCCCGTGCGACGCGGTGTATGCCCTGCACAATATGCCGGGCGTGCCGGCCGGCACCTTCCGCGTGCTGCCCGGCCCGGTGAGCCTGTCGTCCGACGTGGCAGACGTGACCATCAAGGGCGTGGGCGGGCACGGCGCCATGCCGCACCGCGCGCGCGATCCGATCGCCGCGGCGGCGGCCGTCATCACGGCATTGCAGACGGTGGTGGCGCGCAATGTGGCGCCGGACGATACCGCGGTGCTGTCGGTGGGCTTCATCCGCGGCGGCGCCACCCACAACGTGATTCCGGAATCGGTGACGCTGGGCCTGAACGTGCGTGCCGCGCGCCCCGAGACGCGCGCGCTGGTGGAGCAGCGCATCCGCGAGATCGTCAGCCTGACCGCGCAGGCGCACGGCGCCGAGGCACACATCGACTACCGCCAGCTGACGCCACCGATGGTCAACACCGAAGCCGAGACGCGTATCGCGCAGCAGGTCTGCACTGCGCTGGTCGGCGCCGACAAGGTCGTGACGCAGGCGCCCAAGGGCCTGAACGGCAGCGAGGACTTTGCCTGGATGCTCAACGCGGTGCCGGGCTGCTACCTGATCCTGGGCAACGGCGAAGGCGAGTTCGGCGGCTGCATGGTGCACAACCCCGGCTACGACTTCAACGACCAGGTGCTGCCACTGGGCGCGGCCTGCTGGGTCCAGCTCGCCAGGACCTATCTGGTGGCATGATCCAGCGCATGCGGGCGCGTGGCGAAACTGGCCGGCGGCACCGGCGCCGGTGAGGGCACGGCGGGCCGCCTGCCCGCTGCAACGGGTTCGCCCTGTACGGCCTGCGATGCGGCTTCCGATGCGGCTTCCGATGTGGCCTCCGGCGCTGCTTCCGATGCGGCCTCGCGTATCGCTTCCGGTGCCGCATCCCGCGTCACGTCCGGCGCCTCGACCACTACCGTTGCCGGCGCCGCTGCCGCGCGCAGCGCACCGGCGGCGGCCGGCGGCAGCGGGCGCGCGAGCTGCGCGCTGATCTCGGCCGCTTCCGCCATCACATAGGCCAGCCGCCGCAGCGGCCGGGCTACCTGCAGTTGCAGGAACACCACGAGCGCGGCGCCCGCCACGAAAGCCACGCCGTACAGCGACAGCAGCGGCACCAGGCTCGCGCCGTTGCGCGGCAGCTCCAGCAGGCCGGTGACCAGCATCAGCGCCAGCGGGCTCACCGCGATCAGCAGGCCCGCGACCTTCGCCATGCCTTCCCACATCCGCAGATGCAGCTCGACCCGGCGCCCGCGCGCGCGCAGCGCCTGGGCCGGAATGCGCGCCAGCGAGCGCAGCAGCGCGCTTTCCGCATCGTCGTGGCGGTCGATCTGCGCGGCCAGCGGCCCGAGCGGATCGCGCAGCCTGCGCGCAAGCGCCGGCACATGGCTGAGCACCAGCCCGCCCAGCCCGGCCGCGCTGCCGGCCAGCAGGCAGTAGAGCAGCCGCGGCAGCCACGGCGCGGGCGCTTGCCGGTACTGGACCTTGGCGAACATCACCGCGCCGGCGACCAGCAGCGCGGCCACCGAGCAGCCCCAGAACAAGCCCAGCAGGCCGCGCTGCCACTGTGCCAGGCTCGCGCCGGCAGCAGGCGGCGTGGCGGCCGCGGGCAGGGAGGGCGGCTTGCGCCTGAGCGCGTCAAGCAGTTCGCGGGTAGGGGGGAGCCTGTTCAGCATGGCAATTCGGTTGGCGATGGATCATTTCCGCGCAATGCGCCGGTTCCTGGCGCGCGCCCGCACATTGTCCCCATTTGACGCGCAAGTAGCGATGCGCGACTGCAAGCCGCCGGCCTTTTCCTGCAAATTCGCACGTACCGTTGTCGTCACACAACGTGCGGTAATCCGGCCGCCACGCAGCGGTGGGTACGCCGTCTCCCGGTGCAATTCCATACCGACAGTATCGAATCAACTGATCCCGCTTCCCTTTATCCCGCCCCGCCTGCGGGAATAGCATGGGCTCCAACAGCGATTCAATGCAATTCGCGGCATTCCCGACATTCCCCGACATTCCCGGAACACATTGCAGGCACATTGGAGACAGACATGCCCAAGATGAGAGCAGTCGACGCGGCCATCGCCGTATTGGAAAAAGAAGGCATCACCACCGCCTTCGGCGTGCCCGGCGCCGCCATCAACCCGTTCTACTCGGCCATGCGCCGGGCCGGCACCATCGACCATTTCCTGGCGCGCCACGTGGAAGGCGCTTCGCACATGGCCGAGGGCTATACCCGCGCAGAGGCCGGCAACATCGGCGTGTGCATCGGCACCTCGGGCCCGGCCGGCACCGACATGATCACCGGCCTGTACTCGGCCTGGGCAGACTCGATCCCCATCCTCTGCATTACCGGCCAGGCCCCGCGCGCACGCCTGTACAAGGAAGACTTCCAGGCGGTGGATATCGAATCGATCGCCAAGCCGGTGACCAAGTGGGCGGTGACCGTGCGCGAGCCGGCGCTGGTGCCGCAGGTGTTCCAGCAGGCGTTCCACCTGATGCGCTCGGGACGCCCGGGCCCGGTGCTGATCGACCTGCCGTTCGACGTGCAGGTCGCCGAGATCGAGTTCGATCCGGAAACCTACCAGCCGCTGCAGCCGTACAAGCCGTCGGCCTCGCGCGCCCAGATCGAAAAGGCCATCGCCATGCTCAACGCGGCCGAGCGCCCGCTGATCGTGTGCGGTGGCGGCGTGATCAACGCCGATGCGGCCGACCTGCTGGTCGAATTCGCCGAGCTGGTCAACGTGCCGGTGGTGCCGACCCTGATGGGCTGGGGCGTGCTGGCCGACGACCACCCGCTGCAGGCCGGCATGGTGGGGCTGCAGACCTCGCACCGCTACGGCAACGCCACCATGCTGGCATCGGACTTCGTGCTCGGCATCGGCAACCGCTGGGCCAACCGCCACACCGGCAGCGTCGACGTCTATACGAAGGGCCGCAAGTTCGTGCACGTGGATATCGAGCCCACGCAGATCGGCCGCGTGTTCGGCCCGGACCTTGGCATCGTCTCCGATGCCAAGGCCGCGCTGGAACAGTTCGTGGAAGTGGCGCGCGCCATGAAGATGGCCGGGCGCCTGCCGTGCCGCAAGAGCTGGGTGGCGGACGTGCAGAAGCGCCGCCGCACCATGCAGCGCAAGAGCGATTTCGACAACGTGCCGGTCAAGCCGCAGCGCGTGTACCGCGAGATGAACCAGTACTTCCCGCGCGACGTGCGCTACGTCTCCACCATCGGGCTGTCGCAGATCGCCGCCGCGCAGTTCCTGTCGGTCAACCAGCCGCGCCACTGGATCAACTGCGGCCAGGCCGGCCCGCTGGGCTGGACCATTCCCGCCGCCATCGGCGTGAAAGTGGCCTCGCCGGAATCCGACGTGGTGGCCATCTCGGGCGACTACGACTTCCAGTTCATGATCGAAGAACTGGCCGTGGCCGCGCAGTTCAAGGTGCCGTACATCCACCTGGTGGTGAACAACTCCTACCTCGGGCTGATCCGCCAGTCGCAGCGCAATTTCGAGATGGACTACTGCGTGCAGCTCGCCTTCGACAACGTCAACTCGCCCGAGCTCAACGGCTACGGCGTGGACCACGTCAAGGTGGTCGAAGGGCTGGGCTGCAAGGCGATCCGCGTGTTCAAGCCCGAAGACATCGCGCCGGCCTTTGCCGAAGCGCGCGACCTGATGGCCGAGTTCTCCGTGCCGGTGGTGGTGGAGGTGATCCTCGAGCGCGTGACGAATATCGCCATGGGCACCGAGATCGACAACATCAACGAGTTCGAGCCGGTCGAAGACATCGAGGAAGCCATCCTCAACGAAGAAGTCGAAACGGCCTGAGCCGAGCAACGCAAAGACACCGGCTCCCGCTTCCAGGCGGGAGCGGGGGCGTCATTTTTCCCGGAGAGAGAGACATGCCGAAACTGGCCGCCAACCTGACCATGCTGTTTACCGAAGCGGGCTTCCTCGACCGCTTCGAAGCCGCCGCGCGTGCGGGCTTCCGTGGCGTCGAGTTCCTGTTCCCCTATGCGTTCCATGCGGACCAGATCGCGGACCGCCTCAACCGCTTCCAGCTCGACCTGGTGCTGCACAACCTGCCCGCCGGCAAGTGGGACGCGGGCGAGCGCGGCATCGCCTGCCATCCGGACCGCGTCGGCGAGTTCCAGGACGGCGTGGGCGAGGCCCTCAAGTACGCCAAGGTGCTTGGCGTGCGCCAGCTCAACTGCCTGGTCGGCATCCAGCCGCAGAACGTGCGGCGCGAACAGGCGCAGGAAACGCTGGTGGAAAACCTGCGCTTCGCCGCGCGGGCGCTCGCCGCCGAACAGATCGACCTGCTGGTCGAGCCGATCAATACCTTCGACATTCCCGGCTTCTTCCTGTCGGGCACGCAGCAGGCGCTGGCGCTGATCGAACAGGTCAGCGCGCCCAATCTCTACGTGCAGTACGACATCTATCACATGCAGCGCATGGAGGGCGAGATCGCCGCCACGCTCAAGGCCAACCTGCCGAAGATCAGGCATGTGCAGCTGGCCGACAACCCGGGCCGCAACGAGCCGGGCACGGGCGAGCTGAACTACCGCTTCCTGTTCCAGTGGCTCGACCAGATCGGCTACGACGGCTGGGTCGGCTGCGAATACAAGCCGCGCACGACCACCGTCGAAGGCCTGGGCTGGCGCGCCGCGCACGGCGTGCAGTAGCAAGGTTTGCTCCCTCTCCCGCCTGCGGGAGAGGGAGGAAAGCCTGTTGGCCAGGCCCGGCGCCCGCGGCGCGCCTTCAAACCGGTTTCGAATCTGAATCTTTCACCATCCCTAGGAGACAACAATATGGCAAACCAACGCAACGTCGGCTTTATCGGCCTGGGCATCATGGGCGCGCCGATGGCGGGCCACCTGCGCGCCGCCGGCCACACGCTGTTCGTGCATGACGTCAACCCCGCGCCGCAGGCGCTCGTGGACGCCGGCGTCACGGTCTGCACCAGCGCGGAAGAAGTCGCCAAGCGCGCCGACATCATCGTGATCATGGTGCCGGACACGCCGCACGTGGAGGCCGTCCTGTTCGCCGAAAAGGGCGTGGCCGCCGCGCTCAAGGGCGCCGGCAAGGAGGCCGCGCACAGCAAGATCGTGGTCGACATGAGCTCGATCTCGCCGATCGCCACCAAGGACTTCGCCGCGCGCATCAACAAGCTCGGCGCGTCCTACCTGGACGCGCCGGTCTCGGGCGGCGAAGTGGGCGCCAAGGCGGCATCGCTGACCATCATGGTCGGCGGCCCGCAAGAGGCCTTCGACGAGGTCAGGCCGCTGTTCGAGCTGATGGGCAAGAACGTCACGCTGGTGGGCGGCAACGGCGACGGCCAGACCACCAAGGTGGCCAACCAGATCATCGTGGCGCTGAACATCCAGGCCGTGTCCGAAGCGCTGCTGTTCGCCTCCAAGGCGGGCGCCGATCCGGCGCGCGTGCGCCAGGCGCTGATGGGCGGCTTCGCGGCTTCGCGCATCCTGGAAGTGCACGGCGAGCGCATGGTCAAGCGCACCTTCGACCCGGGCTTCCGTATCGAGCTGCACCAGAAGGACCTGAACCTCGCGCTGCAGGGCGCCAAGGCGCTCGGCGTGGCGCTGCCCAATACCGCCACCGCGCAGGAACTGTTCAATACCTGCGCCGCCAACGGCCTGGGCAAGCAGGATCACTCGGCGCTGTGCCGCGCCATCGAGATCATGTCGAACCACGAGATCGCCAAGGGCAGCAAGTAAGAGGCACCGCCGAGGCCTGCCGGCATGGCAGGCCCGTACCGCTCCCCGGCCGTGCCGGGGAGACAGCATTTCCGGATCCAGCCATGTACGCCACCGATTCCTACTCTGCCCTGCTGGTGCCGCCACGCCCGGCCGGCCTCAGCGATCCCCGCGCACTGCTGCGCGACCTGTTCGACACGGCCGTGGCGGCCGTCAGCGCCAGCCATTGCCTGCCGCCGCAATTGCCGGCACCGCCCAAGGGCCGCACCGTGGTGATCGGTGCCGGCAAGGCCGCCGCCGCGATGGCGCAGGCGGTGGAGCTGCACTGGCAAGGCGAGCTGTCCGGGCTGGTGGTCACGCGCTACGGCCATGGCGCGGATTGCCGCCGCATCGAAGTGGTGGAGGCCGCGCACCCGGTGCCGGACGAAGCCGGCCAGCGCGCCGCGCAGCGCATGGTGGAGCTGGTCGGCGGCCTCACCGCCGACGACCTCGTGCTGTGCCTGATTTCGGGCGGCGGCTCGGCGCTGCTGGCCGCGCCCGCGCCCGGCATCACGCTGGCCGACAAGCAGGCGGTGAACCGCGCGCTGCTCAAGAGCGGCGCCAACATCGGCGAGATGAACTGCGTGCGCAAGCACCTGTCGGCGCTCAAGGGAGGCCGCCTGGCGCTGCACTGCGCGCCGGCGCGCGTGGAGACCCTGCTGATTTCCGATATCCCCGGCGACGATCCCACGCTGATCGCCAGCGGCCCGACCTTGCCCGACGCCACCACCTGCGCCGACGCGCTGGCGGTGATCGCCAAGTACGGCATCGAGGTACCGGCCAACGTGCGCACGCACCTGGAGAGCGGCGCCGGAGAGACGCCCAAGCCCGGCGACGCGCGCTTTGCCGGCCACCTCAGCGTCACGCTGGCCAGCGCGCAGCAGTCGCTCGAAGCGGCCGCGGCGCGGGCGCGCGAACTGGGCTTCGAGGCACATATCCTGTCCGACAGCATCGAAGGCGAGGCGCGCGAGGTGGCGCTGGTGCATGCCGCCATTGCCCGCCAGATCGCGCAGCACGCGCAGCCGTTCGCGAAGCCCTGCGTGCTGCTGTCCGGCGGCGAGACCACGGTGACCGTGCGCGGCAGCGGCCGCGGCGGACGCAATGCCGAATTCCTGCTGGCGCTGGCCGTGGCGCTCGACGGCTTGCCCGGCGTGCACGCGATTGCCTGCGACACCGACGGCATTGACGGCTCCGAGGACAACGCCGGCGCGCTGCTGGCGCCGGACACGCTGGTGCGCGCGCAGGCGCGCGGCCTGTCGGCGCGCGCGCACCTGGCCAACAACGATGGCTACGGCTTTTTCGCCGGGCTCGGCGACCTGATCGTCACCGGCCCGACCCGCACCAACGTGAACGATTTCCGCGCGATCCTGATCGCGTGAGACGGGCCTGCAAGCCCCCGTGTTTGAACAAAGGCGCGCCCGCCGCGGCGCGCCGCCCGAGAATGGAAGAGGAGACAAAATGAGACGCCAGCGCAAAGCCAAGATCGTTGCCACGCTCGGACCGGCCAGCACCGACATCGAAGTGATCCGCCAGCTGTTCGAGGCGGGGGCCGATGTGTTCCGCCTGAACTTCAGCCACGGCAGCCATGAGGACCATCGCCGCCGCTACGACGCGGTGCGCCAGGTCGAGGCCGAGACCGGCCGGCCCATCGCCGTGCTGGCGGACCTGCAGGGTCCCAAGCTGCGCATCGGCACCTTTGCCGCGGGCAAGGTCGCGCTCAAGGCCGGCGACGTGTTCGTGCTCGACAGCGATCCCGGCGCCGGCGACGCCACCCGCGTGCACCTGCCGCATCCGGAGCTGTTCCGCGTGGCCGCGCCGGGCCAGTCGCTGCTGATCGACGACGGCAAGGTGCAACTGAAGATCGAGTCCGTGGCCAGCGGCAGCATCGTCACGCGCGTGGTCAACCACGGCACGCTGTCCGACCGCAAGGGCGTCAACGTGCCCGACGCGGTCATCCCCATCCCCGCGCTGACCGAGAAGGACCGCAAGGACCTCGATTTCGCGCTGGCGCTGGGCGCGGACTGGATCGCGCTGTCCTTCGTGCAGCGTCCGGCCGACATCGTCGAGGCGCGCGAGATCATCGGCACGCGCGCCGGCGTGCTGTCCAAGATCGAGAAGCCGGCCGCGCTGCAGCAGCTCGAGGAAATCGTGCGCGTGTCCGACGCGGTGATGGTGGCGCGCGGCGACCTCGGCGTGGAGCTGCCGCCGGAGCGCGTGCCGGGGGTACAGAAGCGCATCCTGCGCGTGTGCCGCCAGCACGGCAAGCCCATCGTCATCGCCACCCAGATGCTGGAGTCGATGATCGATTCGCCGGTGCCCACGCGCGCCGAGGCCTCCGATGTGGCGAGCGCGATCTACGACGGCGCCGACGCGGTGATGCTGTCGGCCGAGTCGGCCAACGGCCGCCACCCGGTGCCGGCGGTGGCGATCATGGACCGCATCATCAACGAGGTGGAGCGCGATCCGCTCTACCGCAACCTGCTCGACGCCCAGCACGAGGCACCGCTGTCCACGCGCCAGGATGCGATCTGCGCGGCGCTGCGCGAGGTCACCCAGATCATCGGCGCGGTGGCCACGGTGACCTACACCTCGTCGGGCGCCACCGCGCTGCGGGCGGCGCGCGAGCGGCCCTGCGCACCGATCGTCAGCATCACGCCGAACCTGGAGATAGCACGCCGGCTGGCGATCGCCTGGGGCGTGCACTCCACTGTCAGCCCGGACGTGCAGAGCGTGGACGAGATGGTGAACGCGGCCACCCGCGCGGCGCTGGCCGAGGGCTACGCCGAACCGGGCGACCAGATCACCATCGCGGCGGGCATGCCGTTCGGCCAGGGCGGTACCACCAACCTGCTGCGCGTGGCGGAGATCGCCGGCGCCGGGCCCGGGCGGGCGCAGCTTGCCGCGGCGGCAGGCGCCGTTACGGCCTGATACATCGCTCCCATTCGCTGGCTGCACCGCCATTGCTATACTGATCGGCACGCCGTGGCTCTCTTTTGCCGCGGCCACCAACCAGCAATGCGGAGCCACCATGCGTCTCGATGACGAAGCCGAAAGCCAGAATGTAGAAGATCGCCGGGGAGCGGGTTCCGGCGGCTTCGGCGGCTTCGGCGCCGGACCCAAGACGATCGGCATCGGCACCATCATCGTGGCGCTGGCGGCCTCCTACTTTTTCGGCATCGATCCTTCCGTGATCATGCAGGGCGCCTCGGTGCTGCAGGGGCAACAGCAGCAGGCGCAGCCGCAGCATGTGCCCAGCCATGCGCCCGCCACCGACCAGATGACAGTGTTCGTGCGCAAGGTGCTGGGCAATACCGAGCGCACCTGGTCCGGCATCTTCGAAACCGACCTCAACCGCCGCTACGCGCCGCCCACGCTGGTGCTGTTTACCGGCGCCACGCCCACCGCCTGCGGCACCGGCCAGTCGGCCATGGGTCCCTTCTATTGCCCCGGCGACCAGAAGGTCTATATCGACCTGGCTTTCTATGACGAACTGCGCAAGCGCTTCGGCGCGGGCGGCGACTTCGCCCAGGCCTATGTGATCGCGCACGAGGTCGGCCACCACGTGCAGAACCTGCTCGGCGTGTCCGGCAAGGTCGATGCGGCGCGCCGGCGCATGGGCGAGGCGCAGGCCAACCAGCTTTCGGTGCGCGTGGAATTGCAGGCCGACTGCCTGGCCGGCGTGTGGGCCGCCACCGCCGAGCGCCAGAACCAGCAGTTGCTCGAGCCCGGCGATATCGAAGAGGGCCTGAAGGCCGCGGCCGCCATCGGCGACGACCGGCTGCAGCGCCAGGCCCAGGGCTACGTGGTGCCGGAAGCCTTTACCCACGGCACCAGCGAGCAGCGCGTGCGCTGGCTGCGCCAGGGCCTGAGCAGCGGCGACATCCGCAAGTGCGACACCTTCGCGGCCAAGCAGCTTTGAAGCCCGCGCGCGGCTGAGCGGCCGCGCTCTCCTCTCAAGCGCCGACCCTGATGTGGACAATCGGGCACGCAAAGATTGTCCGCGTCACACGCCGTGTCTATAATCGCGGCCATGCCAGTGATCGGGAAGCCGCAGGCGTGACACACTGCTCCGCGCTGCCGGCCCGATTTCCGATTGCCGGTTCCGTCGATTCACGCTGCCGCGTGCCCGTCGTCCGGCGCTGCGTCCTGACGATGCCAGCGGCCGGCTGCCGCCGCTGACACAGCCGCGCCAAAGACAGCCTTCCCCCCAAAAGAACAGTGCTTCGCTGTCCGGCGCGCACGCGCATTGTCGCGCGCCGATCGTTGTTCCACCGCCGCCGGCGGCGGCCTTCGGGCACGTCGGCGCGACCAACACCGAGTCTCTTTTCATGGCGTCCTTTTTTCTTCGCCGGCCCGCCTTTGCGTGGGTGATTGCCATCCTGACCATGGTGGCGGGCCTGATCGCCCTCACCCGCATTCCCATCGCCCAGTATCCGGCGGTGGCGCCACCTACCGTGATCGTCTCGGCCGACTATCCCGGCGCCTCCGCGCGCACCGTGGAAGATGCGGTCACCGCCGTGCTGGAGCAGCAGATGCATGGCATTCCCGGCCTGCTCTACCTGGATGCCAGCAGCGAAGGCGGCACCGCCAGCGTGACGCTGGGCTTTCGCCAGGGTACCGACGCGCAGCTGGCGCAGGTCAATGTGCGCAACCGCGTGATGCAGGCCGAACCACTGCTGCCGGAGGCGGTGCGCCGCGGCGGCATCTATGTCGACCAGGCCAGCGCCAACCCCTTCATGTACGTCTCCCTGGTGTCTGACGACGGCCAGCTCGACGAGACCGCGCTCGGCGATTTCGCCGCCGGCTCGGTGCTGCCCATGCTGCGCCGGCTGCCCGGCATCGGCAAGGCCGAACCCTACGGCGCCGAATATGCGCTGCGCATCTGGTTCGACCCGGACAAGCTCAATGCGCTCGGCCTTACCGCCGCCGACGTGGAGCAGGCCATCAAGGACCGCAACGGCGATGTCACGCCGGGCCAGCTCGGCGGCGCGCCGGCGCTGCCGGGGCAGCCCTTCCAGGCACTGGTGCGCCCGCCGCGCCCGTTGAGCGACCCGGAAGCATTCGGGCGCATCGTGGTGCGCAGCGGCGGCGATGCTTCGCTGGTGCGGCTGCGCGATGTGGCCCGCGTGGAACTGGGCGCCAGCGACTACCGCTTCGGCTCGACGCTGGACGGCAAGGTATCGGCCGCGATCGGCCTCAAGCTGGCGGACGGCGCCAACGTGCTGGCCACCTCGCGCACCGTGCGCGCCGCGCTGGACGACGCCATGCGCAACTTCCCGCCCGGCGTGCGCTATGCGATCTCCGCCGACAACGCGCAGTTCGTCGACCGCTCGATCTGGCGCGTGCTGGCCACGCTGGCCGAAGCCGCGGTGCTGGTGTTCCTGATCCTGTACCTGTTCCTCGGCAACCTGCGCGCCACGCTGATCCCGATGATCGTGGTGCCGGTGTCGCTGCTCGGCACGGTCGCCTGCCTGTATGCCCTCGGCCTGTCGCTCAACGTCATCACGCTGTTCGGCGTGGTGCTGGCGATCGGCATTCTGGTGGACGACGCCATCGTGGTGGTGGAGAACGTGGAGCGCATCATGCGCGAGGAAGGCGTGGACGCGACCGAGGCCGCGGGCCGCTCGATGCGCGAGGTGTCCGGCGCGCTGGTGGCGGTCACGCTGGTGCTGTGCGCCGTATTCGTGCCGATGGCCTTCATGGGCAGCGCGGTGGGCGTGATCTACCGCCACTTCGCCGTCACGCTGGCGATCTCGATCGCGTTCTCGCTGTTCTTCGCGCTGTCGCTGGCGCCGGCAATGTGCGCCAGCCTGCTGCGCCACGCGCAGCATCCGGTGCGCGGGCCGCTGGCCTGGTTCGAGCGCGGCTTCACGGCGTTTGCCACCCGCTACGCCGGCTGGGTGACGGCGCTGCAGCGGCGGCGCCTGCGCTGGCTGGGCGTCTACCTGGCGCTGGCCGTCGCCGGCAGCGCGCTGCTGTGGCAGATCCCGTCCGGCTTCCTGCCCGAAGAAGACACCGGCGAGCTGGTGATCGATATCGAGCTGCCGGCCGGCGCCACCCAGGCGCAGACGCGTGCCATGGTGGCGGAGCTGGAAACATGGCTGCGCGCGCAGCAATATCCGGTGCAATCGAGCTTTGCCGTGCTGGGCTGGAGCAATTCCGGCAGCGGCGAGCAGCGCGCCAGCCTGTTCCTGGCGCTGGAGGACTGGGAGCGCCGCGGCAGCAAGGACCGCGCCGAGGCCGTGCTGGCCAGGCTCTCGGAGGGGCTGGAGGCGTGGCCCGGACGCGGCCGCGCGCAGCTCTACGCCTACAACGGCGCGGCGCTGCCCGAGCTGGGCAGCACCGGCGGGCTCGACATGCGCCTGGTGGCGCAGCCCGGCACCGGCCGCGCAGCCCTGTTCGCGGCGCGCGACAAGCTGCTGGCCGCGCTCGGGGACAAGCGCGACGATGAGCCGTCGCTGGGCGAGGTGCGCGCGGCCACCGCGCAGCCGGCGCCGGCGCTGGACCTGCATATCGACTACGAGCAGGCGCGCAGCTTCGGCGTGGAGCCCGAAGCGATCCATCACGCGCTGTCTGCCACGCTCGGCTCGCGCTATATCGACGAGGTGGCGCGCGAGGGGCGCATACGCCGTGTGATCCTGCAGGCCGACGCGCCTTTCCGCATGGATCCCGCGCGCCTGTCGCGCGTGCATGTGCGCAACGCGCGCGGCGGCATGGTGTCGCTCGGCGCCTTCGCCGAACTGGTGTGGGGCGCGGGCGAGGCCACGCTGGAGCGCTTCGGCGGCCTGGCCTCGGTGCGCATCAACGCCGAGGTGGCACCCGGCCACAGCACCGGCACGGCGATGGCGCGGCTTGCCGCCAGGGTGCGCGAGCTGGGCGCCGCCTACGACGTGCGCTGGACCGGGCGCGCCTTCGAGCAGCAGCAAAGCGGCGCCCAGGCGCCGTGGCTGTTCGCCTTGTCGATGCTGTTCATCTTCCTGTGCCTGGTGGCGCTGTACGAGAACTGGACGCTGCCGCTGGCCGTGCTGCTGGTGGTGCCGGCAGGCCTGCTTGGCGCGCTGCTGGCGATCTGGCTGCGCGGCATGCCCAACGATGTCTACTTCAAGGTGGGCGGCGTGGTGATCATGGGGCTGGCGGCCAAGAACGCCATCCTGGTGGTGGAGTACGCCGAGCAGCTGCGCCGCGGCGGCATGGGGCTGGTCGAGGCTGCCGGCCAGGCGGCCCGCCAGCGGTTGCGCCCGGTGGTGATGACCTCGCTGGCCTTCATCCTCGGCGTGGTGCCGCTGGCCGTGAGCAGCGGGCCGGGCGCGGCGGCCCAGCGCGCGGTCGGCACCGGCGTGCTGGGCGGCATGCTGGGCGCCACCGTGATTGGCGCGCTGGTGGTGCCGCTGCTCTACGTGCTGATCGGGCGCGGGCGTGCGCGGCGCGGGCAGCAGCAGGCACCGTCGTAAGACGTGCGGAGTACGGGTGGTGCGCGGGAGAAAATGCGGAAAAGCGGAAAAGCGGGCGGCGGGGAAAAATCACCCGCCCGGCGGGAGAGAGAGGAGGAGGAGGTCAGCCGGGCAGGTGGGAGATAAAGCGGTACTGCGGGGTGGCGCGTCAGGTGTCGCGATACTGGACGGGCTAATCAGCCGGCCCGTAACGCGAGGCGGTCACCGAAGTGACCGCCAGGAGACACGCGGTGCCGGGTCAGACCCGGTAGCCGTAGAGCGAACCGTCGCCCGAGCGCGAATTGTCGAGCGAGGAGGCCGAGATTTCGCCGCTGAAGGCGCGCGCGCCGTCGGTGAAGGTGTCGAACCTGCCTTGCTTGGCGCCATCGGTGAACGTGTCGAACTTGCCTTGCTTGGCGCCGTCGGTGAAGGTGTCGAACTTGCCTTGCTTGGCGCCGTCCGTGTACACGTCGTACCTGCCCGTGCGCAGCGCGTCGGCATACACGTCGAACTTGCCGAGCTTGCTGGCGGCAGGCGCGGCCAGCGCGGCGGCCGATGAAACGAGGATCAACACGCCTAAGGCGCTGCCGAGGATGCGTCTGGCATTCATTTGGGACTCCTTCAACTGATTTTGTTTCGTCTTTTTTTTGGTCTGCTTTACTAGCTGCTGCGGCAATCTATGTTGCGCTGCGAGCACGGACTGAAGATTAGTGGTTGGTTCGGCAAGGAGAAATACCACTGCGACGAATGGTGCGTTGCGAGTCGTGAAACGCTGGAAGTACGGACGAACGGCGCCCATGCCGCCGCGAATGGGCGACGCGCAGCGCGAATGGCGGTGGTGCGGGGTGGTGGGAAGGTCGCCTGGCGGCGGTGCCGGGCGCCGGCCAACCCAGGCTGGAGGCGGCCTGGCCAGGATCGGGGCAGGCCGTGGCGCTAGCTTTTTCCTGCCTCGGCAAGGCAGGCGGCGCGCACCGGGAAGCCGCGGATCGCACCGGGGCGTACCGCCAGGCGGCGTCCCCGTATCTGCGAAATGTGCGCCATGAGGCCCTGATTATTTTAGAGCGTGAACTGTCCGTTGGCCTCGGGCTGGAAAGAAAGCTCGACCACGGTGACCTTCTGTTCGCGTCCGTCCGGCAGCCGGTAGCTTACGGTCTGTCCGCTGCGTGCGCCGAGCAGCGCCTGGCCAACCGGCGATAGCACCGACAGGCGGCCGGCCTCGAAATCCGCGGTATCCGGATAGACCAGCGTCCAGTTGCGCGGCGTGGCCTCGCCCTCCAGCGCGCACGTCAGGCTGGAGTTCATGGTCACGACATCCTTGGGAATGGCTTCCGCCGGCACGATGGCGGCGCGCTCCAGGATGCCGTCGAGCATCTCCACCAGCGGTGCGGCGCCGGCGCGGCTGGCAATGCGCTCGAGCCGGGTGACATCGAGTTCGGTGAGGTAAAGGGTCGGTTGCTGCTGCTTGGATGAAGCCGTCATGATGGATCCTCGCTAGGTGGCGATGCGTGGCCCCGGCCCCCAGGCCCGACCCGCTGTGGATCGGCACGGTATTGCCAGGTCATTGGATTGATTCAGGCCGTCAGGAATGACGGGAAAGCCGCGAACAGGGTGAGACTCGGCCCGGTTCGGCGCTTGCCTGCGTGTGGGGTTACGTCAGGCTGGGAACCGGGCGGGATCAGGCGGAGCGCTGACCCGGCGGCAGGCCGTGGCCTGGTTGGCTTGTGCGCGCAATGCCGACGCCGCGCGCGCCCACGCGCCGGCCTGCCCGGTACGGGCAAGCACGGCAGCGGTCGGCGGCAGGCAGCAAGGCATCATCGGCATGCGGCAGGAATGTGGGAAGTCGGAAAACGCGGAAACGAAATACGGAAACGGCGGGGAAAACCGGAACAAGCGCGCTTTGCGTGGCGGCTGCAACGAAAGCGATGGCTTACTCGGGCAGGCGAAACCTGATTTCCGTGCGCCGGATCCGCCGCCTGCTCACCAGCCGGGTGCACGGCTGGCAAAGGGGATCGTAGCACAGGCGGCGCCTTCTTTTAAGACGCCATGCGTCGCCCTGGCCGCTTCGGCGGGTTCAGGCGCTTCAGTGGTGGTCCTGGGCGTGCGGGTGGCATTCGCACGCGGCACCGGCCGCGGCCTGCTGCAGGTTCTGCAGGATGCCGCACTCGCTGGCGGGGTGCGGCTGGTCGCAGGTGTGGCGCAGCGCCCGCAATTGCCCTTCCAGTGCCTCGAGCGCCACGCGCTGGGCATGGATCTGGTCGATCTGGCGGTCCAGCAATGCGTTGATATCGTCGCAGGCGAGCGTGGGATCGCGCTCGAAATCGCGCAGCCGGCGCACATCGGACAGGCTCATGCCGAGCGAGCGGCAATGCCGCACGAAGTTGAGCTGCAGCAGGTGGGCGTCGCCGTAGCGGCGATAGCCGTTGTCTTCGCGCTGGGGAGCGTCGAGCAGGCCCTCGCGCTCGTAGTAGCGGATGGTCTCCACGTCGCAATCGCTGTGGCGGGACAGTTCACCGATTCTCATGCGGACTCCGGGTGACGCCTGCATCAGGCAAAGACCCTGTAGTAATTACGGGGTTAGCTACGAGTGTAGACCATCGGGCGGCGTCTCGCCACCCGCGGGCGGCATGGCGCGATCAGGCCGGGGCAGGTCCGCGGGCCTGGTCGCGCACGCTCAGCGAGCGCGGCGCGAAGGCCGCGCGCATCACATCCACCGCCAGTTCCGGCCGGGCGGCGCCGCACATGAACACGTCCACCGCGGCAAAGCCGTATTCCGGCCAGGTATGGATGCTGATGTGCGACTCCCGCAGCAGCAGCACCCCGGTCACGCCGAGGCCGGGCCCGAAATGGCGGAAGCGTGCATCGACCACGGTGGCGCCGGCGGCCCGCGCGGCCTG
Source organism: Cupriavidus sp. 05N38 (assembly GCF_056397345.1). NCBI lineage: Bacteria > Pseudomonadati > Pseudomonadota > Betaproteobacteria > Burkholderiales > Burkholderiaceae > Cupriavidus > Cupriavidus sp. 05N38. Next base: position 39,451 of record NZ_JBFTNF010000064.1, read on the forward strand.
GTACAGCACGCGCTCCACCAGCGCGGCGTCGGCCAGCAGCTCGGCGGCCACGCCTTGCAGGTCGGCCAGCAGGTGGTGGCCCAGCACGGCCGGGCAAGGCAGCATCGGGGCGTTCATGGCCGCGCGCCCGTCGGCGCCATCGGCCTGGCCTGTGTCACCCTTCTCATTTGTGTCCGCCGCCCGAGGACCAGCCGCTGGAGCCGGATGAGCCGCCGCTCCAGCCGCGGGCGCTGGAATAGCCGGATGCGCCGGATGCCCCGGAACGGCCGCTGTCGCCGATATTGAAGAAGGTGGTGCCGAACAGCACGATGATCCCGTAGACGAGGTAAAGCAGGCGCACGCTGACTCAATCCTTTCCGGCCCAGCGCTGGACCAGCCAGATCGGCGCCCACAGCAGCAGGAAACCGAACACGATGGTGAACCATCCGCGGTCCGTGACCAGGGCCACCGGCACGTTGAGGATGGCGAGGAGGATGGCGTAGACCTTGGCGCTCTTGCGGCAGAAGGCCAGGTCCGCGCCGCTGCCCGCCGGCCTGGCTGCCTGCGGCGCGCGGGCCGCCTGCGCCAGGGCGGGCACGGACCTGAACCATTGCGCCACCTGCGCGCGGGCCACCGTGGTGGACAAGGTCCAGACGATCTCGGTCTCGGAAGTCTCGCGCGTGAGGCGCCGCGCCGGCTTGCCGAACTCGGTCAGGCGCGTGGTGTCGCCCACCTGCACGCGCCAGTTGAAGGTGCCGGCCGCGTACAGCACCTCGCTCTCGTAGTCGAAGCCCTGCTGGAAATTCTGCCCCTGGTAGCTGGCGGCGGTGGCGGAGACCATGCGCGGCCAGGTATCGAGCACCTCGACGCGGTCCCAGCCGCTGTCCTGCTCGACCAGCCACAGCAGGCCGCGCTGCTCGTTGAACAGCAGGTATTCGACCCAGGTGGAAGCTTCGTCCTCATCGTTGTCCGTGCACTGCATCAGGCCCAGCACCGTGTACGGCTTGCCGTCGATGGTGCCGGTGTCGCCCGGTGCGAGGCTGGTCTTGAGCGCATCGAGCTCGCGCTGCTTTTCCAGCACCAGCGCGGTGGAGGTGGTGCAGTCGATCTGGCTGTGGCAGCTCGGGCAGACCACGAAGCTGGCCACGCCGGCGCGGTAGGCGATCGCGCCGCCGCAGCCCGGGCAGGCCAGCGGCACGGCCTTGCCGCGGTAGCGGTCGGCGGTGCCGGCGATCTGGTCCGGCTCGCGCAGCAGCTGGCACTTGAGCTGGTCCAGCGTGACCGCCGCGCCGGCATAGACCGCTGGCGGATAGCCGTGCGCGTAGTCGAGCGTGACGAAGCGGCCCTCGTCGCGGAAGTCCGCCACCTGCGCGGTCCAGCCCGCGCCGACCGCAAACGGCAACTCGCCCTGGCCACCGGTGCAGCGCGCGCTGCGCACATCGCTGGCCAGGTAGCGGTGCTTGTCGAAGAACAGGCTGGTGCCCGGCGAAAGATGCTCGTACTGCGGCAGCGGCGCGCCGTCGAGCTGGCCGGGAGATGCCTGAGCGGGGTCCGGCGGGGCGCGCCGGGTCAGCATGTACTGGCCCGAGGCATCGGCCAGCCAGCCGTCGCTGCCGTCGTCGAACAGCAGGTACCACTCGTTCCACAAGCCGGCGTCGTAGCGCAGCTGGATGCGGCCGACCAGGGTGAAGCCCTGCCCGTTCCACTGCCCGCTGGTACTGAGCTGCAGCGGCGTGTAGTCCTCCAGCACGGCGGACATCTTGCCGATGTCCTTGACCGTGTCGGCATCCTTGAGCAGCGTGCTGTGGCAGTACTCGCACACCACCATCACGGCGGCCGACGAGCGGAAGGCCGCGGGCGCGCCGCAACTCGGGCAGTTGATTTCTTGCATGCGCCGTGCGTGCTCAGCCGACCAGTTTCTTCAGGATCTCGGCCTTGGCGGTGTCGAACTCGGCCTGCGAGATCAGGCTCTTGTCGAGCAGCTCCCTGAGCTTCTGCAGGCGCGCGGCGGGATCGTCGGCCGCCGCCGGTGCCGCCGGTGCCGCCGCGGCGGGCGCGGCAGGAGCAACGGCAGGCGCGGCGGCGGCGCCGAGCCCGCCAGCCATCGCCTGGCCCATCAC
>NZ_JBFTNF010000065.1:0-52076 GCF_056397345.1 Cupriavidus sp. 05N38
GACATGCTCGACCTGTGGTCCTCGATCAACGAGGTCGACGCCGACAATTTCGATCCCGCCGTTGCAACTGGCACGCTCAATATAGGCTTCGCCGCCGAACTGGGCGATACGGTGTTCAACCGCTTCATCCTGCGCATCAAGCAACTGGCGCCGGAACTGCATATCAAGCTGGTCGAGTCCCACTCGTGGGAATCCGACGTGGCCGCCATGCGCGGCAACGAACTGGACCTGGCGTTCTCGCCGTTCCCGACCCGGCATCCCGAGATCGTGGAAGAGATGGTGACCTCGCTGAACCTCTGGGTTTGCGCGCGCAAGAACCATCCCGTACTCAAGGGCACCTGCACGCTGGAGCAATACCTCGACTGCGGCCACATCTTCATGGCGCATTCGGGTGGCAGCGGCCGTCCCGCGCCGTCGCTGATCCCGCTGGACTACGCCTTGCAGCAGCGCGGGCTCAAGCGCAACGCCACGCTGACGGTGCATTCGTGGCGCGCGCAGTCCGAGTTGGCGGCGCAGACCGACATGATCTTTACGGTCAATGCGCTGACCAAGGACATGGCCTGCGAGACCTACGGCCTCAAGGCCTTCCCGTTACCCGCCGAGCTCAATACCACGCTGGGCCTGAACATGTTCTGGCACCGCAGCCGCAACACCCATCCGATGCTGGTGTGGGCGCGCGGCCTGTTCCGCCAGGTCGTCGGCGAATTCGTCGGCGTGCCGGCCGCCGCGCGTGGCGGCCTGCATATCGTGGCCGAGCAGGACGAGCGCGAGACCTGAGCACAGCCCCGGGGGCGATTGCCCGAGGCAAAGAAAAACCGGCGCGGTGCGCCGGTTTTTTTTATGTTCGTCCGCGGCGGATGCAGTTACCGCCGGAAGGCCAGTGTCAGCGCTTGGGGCGGAACTGGCAGTCGTGCTTGGTGCAGTTGCCGTACAGGGACAGCGCGTGTTCCTGCAGCGCGAAGCCGCGCTCGCTGGCGATGCTCTGCTGGCGGCGCTCGATCTCGGAATCGTAGAATTCCTCCACGCGGCCGCAGTCGATGCAGACCAGGTGGTCGTGATGCTTGCCTTCGTTCAGTTCGAAGATGGCCTTGCCGGACTCGAAGTTGTTGCGTGAGAGCAGGCCTGCCTGCTCGAACTGGGTGAGAACGCGATAGACGGTTGCAAGGCCGATATCCATCTGTTCGCTGAGCAGGATGCGGTAAACATCTTCCGCGCTCAGGTGGCGCTGCTCGCTGGTCTGAAAGATCTCGAGGATCTTCAGGCGTGGAACGGTCGCTTTGAGACCGATATTTTTGAGGTCCGCCGGACTCGGCATGGGCGTGACTCCCTAGAGTACAATGTCTGGATTATTGAATCATAAGGGTTTTGGCGGTAAAAGTCGCCTCGGGGGTTGCCTGGGGCGCCGCCGGCTGCCCTAGGCTGCTCCCGCGATGATGCATCGCCCCAGCCGTCTCGTGGCAAACGCCGCGAGGGCCGGAATCGGCACTTTCCTCTCCCTTCTAGAAGCGAGATACATGCGTTCATTTCGTTCGTCCGCCATGCGTCCGACGCTGGTTACCTCTGTGCTGGCTGCTGCTCTGCTGACTGCAGCATGCTCCACTTACGACAATACGTCACGCAAAGTCGCCAACGCGATCACGCCGTACCGTATCAATATCGTGCAAGGCAACTTCGTCTCGCGCGAGGCCGTGTCCCAGCTGCGTGAAGGGATGACGCGCGACCAGGTCAAGTTCCTGCTCGGCACGCCGCTGCTGGCGGACGTCTTCCACGGCAATCGCTGGGATTACGTCTTCTCGTTCCGCCGCGGCAACACCCCGGTGGTGCAGCAGCGCCGCTACACGGTGTTCTTCGACGGCGACAAGCTGGCCAAGTTCGGCGGGGACGAACTCCCGTCCGAATACGAGCTGATCGCGGAAATCGACGGCTACAAGGCCATGCAGGCCAACCAGCGCCCGCTGCGCAAGGACATGGATGTGGTTGCGCCGGCTTCGGCGCCTGCCGCGGCGCCGGTGGATTCGACGGCCGCCGTTGCGCCGGGCGCAGCCAGCCCGTCCGTGCCTGCCGACACCGCGCCGGCAGGCGCTGCCGCGGCCCCCGCTGGCAGCGCGACCGCCGCCGGCAGCAAGTTGACCGAAGAATCGGCATCGGCGCCGGTAGCCGGCCCGAACTCCGCCAACTGAGCAGCCCGCAAGGCAGTCCGCCCGGCCGCCAGTGCAGGCGGCCAGGCGGGCTTGCCGACCCCCGAATACCGGCCGGCCTCACCGCCGGCTTTTTTATGATTGCTGACACGCCATGAATATCGCCATCGCAGGTGCCTCCGGCCGCATGGGCCGCATGCTGATCGAACACGTCCTCGCCACCGAAGGCGTGACCCTGTCGGGCGCGCTGGATGTGCCGGGCGCGCCGGCCCTGGGCCAGGACGCCGGGCTGGTGCTGGGCCGCAACACCGGAGTGACGATCACTTCCGACATCGAAGCGGCACTGGCCGGCGCCGATTGCCTGATCGATTTCACCCGCCCCGAGGGCACGCTGGCGCACGTCGCGGTGGCCGCGCGGCTCGGCGTCAAGATGGTGATCGGCACCACTGGCTTCGACGAAGCCGGCCGCGCCGCGCTGGCGGAGGCCGCCAAGCGCATCGGCGTGGTCTTCGCCGCCAATATGAGCGTTGGTGTCAATGCCACGTTCAAGCTGCTGGAAATGGCCGCCAAGCTGCTGTCCTCCGGCTACGACATCGAAGTCATCGAGGCGCATCACCGGCACAAGGTCGACGCGCCGTCCGGCACCGCCCTCGCGATGGGCGAAGTGGTGGCCAAGGCGCTGGGCCGCGACCTGAAGACCTGCGGCGTGTTTGCGCGCGAAGGCCATACCGGGCCGCGCGACCCCAACTCCATCGGCTTCGCCACCGTGCGCGGCGGTGATATCGTGGGCGACCACACCGTGATGTTCGCCGGCATCGGCGAGCGCATCGAGATCACCCACAAGTCGTCGAGCCGCCAGTCCTACGCCGACGGCGCGGTGCGCGCGGCGCGCTTCCTGGCCGACAAGCCCGCCGGCCTGTTCGACATGCAGGACGTGCTGGGCCTGAAGTAACGGGGCCCGCCGCGCCGTCTGCCCCGACGGTTATAATCGGCGTTTTCGGCATTCCAGCGCAGGCGGGCGCCGCAAGGCAGCCCGCCGCTTTTCTTTTCCACGCTTTGGCCCGCCAACGCGCTTCGCCCGCTGTCCTGAACATGCAAGACAAATACCTTCCCTCCGCCGTTGAACAAGCCGCCCAGCAACACTGGCAAGCGATCGATGCCTACCGCGTGACGGAGCAGGCGAAGCTGGCCGACGGCAGCGAGAAGCCCAAGTTCTATGCCTGCTCGATGCTGCCGTACCCGTCGGGCAAGCTGCATATGGGGCACGTGCGCAACTACACCATCAACGACGTGATGGCGCGCCAGCTGCGCATGACGGGACACAACGTGCTGATGCCGATGGGCTGGGACGCGTTCGGCATGCCCGCCGAAAACGCCGCGCTCAACAACGGCGTGGCGCCGGCGGCCTGGACCTACGACAACATCGCGTACATGAAGCGCCAGATGCAGTCGATGGGCCTGGCCATCGACTGGTCGCGCGAGGTCGCCACCTGCAGCCCGGACTACTACCGCTGGAACCAGTGGCTGTTCCTCAAGATGCTGGAAAAGGGCATCGCCTACCGCAAGACCGGCACCGTCAACTGGGACCCGGTCGACCAGACCGTGCTGGCCAACGAGCAGGTCATCGACGGGCGCGGCTGGCGCTCGGGCGCGCTGGTGGAGAAGCGCGAGATCCCGATGTACTACCTGCGCATCACCCAGTACGCCGAAGAGCTGCTGGGCGACCTCGATGGCCTGGGCTGGCCCGAGCGCGTCAAGATCATGCAGCAGAACTGGATCGGCAAGAGCGTCGGCGTGCGCTTCGCCTTCCCGCACGCGATTGCCGGCGATGACGGCAAGCTGATCGGCGACGGCAAGCTGTACGTGTTCACCACGCGCGCCGACACCATCATGGGCGTGACCTTCTGCGCGGTTGCCGCCGAGCATCCGCTGGCCACGCACGCGGCTGCCACCAACCCGGCGCTGGCTGCCTTCATCGACGAGTGCAAGCACGGCTCGGTGATGGAAGCCGACATGGCCACCATGGAAAAGAAGGGCATGCCCACCGGCCTGAAGGTGGTGCATCCGCTCACCGGCGAGCAGGTCGAGGTGTGGGTCGGCAACTACGTGCTGATGAGCTACGGCGACGGCGCCGTGATGGGCGTGCCCGCGCACGACGAGCGCGACTTCGCCTTCGCCAACAAGTACGGCCTGCCGATCAGGCAGGTCGTCGATGTGAAGGGCCAGCCCTTCTCCACCGAAGCCTGGCAGGAGTGGTACGGCGACAAGGAGCACGGCGTCTGCGTCCACAGCGGCAAGTACGACGGCCTGGCTTACCAGGCCGCGGTGGAGGCCATCGCCGCCGACCTCGGAGAGAAAGGCATCGGCGAGAAGAAGACCACCTGGCGCCTGCGCGACTGGGGCATCTCGCGCCAGCGCTACTGGGGCACGCCGATCCCGCTGATCCACTGCGAGGACTGCGGCGTGGTGCCGGTGCCCGAGCAGGACCTGCCGGTGGTGCTGCCCGAGGACCTGGTGCCGGACGGCACCGGCAACCCGCTGGCCAAGGATCCGCGCTTCCTCGCGTGCACCTGCCCGTCGTGCGGCAAGCCGGCGCGCCGCGAGACCGACACCATGGATACCTTCATCGATTCGTGCTGGTACTACATGCGCTATACCAGCCCGGACGCGGCTGCCATGGTCGATGGCCGCAACGATTACTGGATGCCGATGGACCAGTACATCGGCGGCATCGAACACGCCATCCTGCACCTGCTGTACGCCCGCTTCTGGACCAAGGTCATGCGTGACATGGGCCTGGTCAAGTTCGGCGAGCCGTTCACCAACCTGCTCACCCAGGGCATGGTGCTCAACGACACCTACTACCGCGAGGACGCGGCCGGCAAGAAGACCTGGTACAACCCGGCCGAGGTGGACGTCAGCACCGACGAGCGTGGCCGTCCGCTGGGCGCCGTGCTCAACGCAGACGGCCAGCCGGTGGTGATCGGCGGCGTGGAGAAGATGTCGAAGTCCAAGAACAACGGCATCGACCCGCAGGCGCTGATCGACCAGTATGGCGCCGACACCGCGCGCCTGTTCGTCATGTTCGCCGCGCCGCCCGAGCAGCAGCTCGAGTGGAGCGGCTCCGGCGTGGAAGGCGCGTCGCGCTTCCTGCGCCGCGTGTGGAACTACGGCCATGCCAATGCCGAGGCAATCGCGGCGGCCGGCAATGGCGCGCAGTATGGCGATGGCGACAGCACGCTGCGCCGCGAGCTGCACAGCGTGCTCAAGCAGGCCAACTACGACTACCAGCGCATCCAGTACAACACGGTGGTGTCCGCCACCATGAAGATGCTCAATGCGCTGGAAGACGCCAAGGCCGCCACCCCGGCCGCGCGCCGCGAAGGCTTCGGCATCCTGCTGCGCGTGCTGTATCCAGTGGTGCCGCACATTACCCACGGCCTGTGGCAGGAACTGGGCTACGCCACGCAGTACGGCGACCTGCTCGACGCTCCGTGGCCGCAGGTGGACGAGTCCGCCCTGGTGCAGAGCGAGCTCGAACTCGTGCTGCAGGTCAACGGCAAGGTACGCGGCAGCCTGACGGTGCCGGCCAGTGCCGACCGTGCCGCCATCGAGGCCATGGCCGCCGCCAGCGAGATCGTGGCCAAGTTCGCCGCCGGCGCCGCGCCGAAGAAGATCGTGGTGGTGCCGGGGCGTCTCGTCAACGTGGTGTTGTAAGACGCTGCCGCCAAGCTCATGCCCGTGACCAAGCCAACGAGGGAGTTGCCCGGTATGGATCGACAATCCGATCGACAAGCCGATCGACCGACCGACCGACAGGCCGACCGGCAGACGGATCGAAAGACGCCGGGTGAGCCCGTGCGGGGCCGCCGCATGGCCCTGGCGGCACTGCTGGCGGCCGGCCTGGTGGCCGGCTGCGGCTTTCACATGCGGGGCAACGCGGATTTCGTGTTCAAGAAGCTGTACCTGAGCATCCCGCCCAATACGCTGATGGGCTCGGACCTGCGCCGCGCCATCCGCAATGGCTCGGATACGCAGGTCGTGGCCGATCCCAAGGAAGCCGACGCGCTGCTGGACGTGCTGCAGGACACCCGTACCAAGACGGTGCTGTCGCTCACCACCACCGGCGTGGTGCGCGAATACCGCCTGACGCAACGCTTTACCTTCCGCCTGCGCGATGCCGGCGGCCAGGAACTGATCGCCCCGTCGCAACTGGTGCTCACGCGCGACCTGACCTACAACGAAGCCAACACGCTGGCCAAGGACTACGAAGAGCAACAGCTCTACCGCGACATGCAGCGCGATATCGTGCAGCAGCTGATCCGCCGGCTGGCCGCGGTCAAGGCGATCTGAGCCACGCCCGGCATGCAGCTCAAACTCGACGGACTCGACGCCCATCTGCGCCAGGCCAAGGGACGTGGCCTGGCGCCGCTCTACGTGGTGCACGGCGACGAACACCTGCTGGTGCTGGAGGCGGTCGACCGGCTGCGCCAGGCGGCACGCGAGTCTGGCTTCACCGAGCGCGAGGTGCTGTCCGCCGAGCGCGGCTTCAACTGGGGCCAGGTGGTCCAGGCGCAGCAATCGATGTCGCTGTTCGGTGACCGCAAGATCGTCGAGCTGCGCATTCCTTCCGGCAAGCCCGGCAAGGACGGCGGCGAAGCGCTGCGCGCGGTGGCGGCCCAGCCCTCGCCGGATGTCGTGATGCTGGTCACATTGCCGCGGCTGGATTTCGCCACGGCAAAGTCGGCCTGGTTCCAGGCACTCGAAGGCGCCGGCGTCTCGCTCAAGATCGATGCGGTCGACCGCACCCGCCTGCCGGCGTGGGTCGGCGAGCGGCTGGCACTGCAGCAGCAGCGCGTGGAGCCGGGCGAGCCGGGCCGGCGCGCGCTGCAGTTCGTCGCCGACAAGGTGGAGGGCAACCTGCTGGCGGCCCACCAGGAAATCCAGAAGCTGGGCCTGCTCTATCCGGCCGGCGCGCTGACGTTCGAGCAAGTGCACGATGCGGTGCTCAATGTGGCGCGCTACGACGTGTTCAAGCTATCTGAAGCGATGCTCGGCGGCGACGTGCCGCGCCTGGTGCGCATGCTCGAAGGGCTGCGCGGAGAAGGCCAGGCCACGGTGCTGGTGCTGTGGGCGCTGACCGAGGAAATTCGCGTATTATCCAAGGTCCGGCAAGGGTTGGCGGCAGGCAAGCCGATCGGCGTGCTGACCCGCGAACTGCGTATCTGGGGCCCGCGCGAGAAGCTGGTGCCACAGGCAGCACAGCGGCTTTCAACGGCGCAGCTCGAAAGCGCGCTCGCCATGGCCGCCCGGCTGGACCGCCAGGTCAAGGGCCTGCGCGCCGAGGGCATGCCGGCCGAACCCTGGGACGGCCTGCTGCAGCTGGCTTTGCTTATCGCCAGGTAGGTTGCGCGCCAGGTACGCCCTGCGCACCGCGCACGCGTTCCTGCCAGCCCATCGCCTGCAAAAAACACGCATTGAGGGCCGGTATCGCCCGGCCAGGACTATGAACGAGCTCGATCTCAAGCAATACATGGAACGCGTCGGCCAGCAGGCTCGCGCCGCTTCGCGCGCCATGGCGCGCGCCTCCACCGCCGACAAGAACCGCGCGCTGCTGATCATCGCCGCCGCCATCCGCCGCGATGCCGCGCACCTGAAGGCAGTCAATGCCGGCGATGTCGAGCGTGCCCGCGCCAACGGCCAGGACGCCGCCTTCATCGACCGCCTGACGCTGTCGGACAAGGCCATCGACACCATGGCCGCCGGTCTCGAGCAGATCGCCGCGCTGGCCGACCCGATCGGCGAGATCAGCAACATGAAGTTCCGTCCCACCGGCATCCAGGTGGGGCAGATGCGCGTGCCACTGGGCGTCATCGGCATCATTTACGAGTCGCGTCCCAATGTGACCATCGATGCGGCCGCGCTGTGCCTGAAGTCGGGCAACGCCACCATCCTGCGCGGCGGTTCCGAGGCCATCGGTTCCAATACCGCGCTGGCCGCGCTGGTGGCCGAGGGCCTGGCGGCCGCCGGCCTGCCGCAGCAGGCCGTGCAGGTGGTAGAGACCACCCACCGCGCCAATACGTCGACGTGATCGTGCCGCGTGGCGGCAAGAGCCTGATCGCGCGCCTGATGGAAGAAGCGCGCGTACCGATGATCAAGCACCTCGACGGCATCTGCCACGTCTACATCGACGCCGACGCCGACCTGGACAAGGCCGTGCGCGTCTGTGACAACGCCAAGACCCAGCGCTACGCCCCCTGCAACACCATGGAGACGTTGCTGGTCGCCGCCGGCGTGGCCGCCGCCGCGCTGCCGCCGCTGTGCCGCATCTACCAGGAAAAGGGCGTCGAGCTGCGCGTGTGCGCCGCCACCCGCGCTACGCTGGAAGCCGCCGGCTTCACCGGCCTGGTCGACGCCACCGAGGAAGACTGGCGCCTGGAATACCTGGCGCCGGTGCTGGCGATCCGCACCGTGGCCGGGCTGGACGAGGCCATCGCGCACATCAACACCTACGGCTCGGCGCATACCGATTCCATCATCACCGAGAACTACAGCACCGGCATGCGCTTCCTGCGCGAAGTCGACTCGGCCAGCGTGATGATCAATGCCTCGACGCGCTTCGCGGACGGCTTCGAGTACGGCCTCGGTGCCGAGATCGGCATCTCCAACGACAAGCTGCACGCGCGCGGCCCGGTCGGGCTGGAAGGCCTCACTTCGCTGAAATACGTGGTGTTCGGGCACGGCGAGATCCGCACCTGAGTTCGGCCTGGCTGGCGGGCTGTCCCGCCGCCTGCCGGCGCCTGTCCGGCGCCTTTTCCGGCCCGGACGTGCCTTGCAGTCGTCACGCATCACGGTCATCGTCCTGGCCGCACCATCAACCCCACACAAGAAGCCAGATGCTCTGGGTCAAAGCGCTGCATATCGTCTTCGTCGTCTCCTGGTTTGCCGGCCTGTTCTACCTGCCGCGCATCTTCGTCAACCTCGCCATGGAGACCGACGCCGCCGGCGTGCAGCGGCTGTTGCTGATGGCGCGCAAGCTCTATCGCTTCATGACCATGCTGGCGGTGCCGGCGCTGGTGTTCGGCCTGTGGCTCTATCTCGGCTACGGCATCGGGCGCGGCCCGGGGCAGGGCTGGATGCACGCCAAGCTGGCGCTGGTGCTGGTGCTGATCGGCTATCACCACGGCTGCGGCGTGCTGCTGAAGAAGTTCGAGGGCGGGCGCAACACGCGTTCGCATACCTTCTACCGCTGGTTCAACGAATTGCCGGTGCTGGTGCTGCTGGCGGTGGTGATCCTGGTGGTGGTCAAGCCGTTCTGAGCCGACCGGCGTGAAACGCAGGGGAAGCCGCGCGGCGGCCGCAAGCACGGCGCGGCGTTTTCCCGTATTGTTCCCGGTTCGGTTTCCGGATCGCTGTTCGCATTGCCGTTTTCCCCACAGTCCAAGGCGCTGTTGACGCGCGCCGCCCCCGTCCAGAGGACATGATGAGCAAGCAGGTCGACTACTATCTTTCCCCGCAATCGCCGTTCGTCTACCTTGGGCACGCACGCTTCACCGCGCTCGCGGCCAAGTACGGCGTGCAGGTCAATCTCAAGCCCAGCGACCTGGGCAAGGTGTTTTCGGTCTCGGGCGGACTGCCGCTGGCGCAGCGCCCGCCCCAGCGCCAGGCCTACCGGCTGGTGGAACTGGCCCGCTGGAGCGAATTCCTGGGCCTGCCGCTGAACCTGCACCCGACCTATTTCCCGGTGTCCGGCGACGCCGCCAGCAAACTGATCATCGCCGTGCAGCTGGCGCACGGCACCGCGCGCGCCATGGAGCTGGTCGGCGCGATCGGCCGCGCCCTGTGGGCCGAGCAGCGTAATATCGCCGACGCCCCCACGCTGGTCCAGCTTGCCGACGGCATCGGCCTGGATGGCGCCGCGATGCTCAAGGCCAGCGAGGCCCAGGCCGTGCAGGCGGACTACGCCCAGCACACCCAGGATGCGATCTCCGCCGGTGCCTTCGGCGCGCCATGGTTCGTCTACGAAGGCCAGTCGTACTGGGGCCAGGATCGCCTGGACTTCCTCGAGCGCGCCTTCGCGGCTGGCTGAAGCCCCGCGGCGCGGTACACTGCGCGCTATCCGACCCCGTCCGCCACGGCGGACGTTTTTGTTTGCAGGAATACCCAATCCATGTCCCAAGCCTTCTTTGCCCCTTGCCCGCGCGGTCTGGAAAGCGCGCTCGCCGAAGAGCTGCGCGAAATCGCAGCCCGGCCCGGCATGGCCGCGCTCGCGCCGTTCCAGGTCCATCGCGAGATGCCGGGCGGCGTCACGTTCTCGGGCGAGATGGTGGCGGCCTACGCAGTAAACCTGCATTCGCGCATTGCCAGCCGCGTGCTCATGCGCGTGGCCGCACGCGGCTACCGCCGCGAGGACGATATCTACGACCTGGCGCGCGGCCAGCGCTGGGAACAATGGTTCTCGCCAGACGAGACATTGCGGGTGGACGTGACGGCACACCGCTCGCCGCTGCAGAGCCTGAACTTCATCGGGCTGCGCGTGAAGGACGGGGTGTGCGACGCCATGCGCGAGCGTCTCGGCGCGCGGCCCAGCGTGGATACCGTCAGTCCCGATGTGCGCATTTATGCCCACCTGACCGAGCACGACGTCACGCTCTATCTCGACACCTCCGGCGAGCCGCTGTTCAAGCGCGGCTGGCGCATGGAGAAGGGCGAGGCGCCACTGAAGGAAAACCTTGCCGCCGGCATCCTGCGCCTGGCCGGCTGGGTGCCGGGCCAGACCGAACAACCCTTCTACGATCCGATGTGCGGCAGCGGCACCTTCCTGGTGGAGGCGACCCAGGTCGCCCTGGGCATCGCGCCGGGCGCCGGGCGCAGCTTCGCCTTCGAATGGCTCAAGGGCGCCGATACGCGCGGCTGGCAGGCCCTGAAGGCGGCCGCACAGGCGGACATCGAGGCCGCGCGCGCGCGCGCCGTGGCAGAGCCGCTGGAGATTGCCGGCAGCGATATTTCCACCGACCTGCTGTCGATGACCGAAGCCAACTGGCAACGCGCCGGCCTGCCCGGCGAGCCGCAGCTCAAGCAGGTGGACGCGCGCTTTGCGCAGCCGCCGTTCGCGACGCCGGGCATGTTGCTGATGAACCCGCCCTACGGGGAGCGGATCGCCGTGCGCGGCGAGCGCCGCCGCCCGCTGGAGGAGGCGCCCGACAATGGGGTCGAGGACGAGGCCGCCAACCAGTTTGCCAGCGCCTTTGCCACCACGCTGAAGCAGAATTTCGCCGGCTGGCAGGCCTGGATCTTCACCGGCGACCTCGGCCTGCCGCGTCGGCTGCGGCTCAAGGAGTCGCGCCGCACGCCCCTCTACAACGGCAATATCGAATGCCGGCTGTTCCGTTTCGACATGGTGCGTGGCGGCAATCGCAGCAACAACGGCAACGGCGACAGCGGCGCGGCTTCGGCCTGACGCCCCGCGCAGAGGGTGGTAGCAGGGATGAGGGCAGGGGGGATCCCCTGCCGCCCGTGATGCCGTGTGCCGCTGCCTGCGGCGGCCTGGCGCCGGATCAGTGTCCGCGGCCGGTGATGCGCTCGGGTTCCCGGGCGAAGTCCTTCAGGAAGTCCTGGAAGCTGACGATGGGTTCCTGCAGCAGGTGGCGCGGCAGGTCGAACAGCGCGTAGAAATAATCCTCGCGGCCGGCGCAATGCTCGGCCGGCAGGCAGTACTGCTCCCAGTCGATGCAGGCCGGCGTGTACATGCCGTTACCGGGCCAGAAGAAGGGCACGATGCGGCCCTCGCGCAGGCCTTCGATCAGTGCCGCGGGCGCGTCGTAGGCCTCGGCCGACTCCACCTGGTTCATCAGCCCGGCCCGCGTCTCGATCACCATCAGCGTGGCATGCCCCTGCGCCGTCAGCATCAGGATGCCGGCCGGGTTGGGGTAAAGGTAGTACTCCACGAAGCCATAGCGCGCTGTGATCTGGCGCACCCGGTCGCAGATCACCGGATCGGACAGGAAGGAAAACGAATGCCGCGTCAGCAGGTCGCGCAGCGTGCGCGACAGCGTGGCGAAATACTGCTGCTGCAACGCATCGATCTCCTGGTCCAGCCGCTCCACCATATTGCTGTCGTGCTTCTTGACGTAGCGGTCGATCAGGCCGTGATTGAAGCCTTGCACGGCAATGCTCTCGTCCGCGGTGCCGGTCAGCAGGATGGTCTTGCACGGCAGGTCCTGCAGCGCCTGGCAGAACTCCAGGCCGTTCATCTGCGGCATCGAATAATCGACCACGATCACGCCCGGCTGCACGTAGCGGTTGATGTCGTGGATCTGCCGGTAGATGCGGTCGATATCGAGCTGCACGGTACGCCGCTCGGTCAGGAAAGTCAGGTCATCGTGCGTCACCCGCACCGGCAGGAAACCGGTGAAGCGCGCGTAGGTGTCGCGGATCCACTGCAGCGCCTCGCGCGGGTCGGTGAAGGTCACCACCGGCCGCGACGGATCCATCTGGAACGCCAGGCTGTCGATAAACGACTTGCTGTCGTCGACGAGCACCGTCAGGATCGGGTGGTGGAAGACCGACAGATTCCTGTCCTGGGGGTTGAATGTCATGTTGCGTTCGGCTTGAGCGTCTCTCGGACACTTCGGGCGGGTGGGTTCGGCGCGGCAGGGGACGGACCTGTGCGGCCGGGCCGGTGGCGGATCGGCCCGCGAACACTCCGTGGCCGAAGACCGGAACCAGTATAGCGCGCTCGCGCCCCCGCGCAACCGCAGTGCGGCGGGGTTGAAGGAGGGGGGTGACGCCGGGGCGTGGCGCGTGTGGCGTGCGGGCAGCGGCGCCGGGCACGGGCGTGGCCCGCGCCCGGCGCCCTGGCGTGCTCAGTCGACGGCCTTGCCCATGTCCTCGACCACCTTCTTGGCGTCGCCGAACACCATCATGGTCTTGTCCATGTAGAACAACTCGTTGTCGAGACCGGCATAGCCGGCCGCCATCGAGCGCTTGTTCACGATGATGGTCTTGGGGCACTTCGGCCTCGGCCAGCAGCACGTTCATGTGGCCCGGCATGCGGCCCGCCACCGGGTGGATGGCGTACTTCACCGTCACACCCTTCTCGACCAGCTTCTCGGTCAGTTCCTTGAGCGCGTGCTGCGCGCGCGCCACCGCCAGGCCGTAGCCCGGCACGATGATCACGGTCTCGGCGTTGCCCATCAGGAAGGCCGCGTCATCGGCCGAGCCGGACTTGACCGGGCGCTGCTGCTGCTCGCCGGCGGCCGCCCCCGCGGCCGTGCCGCCGAAGCCGCCCAGCAGCACGTTGAAGAACGAGCGGTTCATGGCGCGGCACATGATGTACGAGAGGATCGCACCGCTCGATCCCACCAGCGAGCCGGCGATGATCAGCATCGGGTTGTTGAGCGAGAAGCCGATGCCGGCCGCCGCCCAGCCCGAGTACGAGTTCAGCATCGACACCACCACCGGCATGTCGGCGCCGCCGATCGGGATGATGATCAGCACGCCCAGCACGAAGGCGATCGCCAGCATCACCACGAAGGGCAGCCAGCTCTGCGACAGGAAGAAGATCACCCCGAAGCCGATCATCGCCACCGCCAGCAGCAGGTTGAGCATGTGCTGGCCGGGGAAGGACACCGGCGCGCCCTGGAACAGGCGGAACTTGTAGCGCCCGGCCAGCTTGCCGAAGGCGATCACCGAGCCCGAGAAGGTGATGGCACCGACGAAGCAGCCGATGAACAGCTCGATGCGGTTGCCCAGCGGGATGTCGTGCGAGCCCGCCGGCGTGATGCCGAAGGCGGCCGGTTCGGCCACCGCGGCCACCGCGATGAACACCGCCGCCAGGCCGATCAGCGAGTGCATCGCCGCGACCAGCTCGGGCATCTTGGTCATCTCGACTTTCTTCGCCACGTAGGCGCCGATGCCGCCGCCCACCACCAGCGCGCCGAAGATCAGGTGACCGAATTCATCGAGAGTCCGTTCATCACGCGGCCTCCGCCAGCTTGTCGCCGATCGTCGCGGCGGCCTTCGGCTTTGCTTCGGTCCTGGGCGCCTTCTTCTTGAACATATCGAGCATGCGCTGCGTGACGAGAAAGCCGCCGAATACGTTGACGGCGGCCAGCGCCACCGCCAGCGTGCCCATCAGGCGGCCGGTCGTATCTTCCGTCAGCCCGGCCGCCAGCATGGCGCCGACGATGACGATGGCCGAGATGGCATTGGTCACGGCCATCAGCGGGGTGTGCAGGGCGGGCGTCACGGTCCAGACCACGTGGTAGCCGACGTAGATCGCCAGCACGAAGATGATCAGGTTGATCACGGTGTGGTTAATCATTTCCATTGAGGTCTCCTTAGCCGGCAAGCGCCGTTTCCTCTTGCGCGGTCATCAGGCAGGCGGCGACGATGTCGTCCTGTCTGTCGATCGCCACCCGGCCTTCCTTGTCGAGAATCAGCTTGAGGAAGTCGAGCACGTTGCGGGCGTACAGGGCCGAGGCGTCGGCCGCGACCATCGAGGCCAGGTTGGTATGCCCGACAAGGATGACGCCGTGGCGCTCGACCACTTCGTCCGCCACGGTCAGCGGGCAGTTGCCGCCCTGCGCCGCGGCCAGGTCGACCACCACCGAGCCGGGCTTCATCTGCCGGACGGTGGCTTCATGCAGCAGCGTCGGCGCCTTGCGCCCGGGGATCAGGGCCGTCGTGATGACGATATCGGCCTGGATGGCGCGCTGGTGGACCAGTTCGGCCTGCCGCTTCATCCAGTCCGGCGGCATCGGACGGGCATAGCCGCCCGCGCCCTGCGCGATCTCGCGTTCTTCATCGGTGAGGAAAGGCACGTCGAGGAACTTGCCGCCGAGCGATTCGATCTGTTCCTTCACGGCGGGACGCACGTCGGAGGCTTCGATCACGGCGCCCAGGCGCTTGGCCGTGGCGATGGCTTGCAGGCCCGCAACGCCGGCGCCGAGGATCAGCACGCGTGCGGCCTTGACAGTGCCGGCGGCAGTCATCAGCATCGGCATGAAGCGCTGGTAGTGGTGCGCGGCCACCAGCACGGCCTTGTAGCCGGCGATGTTGGCCTGCGAGGAGAGCACGTCCATGCTCTGCGCCCGCGTGGTGCGCGGCGCGGCTTCCAGCGCGAAGGCGGTGATGCCGGCAGCCGCCATGCGCGCCTTGTTTTCCGCGTCGAAGGGATTCAGCATGCCGACGACAACGGTGCCGGGCATGATCGCGCCCAGTTCCGCCGGCCCGGGGGCGCAGACCTTCAGTACGAGTCCGGCGCCAAGCGCCTCGGCGGCGGTGCCGATGCGGGCGCCGACAGCCTCATAGGCGGCATCGGGCAGGCTCGCGCGCGTGCCGGCACCACTTTGCACGATGACCTGATGGCCTTGTGCGACATATTTCTTGACGGTTTCCGGTGTCGCGGCAACACGTGCCTCTCCCGGCCGGATCTCAGTCGGGATCCCTATCTGCATTGGATGTCTCCGGTGGTCCCGGGCGCGCCTCTCGTCGATCTGGGCGCGCCGTGGGTCAGGGGCGGGGGGTGCCGGGCGGCGTGCCCGGCACGGTCATGCCCGGGTGATCAGCGGGGGGCCTCCCCCTCCAGCGTCACGCGGTTCAGCACGCGCTCGGCGTTGCCGTAGTCGTGCACGGCGTAGTGCATCGTGCAGCGGTTGTCCCACATCACTACGTCGCCCTCCTGCCACATATGGCGGTAGACGTTGTCCGGGGTGGTGGAATGCTCGTACAGGAAGTCGAGTAGCGGGCGGCTCTCGGCCTCGGTCATGCCCTCGATGCGCAAGGCGGTATCGGGGTGGCCGACGTACAGTGCCTTGCGGCCGGTCTCGGGATGGGTGCGCACGATCGGGTGCACGGCGGTCGGTACCTTGTCGGATCCGGTCATCCTGGCCAGGCGGGCGCCGCTGAATGTCGCGCGCAGGCCCTCGATCAGGCGCTGCATGGTGGGCGACAGGCGGTCGTACGACAGGTACTGGTTGCACCACATCGTGTCGCCGCCGACAGGGATCACGATCCCCGACAGGATGGAGATCTTGGGCGGCACCGGCGTGTAGATCGAGTCGGAGTGCCAGGCCTCGGTCGAGGCGGTCTCCTTGGGTATCTTCGTGACCTGGGCCAGTTCCGGGAATTCGTTGAGGCCCTTGAGCAGCGGGTTGCCCTGCACCGGCGTACCCCACAGGCGGGCGAAGGCGACTTGTGCCGCCGGCTGCAGGAACTGGCCACGGAACACCAGCATGCCATGCTCGAGGAAGGCCTGGTGCAGAACCTGGAAGGCTGCATCGTTGATCGGGTCGTTCAGATTCACACCCGTGACGGCGGCGCCGACCGAGCCGGTCAGCGGCCTGATTTCGATACTCATCGTGGTCTCCTGTAATCGTGTGATTTGTCGTTGGTGCGCGGTCAGTCGACGGTCAGCACGATCTTGCCGACGTGCTGGTCCTGCTTCATGTAGGCGTGCGCAGCGTGGATATCGGTGAGGGCGAACGTGCGGTCGATCGGCAGTCGCACCCGGCCGGCGCGCAGCAGGGGCAGCATGTCGCGTGCGCAGGCCTGGATGCACTCGAGCCGTTCCTGCTCCGAGCGCGTGCGGAACGTCACACCGATCAGGTGCAGGCGCTTGAGCCATAGCTGGGCCAGGTCGATCTGCGCCGTGGCCGAGCCGAGGCGGGCGATATTGACCAGCCGGCCCTTGATCGCCAGGCACTTGATGTTGTCCTCGAACACCGGGCCGCCGACCGTATCGATGATGATGTCCACGCCGCGGTTGTCGGTGGCGCGCATCACGGCCTCGACCTGGTCGTCGCGCGACGAGTCGATGCCGACATCCACGCCGTACTGCATGATCTTGTCGAGCTTGGCGGCCGAGCGGGATTGCGCGATCACCGGCCGCGCTCCCATCAGGGAAGCGATCTGGATGGCGGCCATCGCCACGCCGCCCGAGGCGCCGTTTACCAGCACCGACTCGCCGGCCTTGAGCCCGCCGTTGACCACCAGGGCGTCGTGGGCGGTGATGAAGACGTTCGGGAACGCGGCCGCGTCGACCCATGACATGCCATCCGGCACGGGCATCAGCGCCATCGGGTTGGCCACCACGTACTCCGCCTGGCAGGCGCGGCCATGGCCCATCACGCGATCCCCGCGGCGCCAGCCGGTCACGCCTTCGCCCACCACCGCCACTTCGCCCGCGAATTCGACGCCCGCGGTGATGGTGTTGCCGGTGCGCAGTTCGCGCGCCTGATTGATCTCGCCGCGGTTCAGGCCCGCGGCATGGACCCGCACCACGATCTGTCCCGGGCCGGCATCCGGCGCCGGAATGTCCTGCACTTCGACCCGGCCGCCCTCGGCGCCGGGTATCACGCGAATTGCTTTCAAGACTGACTCCCTTTGTGTTGAACGTTCATGCCGCGTCGAGTGCCGCAGTGCGCAGCCGTGCCAGCAGGTCGAGCGCGCGTCTGGCGGCGTGTTCGCCGCCACCCACGTTGCCGCGCACGTAAGGCGGACGGATGTCCTCGATCTCGGCGAGCGCGTGCAGCGGCAGTTCGGCAGCGACGGCCAGCCGCCGGAACTCGTTGATGGTGAGCAGATAGGTGTGGAAGACATCCTGCTCGGGTCGACTGGTGCCAAGGCGATGCAGCAATACGTTCAGCCAGTGGGTGCCGGCCAGCATCGCCGCCTCGATCTTCATTTCGTAGTCGGCCTCCTTGCATTTGCCGAGGGATGCCTCGACGCGCCGAGCCAGCGCGATGTGCGCGTCAGTTTGCATGGCCGGCTCCCGGAACGCGCTTCGCCAGCAGGTCGATGCAGCAGCGAAGCGCCGTGTCGCATTCCCGTGCGATCGCCGCCGTGGGCGACATGCCTTCGCGCAGGCAGGGGTCGCGGTAGTGCTCGATGATTTCCATCTGGGCCATCATCCGCGCCACGTCGTCAGGTACCGGGGCCTCCACTTTTGGCCGTCCCACATGCAAGACGTCGCCCAGCGGGCCAAAGGCGTTGCGCATGCTGCCGTCCGGCTGGCACGCCTGATAGACGCCAGGCTGCGTGGGGAACATGTCGTCGTCCCGGGTCACGCCGGCCTGGTGCAGGGCGGCGTTGACCGCGTGCGTGCCAGCCGTCATGCCAGCCCAGAACCACAATTCGAAGTCCTCGAGCGGATCGAGCCGCTGGCGCAGGGCCATCAGCTTGCCGATCTTCTCCATATGGGACGCCACTCTCATCTCTGTCTCCTCTTCCGGTCGGCGCGAGTCGCCCGCCGTTGTGATGACAATAGACATAGCCGAGGCTTGTGTCAATAACTTCTATATAGGACTTGCATGGATTGAGTAGTGGTTTTCTCGGGGGTTGCCACGTAATTACTTGACACTACCCGGGTCCGTTCTCTACATTGCATCAAACACCTATACAGGAGTTAAGAAAGATGCCGCGAGCAATCGTGCTGAACCGGGCCGACAATGTGGCCACCCTGCTGGACGCAGGACGCGCCGGAGATACCTGCCGGCTGGAGGGAGAGATAGCGGGAGAACTGGTCCTGCTGCAGGACGTGCCGTTCGGGCACAAGGTCTGTGTTGCCGATACCGACGAAGGGGTCGGCATCCTGAAGTACGGCCAGCTCATCGGCCGGGCGAGCCGCGCGGTACGGGCCGGCGAACACATGCATGTTCACAACATCGAGTCGGCGCGCGCTCGCGGCGACCTGGAGAGGAGGTAATCCGATGGCAACGACCTTTCTTGGATACCCGCGCGAGAACGGCGCGGTTGGCGTGCGCAACTGGGTGGCGGTGATTTCCGTGATGGACAACTGCAATCCGGTCACGCGGACCATTGCGCATGCCGTGGGCGGTTGCATCCCCGTCACCACGCTGTTCGTGCGCGGCCAGTTCGGTGCCGACCTTGATTTCGCCTTCGAGTCGCTCGCCGGCCTCGGTCGCAATCCCAATATCGCGGCGGTACTGCTGGTGGGGCTCGAGGAGTCGTCGACGGAGCAAGTGGCGCGCCGTATCCGCGCCGCGGGCAAGCCGGTGGAAACCGTCCACCTGCAGCCGCTCGGCACGGTGCAGTGCATTGCCGACGGTACGCGCAAGGCGGCGAAGCTGTCGCTCGCCGCATCGCGCGCCCGCCGCGTGCCGTGCCCGGTGTCGTCGCTGGTGATCGGCGTGGAGTGCGGCGGCTCGGATACGACGTCGGGGCTGAGCTGCAACCCCGTGATCGGCCATCTGGCCGACATGGTGATCGCCGAGGGCGGCACGGTCATCATTTCCGAGACCTCGGAATTCATCGGCGCCGACCACCTGTTCGCCGAGCGCGCGGCCGACAGCCGGGTGCGCGAGGCCTTCGTCACCGCCGTGCGCAACATGGAAAACCTGGCCATCTCGCGCGGCGTGGACATGCGCGAGGACCAGCCGTCGCCCGACAACAAGCGCGGCGGCCTGACCACGGTCGAGGAAAAGGCCCTGGGCGCAATGGCCAAGGCCGGCAAGGGCCAGCTCGTCGGGGTGCTGGGCTACGGCGAGGCGCCGAAGAAGAAAGGCCTGCATTTCATGGACGCGCCGGCCGCGGCAGTGGAAAATCTGACTGCACTTGCCGCCGGCGGCTGCCAGCTCACCTTCTTCGGTACCGGAGTGGGCAATCCGATCGGCAGCATGGTAGCCCCGACGGTCAAGGTGTGCGGCAACGTGAATACGGTCGACACCATGGCCGACAATATCGATTTCGACGTGAGCGCGGTCCTGGAGCGCGGGGAGAAGATCCCCGACCTCGGCGACCAGCTGTTTGCCTATGCGATGGACGTCGCATCCGGCACGCGGCTGAGCAGCGAGGTGCTCGACATCCGGGAGACCGCGATCAGTCGGTTTGCACTGAGTCTCTGAGCGACCATGACAAAACTGAATACCGTCTCCGACGCGATCATCCGTTCCATTGAAACCGGCGCCCTGCGCGAGGGCGACCGCCTGCCGTCCGAGGGCGAGCTGGCGGCGCTGCACGGCGTGAGCGTGGGCACCATCCAGAAGGCGCTCATCCGGCTGACGCATTCGGGACTGATCACGCGTGAACAGGGACGGGGCACCTTCGTCTCGGGAGCACGCGTCGCGCCGGCGGACGTGCGCTACCTGCGCTTTCGCGACGAGGCGGGCAACGAGCTGGCCTCCTACGTCCACGCGCGCTCGGTCAAGCGGATCAAGCGCAAGGGGCCGTGGGCCGATTTCCTGGAAGGGGACGGCTATGTGCGGATCGAGCGCGTCATCAACGTGGGCGGGCGCTTCGATCTGTACAGCGAGTTCTGGCTGCGAGAGGAGGATTTCGCGCAACTGGGAGGGCTGGACCGGGAGGCGCTGGAAAAGAACCTGCGCGAGCTGATTGGCCAGCGGCTGTCCCTGCCGACGTTGCGCGTGGATCAGTGGATCCGCTTTGGCGCGCCGCCCGCGACGGTGGCGAGTGAACTCGGACTAGAGCCCGAGGCGCCTGTCTTCATCATGGAACTGCGCGGCTACACGCTGCGCGACCAGCCACTGTATTACCAGACGGTCTATGCCGGCCCGTTCGCCGAGCGTCTGATGATCGTGCGGGAGAAATCGTCATGAACACCCGATGGAGCCCTGCCGCGCTGGAGCGCTGGACGGCGGGCGTATTCGAAAGCTGCGGCATGCCGCCCGACCATGCGGTCGAGGCCGCCACCATGCTGGTGCGCACCGAGCTGCGCGGCTACAAGACGCACGGGATGACGCGCATCCCATCCTACGTCGACCGTCTGCGCGCAGGCGACTTCAACCCGCGCGCGGCCATGACGCATCGCAGCTTCCCGGGCGGCATCGTGCTGGACGCCGACGGTGCGATGGGGCAGGTCGCCGGCCCGCTCGCGGTGCGGCTCGGCCTGGAAGCGCTGGAGACGAGTGCATCGGTGCTGGTCGCGGTGCAGTCCTGCGGCCACCTGGGTGCACTGGGCATCCACGCGTTGCTGGCCGCCGAGGCGGGCGCCTTCTGCATGGTCGGACAGCGCACGCCGCCCCTGCTCGCACTGGAGGGCTTCAGCAAGGCAGGGATCGGCCACAACCCGATTGCCTTCGGCTGCCCCGTGCCCGGCGGCGCGCCAATAGTTTTCGACGTGGCATGCAGCGTGGCGGCACGCGGCCATATCCTGCTGGCCGCCCGCGAAGGCCGCCCGATCCCCGAGGGCTGGGCCGTGGACGCCAACGGCGTACCGACCTCCGACGCCGAGCGCGCGCTGGACGGCGCCCTGCTGCCGATGGGCGGGCACAAGGGCATCGGCATCGCCATGATGGTGGAGTGCCTGGCCGGCGCGCTGGCGGCCACCGCGCAATCGCTTGACCCTGCGCGCAACGACCTGAAGAGCGGCGGCGCCGTGGGCCGGCAGGGCGGGTTCGTCTGGCTGGTCAAGCCCGATGCATTCGCCGGCAAGGACCTGTTCGCCGACTACATGGCGCAATGGACCGGTACCTATCTTGCCGCCGGTGGCGCCGAAGCACGCCTGCCTGGCGCGCGCGGTGATGCGCTGGAGCATGAAGCCCGGGAAGGCGGCATCGCACTGCCGGCAGCGATCGCGCAGGACCTCAGCGCACTGGGCCGGCAGGTGGGCATCCCGTTCCCGGACTGACCTCCCGGACACACTTCCCGACATCCTTGACAGTCGATACCCGGAGCAGCCGGAGGACGCCGGCCGCCCATACACGAACCCGACCAACCTGAGCAGGCTGAATCCGACTATGAACGCCCCCATCCCCCCCGAAGCCGCACGGACGGCCATGGCAGCCGTCACCATCGACGACAAGTACGCCCTGGCGTCGGGTCGCGCCTTCATGACCGGCGTGCAGGCGCTGGTGCGCCTGCCGCTGCTCCAGCGCCGGCGCGACGCCATGGCGGGCCACAACACCGCCGCCTTCATCTCCGGCTATCGCGGCTCGCCCCTCGGCAGCTACGACCAGGCGCTGTGGCAGGCGAAGAAGCACCTCGCCGAGAACCACGTCGTCTTCAAGCCGGGCGTCAACGAGGAGCTCGGCGTGACGGCGGTATGGGGCTCGCAGCAGCTGGAGTTCGACGCGGCCAGCAAGAAGTACGACGGCGTCTTCGGCATCTGGTACGGCAAGGGCCCCGGGGTGGACCGCAGCGGCGACGCGCTCAAGCACGCCAACCTCGCCGGCACGGCGCCGCTGGGCGGCGTGATCGCGCTGGCCGGCGACGACCACGTTTCCAAGAGCAGCACGCTGGCGCACCAGAGCGACCACACCTTCATGGCGTGCGGCCTGCCGGTGTTCTTCCCGTCCAATGTGCAGGACATCCTCGACCTCGGCGTGCACGCCTTCGCCATGAGCCGTTTCAGCGGCCTGTGGGCCGGCATGAAGACGGTGCAGGAGGTGGTGGAGTCGGGCGCCTCGGTAGTGACCGACACGGACCGCGTGAGCATCGTGCTGCCCGAGGACTTCATCGCGCCGCAGGGCGGGCTGCACATCCGCTGGCCCGACGATCCGCTCGGCGCCGAAGCCCGCATGATGGAGTACAAGTGGCCGGCCGCGCTCGCCTACATCCGCGCCAACCGTCTGAACCGCAACGTCATCGAGGGGCCGCATGGGCGCCTGGGCATCATCGCCAGCGGCAAGGCCTACAGCGATACCCGGCAGGCACTGCTGGACCTTGGCCTGGATGACGGCACCTGCCGCGAGCTGGGCATTCGCGTGCACAAGGTCAGCGTGGTGTGGCCGCTGGAGCCGGGCAGCGTGCGCGACTTCGCGCACGGCCTGCGCGAGATCCTCGTGGTCGAGGAGAAGCGCCCGATCATCGAGCAGCAACTCAAGGACGAGCTGTATCACCAGAGCCCGGACCGCCGCCCCGCCGTCTTTGGCAAATACGGCCACAGCGAAGGAGCGGGCGGCGAGTGGAGCCACCGCAAGCCGGGCGACGACTGGCTGCTGCGCGCCAAGGCCGACCTGTCGCCGGCGCTGGTGGCGAAGGCCATCGCCCAGCGGCTCGCCCATCTCGGGGTGCCGGCCGACGTGCAGGCCCGCATGGACCTGCGCCTGCGGGAGATCGAGGCCAGGGAGCGCGCCACCGCACAGGGCGACAGCCGTCCCAGCGACCGCCTGCCGTGGTTCTGCCCGGGCTGCCCGCACAACACCAGCACCAAGGTGCCGGAAGGCTCCATCGCCATGGCCGGCATCGGCTGCCACGGCATGGTGACGTGGATGGACCGCTCGACCACCTCGTGGACCCAGATGGGCGGGGAAGGCGTGCCCTGGATGGGCCAGTCGGCCTTCACCACGCGCAAGCATATGTTCGCCAACCTGGGCGACGGCACGTACAACCACTCGGGCCTGCTCGCGGTGCGCCAGTCGATCAATGCCGGCGTCAACCTGACCTACAAGATCCTCTTCAACAGCGCCGTTGCCATGACCGGTGGCCAGCCCGTGGACGGCGGCCAGCTCGACGTGCCGGCCATGACGCGCGAACTCGCGTCGGAGGGCGCCCGCCAGATCGTCGTGGTGACCGACGAGCCCGGCAAGTATGCGGGAGTCGCCAACCTGGCCCCCGGCGTGACCATCCGCCACCGCGACGAACTCGACACCGTGCAGCGCGAGTTGCGCGAGATGGCCGGCGTCACCGTGATCATCTACGACCAGGCTTGCGCCACGAAGAAGCGCCGCGAGCGCAAGCGCGGCACCATGCCCGACCCCGACAAGCGCGTGGTGATCAACGAACTGGTGTGCGAGGGTTGCGGCGACTGCTCGGTGCAGAGCAACTGCCTGGCGGTGCAGCCGGTGGAGACGGAGTTCGGCCGCAAGCGCAAGGTCAACCAGGACACCTGCAACAAGGACTTCTCCTGCGTGAAGGGCTTCTGCCCCAGTTTCGTCACAGTGGAGGGCGGCAAGCTGCGCAAGCCCGCCGCCGCTGGCAAGGCCCAGCCCGCGCAGGGCGGCGCGCTGCCGTATCCGGCGCTGCCGGACGTCAGCCGCCCGCGACGCATCCTGGTCGCCGGTATCGGCGGCACGGGCATCGTCACCATCGGCGGCGTGCTCGGCATGGCCGCGCACCTGGAGGGCAAGGGCGTGATCACGCAGGACGCCACCGGCATGGCACAGATGGGCGGCGCCACGTGGAGCCATATCCAGATCGCCGCGTCGCCCGACGCGCTGCACGCCAGCCGGGTCGACGTGGCCATGGCCGATCTCGTGATCGCCTGCGACGCGGTGGTCGGCACGAGCAAGGCAACGCTGGCGACGATGTCATCCGAGCGCACCTTCGTCGTGCTGAACAGCCACGTCACGCCGACGGCGGCCTTCGTGCAGAACCCGGACTGGGCGCCGCCGGGCGAGGAGGCGGCCGCGCGAATCACGCAAGTGGTGCGCGCGGACAGCTTCGCCACGCTCGACGCCGAACTGGTCGCCACGCAATTGCTTGGCCAGTCGATCTACGCCAACCTGCTGCTGCTCGGCTACGCATGGCAGAAGGGCAGGGTGCCGCTGTCGCACGAGGCCCTGATGCGCGCCATCGAGCTGAACGGCGTGCAGGTGCAGAGCAACAAGGCTGCGTTCGAGTGGGGCCGCCAGTGCGCGCATGACATGAGCAAAGTGCCGCTGCGCATGCCGGACACGCAGGTGATCCAGTTCACCCGCAAGCCGTCGCTGGCCGAACTGATCCGCAAGCACGCGGCGTTCCTGACGGCTTACCAGAATGCCGCCTACGCCGCGCAGTACGAGACCTTCATCGCCAGCGTCCAGGCGGTGGAAGGGCATGCCGGCGGCAATCGCCTTGCGGAGGCCGTGGCGCGCTCGCTGTTCAAGCTGATGGCCTATAAGGACGAATACGAGGTGGCGCGCCTGCACACGGACGCATCGTTCCGCCAGCAGATCGAAGGCATGTTCGAAGGCAAGGTGCGGATCGTGCACCACCTCGCGCCGCCGCTGTTCGCCAGGAAGAATGCCGACGGCGAGCCGGTCAAGACTGCGTATGGTCCCTGGATGCGGAGTGCATTCCACGTGCTGGCGAAACTCAAGGGTCTTCGCGGCACCGCGTTCGACCCCTTTGGCTACACCGCCGAACGCCGGGATGAGCGCGCCCTCATCGGTGAATACCGGGAGTGCATCGAGACGATCCTGGATTCGCTGAACAAGCAGAACCTGGACCTCGCGCTGGAGATCGCGCGGCTGCCCCAGGAGATCCGCGGCTATGGCCACGTCAAGGGCCGCAACCTCGCCGCCACGCGCGGCAAGTGGGCGCGGCTCATGGCGCAGTGGCGCAGCGGCGGCCGGCGTGCAGACGCGCCGAGCCAGTCGACGGTCGCCGCCTAGGCCGGAAACAAGCAGCAACCTCACATCCATCACAAGAGAACCGAGGAGACAGACATGAAGTTCGTGCTGCGTCACGCCGCAACCGCCCTCACTGCCGTTTCGCTCGCCCTCTGCGCCGCCGGCGCGTGGGCGCAGTCCGGGTATCCGAACCGGCCCATCCGCATCATCGTGCCGTGGCCGGCCGGCGGCGGGGTCGACACGGTCACCCGTACCGTCGCCGAGAAGATGTCGGCAAGCCTGGGCCAGCAGGTCATCGTCGACAACCGGCCCGGCGCCACCGGCAATATCGGGGCAGGGATGGGCGCGAAGGCGGCACCGGATGGCTATACCTTGCTCGTCGCCAGCGCGCCGATGATGATCAACGCGAGCCTGTACAGGAACCTGCCGTTCGACACCGGCAAGGACTTCGTGCCGCTTGGCCTGATGGCGAGCTCGCCCTACATGCTGGTGGTGAATCCCTCGACGGCAAAGTCCGTCAAGGATCTGGTGGCGCGGGCCAGGGCCGAGCCCGGCAGGATCAGCTACGCCTCGCCCGGCCCCGGTACCCAGCAGAACATCGTCGGGGAAGTCTTCAAGGGCATGGCGCATATCGACATCGTCCACGCGCCGTACAAGGGCGGCCCGCAAGCGCTGACCGACATGGTGGGCGGGCACATCCAGATGATGTTCCACGGGGTGCCCGCCGTGATGCCATTCGTCAGGTCGGGCCAGCTCAAGGGGGTGGCCGTGGCGACGAGCCAGCGCCTGGCGCTCTTCCCCGACGTGCCGACGATGGCGGAGGCGGGGTATCCCGGCATCGAGGCCAGCGAATGGTATGGCCTGGTGGCGCCGGCCGGCACGCCGAAGGACATTGTCGTCCTGCTGGGCAATGCGATCGACAAGGCACTGGGCGCGCCAGGCGTGCGCGAGCAGTTGAGCGGCAAGGGATACGAGCCGGCCACGAACAGCAATCCGGAGCAGTTCGGCGCGTTCATGGCCGCCGAGCAGAAGAAATGGGCGGTGGCGGTCAAGCAGTCGGGTTTCCGGCCTGAATAGCGAGCGCGGCAAGCATCAAGGGGACGCCGAACGAGACGTCCCGCCAATTTCAGCAGATCATGACAAGCGGCACGGCACGACAAATATCGCCGCGCCAGGAGACAAGCATGCCACTCGATCCCACCGCCATGGTGAATCCGGCACACACCCCCGCCCCGGGAGGTTCGCACGCCGAGCCGAAATCCAGGCCGATGTCGAAGGTTTCGGCCATTTCGGCCATCACGATTGGCGGCGCACTCGAACTGTATGACTCGGGGGTCTACAACTTCTTCGCCACGTTGATCATTCCGCTGTACTTCCCGGTCGACAATCCGCTCGGGCAACTGCTGCTGTCGTTCGGCACCTTTGGTGCCGGCTACCTGATGCGGCCGCTGGGCGGCCTCGTCATCGGTGCCTACGCCGACCGCCGGGGACGCAAGCCAGCCGTGCTGCTGTCGATGTGGCTGATGGCGCTCAGCGCGCTGATTCTCGTCGTGACCCCGCCCTATGCCCAGATCGGCGTGATCGCCCCGACGCTCATGATCATCGCGCGACTGGTGCAGGGCTTCGCGATCGGCGGGGAAATGGGGTCCGCCACGGCGATGCTGATGGAGTACGCGGACGAACGGTCGCGCGGCTTCTACACGAGCTGGCAGACCGCCAGTCAAGGCGTCGCCGCCGTCTTCGCCGCGCTCGTCGCGCTTGCGCTCAGCCATTCGCTGTCGCCAGCGTCGCTGGAGTCGTGGGGCTGGCGCGTGGCGTTCCTGATCGGCGTCCTGGTCATCCCGATCGGACAGATCATCCGCCGCAGGCTGGAGGAGACGCTGCCCCCGGCCGAGCGCAACAAGGCGGGGCGCGCCGTGGGTGGCTGGGCACTGATGCGCCAGCACTGGCGCGAACTCGTCGCCAGCATCCTGTTGATGATCGGCCTGGGCTCCGCCGTCCACCTGATCGCCTACTACCTGCCGAACTACGCGGCGATCCAGCTCAACATCCCGCGCGGCGATGCCGTCTGGGCAGGCTTCGTCGCCGCCGCCGTCATGGCGGTGTTCGGCCCGGTCGCGGGATGGATGACCGACCGCCTCGGCCGGCGCAGGATGGTGTGGTGGACGCGCCTGGCCCTGTTGGTGATGGCCTACCCGGCATTTGTCACCATCAACGCCTACCCGTCGCTGCCATGCCTGCTGGTGGTGGTCGGCCTGCTGGCGATCCCCATGGCCATGACGTCGCCCGCCACGCTGGTGCTGGTGAGCGAGGTGCTGCCGCAACGCCTGCGTGCCACGGGCATGTCGGTCACGTACTACCTGGCGATCGCCGTATTTGGCGGCTTTGCCCAGCTTTTCTCGACGCTGCTGATCCACCTGACCTCCAGCCCGAACGCTCCGGCGCTTTACCTGATCGGTTGCGGCCTGTTGTCGTTGCTGGGTCTGCGCATGGTGCCGGAGACGCTTGGAAAGCGGCTGGGGTAAGACGATGCATTCGATGATACTGCAACGCATTGGTCGCGCCATCGGCGCGATGGCGCTGGCGGCCAGCGCGGCCAGCGTGCTGGCGGCGGGTGCGTACCCAAGCCGTCCGATACGCATGATCGTGCCCTGGCCCGCGGGAGGCAGCGTGGATATTGCCACCCGCATCGTGACGGAGCAGGTCTCCGTCGGCCTGGGACAGCCGGTCATCGTCGAGAACAGGCCCGGTGCCGCCGGGAATATCGGCGCCCTTGCGGCGGCAAGGGCCGCGCCGGACGGATACACCTTGCTGATCGCCACCACGCCGATGATCATCAACCGGAGTCTCGACGACAGGTTGCCGTTCGACCTGGCCCGTGACTTCAGCCCCGTCAGCCTGCTCGTGACCCTGAACTATGTGCTGGTTGTGAATCCGTCCGTGGCCGGCTCGCTGCAGGAGCTGGTGAGCAAGGCCCGGGCGCAGCCTGGCCAGATCACTTATGCATCGTCGGGTCCGGGCACGCAACTCCATCTGATCGGCGAAGCGTTCAAGAAGCAGACGGGGGTCGACATCGTCCATGTCCCGTACAAAGGCGCGCCGCCGGCACTGGCGGATATGGTCGGCGGCCACGTCGCGATGATGTTCCCCGGATTTCCGGTGGTGGAGCCGCTGCTGAAGTCGGGCCAGCTCAAGGCGCTCGCCGTGGTGGGCAAGCACCGCTTGCCTACCCTGCCGGATGTCCCGACCCTGGACGAAGCGGGCGTGCCCGGCATCGATTCCATGGAATGGTATGGTGTCGTGGCGCCGGCGGGTACGCCCGGCGGCATCGTGACGCGGCTCAACGATGAAATCACCAAGGCCATGCGGAACGCGGGCGTCCGTCAGCGCCTGGCAAGCCGTGGCTTTGCGCCGGCCAGCGGTACGCCGCAGGCGTTTGGCGATCTGATACAGGCCGAGCAGAAGAAATGGCCCGCCGTGGTCCGTCAGGCCGGACTGCGCCGCGAGTAGCTGCGCGAGTCCGCCCGGGGCGAGAAGCATTATGATCGCATCGATGACGGTCACTCAATCGACACACTACAAGGAGGTCATCCAGCATGTTCACCGAATGCCCCACGGAAAGAAGCCAACTCATTGCCGACCGCGTCGAGCGCTTCGTGCGCGACGTCGTGATGCCCTATGAGCGCGATCCGCGCTGCGGCGATCATGGCCCATCGGATGATCTTGTCGCCGAACTGCGCGACAAAGCGCGTGCCGCGGGGCTGATGACGCCCCATATCCTTGCCGATGGCTCGCACCTGACGCAGCGCGAGACCGCGGCCGTGCTCAAGCGCTCCGGCTTGTCGCCACTCGGCCCCGTCGCCGTGAATACCATGGCGCCGGACGAAGGCAACATGTTCCTGCTGGGTGAGGTGGCCACGGAAGCGCAGAAGGATCGGTTCCTGGCGCGGCTGGTCAGTGGCGAGGCCCGTTCGGCGTTCTTCATGACGGAGCCTGCGGAGGACGGCGGGGCGGGTTCGGATCCGTCGATGCTCCAGACCACGGCGGTCAGGGACGGCGACGACTGGGTGATACGCGGGCGCAAGAAGTTCATTACCGGCGCCGAAGGTGCAAGCGTGGGCATCATCATGGCGCGCACCGGGGATGCCGACCATGTCCAGGCCACGATGTTTCTGGTCGATCTGCCGCATCCGGCGATCCGCATCGAGCGCCTGATCGATACCATCGACAGTTCCATGCCGGGCGGTCACGCGCTGGTTGTGATCGACGACCTGCGCGTGCCGCAGGCCCATGTACTGGGCGAAGCGAACGAGGGCTTTCGCTATGCGCAGGTCCGCTTGTCACCGGCGCGGCTCTCGCATTGCATGCGTTGGTTCGGCGCCGCGGTTCGGGCCGACGAGATCGCGCGCGCGTACGCTGTCACGCGCAAGGCGTTCGGCAAGCTGCTGATCGACCACGAAGGGGTGGGCTTCATGCTGGCCGAGAACCTGATCGATCTGCAACAGGCCGCACTGATGATCGACTGGTGCGCCGGGGTGCTCGATGGAGGTGGCCTCGGTACCGCGGAGAGTTCGATGACCAAGGTTGGCGTCTCCGAGGCGCTGTTCCGCGTGTCGGATCGCTGCGTGCAGATTCTGGGCGGCATGGGCGTGTCGCGCGACACCGTCGTCGAACAGATCTTCCGTGAGATTCGCGGATTCCGCATCTACGACGGCCCGACCGAAGTTCACAAGTGGTCGCTGGCGAAGAAGATCAAGCGCGACACGCTAGGCGCGGCCCGGCAAGGGTAAGCGAGCGCGGTAACGGAGGGCCTGCGACACCGGGGAAGGGGCGCAGGTGGCAGCCCCACCGTGGGAAGCGCCTTGCAGGGTTATTTCACCATAGCCAAAGTCCAAGGCAAGGGCAGGATGCGCGCTCTTGAGGCGAGCCTGCCCCGGCCGGGACGGCTTGGCGCCAGGCGCCCGCCGCCGCTCTGCGTGGCGGCTCGCATTGAATACGCCGCCGGCTTCGTTCAATGTCCCGACGCCTCGACCGCGCCGATTCCGGTCTCGGAGCGAAGCTGCTGGGCTTCGAAACCAGCCTTGTCCATGCGCGCCCTGGCCGAGTTGTCGGTGACCGAGAAGAGCCAGATGCCGAGGAAGCCGATCGTCATCGAGAACAACGCCGGGGACGTGTAGGGAAATGGCGCGCTCTTGTAGTGCAGCACGTCGACCCAGACGGCCTGGGACAGGATGGTGAGGATCACCGCCGACAACAGTCCCAGGAAACCGCCAATCGTCGCGCCACGGGTGGTGCAGCCCTTCCACAGCACCGACATGAACAGCACGGGAAAGTTGGCCGAGGCCGCAACGGCGAAGGCAAGCGAAACCATGAACGCGATGTTTTGCTTCTCGAAGACAATGCCAAGGAACACCGCGACCAGGCCGAGGATCACGGTCGTGATACGCGATACGCGCAGTTCGACGGCGCTCGTTGCCTTGCCCTGCTTGAATACCGTCGCATAGAGATCGTGCGAAACGGCGGACGCACCGGCGAGGGTGAGACCGGCAACGACGGCCAGGATCGTCGCAAAGGCCACCGCGGAGATGAATCCGAGGAACACGCTTCCTCCGACGGCGCTGGCCAGGTGGACTGCCGCCATGTTCACGCCGCCAAGGAGCTTGCCACTCGTATCCTGGAAGGCCGGATTGGTTCCCACCAGCACGATCGCGCCGAAGCCGATGATGAAGGTCAGGATGTAGAAGTAGCCGATCCAGGTAGTGGCCCAGAACACCGACTTGCGCGCCTCCTTGGCATTGGGCACGGTGAAGAATCGCATCAGGATATGCGGCAGGCCGGCCGTGCCGAACATCAGGGCAATGCCGAACGAGATCGCCGAGATGGGATCCTTGATGAAATTGCCCGGACTCATGATGGAGTCCTTCTTGGCGTGGACTTCCACGGCCTTGGCAAACAGCGCTTCGGGGCTGAAGTGAAACTGGGCCAGCACCATGACGGCCATGAACGAAGCGCCGGCAAGCAGCAGGCAGGCCTTGATGATCTGTACCCACGTCGTGGCGGTCATGCCGCCAAACAGGACGTACACCATCATGAGCGCCCCCACGATGACCACGGCGATCCAGTACTCCAGCCCGAACAACAGCTTGATCAGCTGGCCGGCGCCTACCATCTGCGCGATCAGGTAGAACGCGACCACCACCAGCGTGCCCGATGCCGCAAACGCACGGATCGGCGCCTGTTTGAAGCGGTACGCCGCAACGTCGGCGAAGGTGAAGCGACCAAGGTTGCGCAGCCGCTCCGCCATCAGGAAGGTGATGACTGGCCAGCCGACGAGGAAGCCGATGGAATAGATCAGCCCGTCATAGCCATTGGTGTAGACGGCAGCCGAGATGCCGAGGAATGACGCCGCCGACATGAAGTCGCCCGCGATCGCCAGCCCGTTCTGGAAGCCGGTGATGCCGCCTCCGCCCGTATAGAATGCCGCCGCCGATTTCGTCTTGGTTGCCGCCCACTTGGTAATGAACAGCGTACCAATGACAAACACGACGAACATGCCGATGGCCGTCCAGTTGGTTGGCTGCCGGACCGCCTGCCCAAGGTCTCCACCCGCCGCAAGCGCGGCCGTCGACAGAAGCAGCGTTGCGCAAGCAAGGAGTGCGTGATGTGCTTTCATGCCACCTCCCGCTTGATCTGCTCTGTCAGTTCGTCGTACACGCCGTTGGCGTGGCGTACGTAGAATCCCGTGATGGCGACGGTAAAGACGATCACGAACAGGCCGATCGGCATGCCCCACGTCATCACGCCATTTCCTATCTTCGTGGCCAGGAGTTCCTTGTCGAAGGCAATCAGCAGGATGTATCCGTAGTAGATGACGAGCATGATGGCGGTCAACGACCATCCAAGCCGTGTTCGCCTGTGGACAAGCTCGCGATATCGCGGATTTGCCTTCAGTCTCGTGACCAGATCTTCATTCATCCATGTCTCCTGCAGATTGTGTGCTTGCGCCGCCGGACGCCGCCGGACGCCGCCGGACGCCGCCGGACGCGATGGTCCGCGCCAGCGTGCGGCGCCGGCAGAGGCGTGCGCCGTAGCGTCGGCCGATGTCCATGCTGATAAGTTAAGGCCTGCCCCTTACCCGCTTCTTACAGGGGCGTGGATTTGCTCAAGGGGTAAACGCTTAGTCTGGGCGCGTAGTCTGGGCGTGTGAAGGGCTAAAGCGCCACTGCCAGGTTGCGGACGTCATGGCGTGCAGGAATCGGCATACGGGTACGAATGCCGATCGCAGGTGCGGTCTGCAGCGTCTGCGGCGCCGCCATTGCGAAGCCTGGGGCGCCACGCAGATCGCTATTCTTCGAGTTCGCTTCGGATCAGGAGCACGGGCTTGTTGCTCTCGCAGACTACGCCTTGCGACACGCTGCCCATCACAAGGCGTTTGATCCCGCGCCGTCCATGTGTTCCCAGCACGATAAGGTCGGCGCCCCAGTAATCAGCCTCCCTCACGATCGATTCCGAGATCCGGCCCTGCGCGACTGGCTTTTCGAGAATCTTTGTCGAATGCGGTACGCCGGCCTCGGTCAGGCGATTCGCCACGGTCTCCAGGCACTTGTGTCCCATGGCCAGGATGCTCTCCATCAACCAGGAGGGGTACGAATTCTCGGCAAGGTAGAAGACATCGCTGTCGTCCACCACGAAGAGCGCCCGCACTTCGCTGCCCGTCGCCTTGGCGAGGATGATCGCCTGGCTTACTGCAAGGTCCGAGGAGCGGCTGCCGTCAACTCCAAGCAAGATCTTCCTGTACATGATGAACTCTCCTCGTGGTCGTTGCGAACTGGCCGTCCGCAGGAAAACGCTCTGTCACGAGAATAGATGCCGGTGCCTGCGCGCAACCCGGCGAACAGCACAAGCCATGATCTACATCAATACGACGCACGCGGGGGCGTACAGACTGGACGTATCCGAGGGAGGCGGGCAGCGTCTGCGGGCGCCTCCCGTTGCCCGATGACCGCGATGTCTTCACACGGAGAGCGATGATGTACAGCCAGATCCTGGTGGCAGTCGACGGCAGCGAGTCCGCCGAGCGGGCCCTGGCGGAAGCGGTCGGCTTGGCCGCAGCTTTGCGTTCGGAGCTTGCCGTGGTCCATGTGATCGATAACAGCTACCTCAGGTACGAGGCAGGCTATGTCGACCTCACCGACTTGCGTGCCACCCTGCTCGAAGGTGGGCAACTCCTTCTTGACGGCGCCAAGGCAAGGGCAGCGGCCCGGCAGGTGAAATGTACGACGGCAATGATCGACGAGCCGGGGGCGCTCTTCGATGTGGCTACGGCCATCAATCAGGCGGCGGAACAGATTGGCGCGGAGTTGATCGTCGCGGGCACGCACGGGCGCCGCGGCGTGCGGCGCCTGCTCATGGGTAGCGTAGCCGAGGGGCTGGTACGACAGTGCCGCCGGCCAGTGCTGCTAGTGCATGCCGCAATGTCCCCGGCGAGAGACACTGCGGAGCCGGTGCGATCGAAGCCGTAGGTGGCGCGCCGAGGGCCTGAGCCATTGTCAATGGCCGCGTCCTTGCATCGCCTGGACTGCTCGTAGCCGGCCTGGCTTTCCGGGGGATGTCATGGCTGACATCAACGCCCTGCCTGTGTTCCCAGGCTCGTGCCTGTGGCAGATGCCTGGCCGGCCCGCCTGGCGGCGATGAAATAGAGCAGGGCGCTGACCGCCGCCGCCGTGGTGCCGACAATGGAAAGGGCGATCGCCAGCCCGGACTTCGGATGGCCCAGCCACTCGTTGATGGAGCCTACGGCGAACGGTCCAAGCCCGCCACTGATGGCATTGGTCAGGAACACCAGCAGTGCCACCGCGCGACCGCGCATGCGATTGGGAATGGTGATCTGCAGCGGCACCGGCGCCAGTGCCATGACGATGCTGGCGGCATAGGCGCACAGGCCATACAGCGCGAGCGACAGCGACATCACCGGTGCGAGCGGCGCGGCACAGGCGACAGGCACCAGCAAGGTGGCCGCCGCGCAGGCGATGCGCAGCACCTTGCGCAGCGCATCGCGATCGTCCACCTTGCCCACGAAGAGGCTTGCGCTGACGACGCCCGCCATCCCGCCGATCATGTAGACCGGTCCGGTCATCTTGCCTACCTCGCTTGCGGACAACCCGAAGCTG
Organism: Cupriavidus sp. 05N38; assembly: GCF_056397345.1. NCBI lineage: Bacteria > Pseudomonadati > Pseudomonadota > Betaproteobacteria > Burkholderiales > Burkholderiaceae > Cupriavidus > Cupriavidus sp. 05N38. The sequence continues at coordinate 34,561 of NZ_JBFTNF010000065.1, forward strand.
CGGATCAGCAGGGTCGGGAACCAGGCGGCGTGGGAATAGAACAGCAGGATGAGGGCGACGTAGCCGAAGAAGTAGGGCAGGCAGAAGCGGTTGCGCACGAACAACTCGCGCAGGACCTCGCTGATCGGTGGCGCCGCCTCGGCGGGAGCGTGGGCGGTCGACAGCCCGCGCCGCGCCGGCTCGCGGATGGTCGCCAGCACCAGCGCAGCAAGCGCCAGGCCGGGTAGCCCGACCACGAAGAAGATCATCTGCCAGGGCTGCAGGCCTTGCGTCGTGAGCCAGCCGGCCATCGTGGGCTGGTCCATCCAGCCCAGCAACACGCCGCCGCCGAGCAAGGCCACGCCCCCGCCGACGTACGGCCCAAGCATGAACACGCTGCTGGCGCGCGTGACCTTTCGCGGCGGGAACATATCGCTGAAGATCGACAAGGCGGCGGGGCTGAGGGCGGCTTCGGCAATGGCCGTGCCGGCACGCCAGACCAGCAGTTCGCCAAAGCTGCTTGCCGTGCCGCACATGGCCGTGGAAATCGCCCAGATGGCGACGCAGGCAGCGCTCAGGCGTACCCGGTTCGAGCGGTCCACGAGCCGGGCCACGAACATCCCCGCGGTAGCGTAGCAAAGCGTGAATGTCGCACCCTGCAAGAGCCCGATCTGGGTGTCGCTGAGCAGTAGCGATGCCTTGAGCGGCTGGACAAGGATGCTGACGACCTGGCGGTCGATATAAGAAAAGGCGAAGCAGATAAAGAACATGAATACGATGTATCCATGTGAGAACGGGGTGCCGGCGTTCTCGATTCCCGGCTCTTCGGCGCGGGGCGCGCCGGCTTCCAGGGCCGGGGCGGTTTTGGGGGCGGACTGCATGAAGGTCTCCTCGAAGGGGCACGGGGCGGGCTGGCGGCTCCCCAATGAGAGGACGCCAATCTCCGCGTTGCCGTCGGAATGGGCTACAGCGTGATGGGGGATGCCAGCAGGGCGATGCAGTCGCCGGGTTCGACGCCGGCGAAGGTGCGGGCGCAGACCACCATGCCGGCGCCGCCGAAGTGGAGTTCGCGCGGCGGCTCCCACGGCGCGTACGGATCGAACAGCCGCCCGGCGAGATCGCCGGCCGCGACCTGCTGCCCCAACGTGAAGCAGGGTTCGAATACGCCGTGGCGTGGCGCGAACAGATAGTGCCGGGCCCCGTTCACCGCGATGAATTGCGTGTCGTGGCGCGGCGGCGGGCTGTCGTCGCGCGTCAGCCCGGCGACATGGAGCACACGGCGCAGGCCTTGCTCGACGATGGCCAGCCCTTCCACGTTGCAGCTGCCATAGCCGCCGAATTCGCCGCACAGGAACAAGGTGCCGTGGCGCTCTGCCGCCGCGCCGTAGGTTCGGTCTTCGCCGAGCAGGTCCATGACCATGGTGTGCGGCGCGGCGAAGGCCTTGACCAGTTTCAGGTACGCGATACGGCGTGCCGGATCGGACGGCAGCGCGGCCAGCACCGTGGGCATGTGGTTGAACGAAGCGCCGCCGGCGTGAAGGTCCAGCACCACGTCTGCCCGCGGGAAGAGCTCGCTGTCCGCGTAGTGCGCGATCATCGCGGTGATCGAGCCATTGCGGTCGCCGGGAAACATGCGGTTCAGGTTGCCGCGGTCGATCGGCGAGGTGCGCGAGCCGTTGATGAACGCCGGAAAGTTCAGCGCCGGTATGACGATCAGCCGGCCCTGGATCTGCATCGAAGGCATGCGCTGCAGCAGCTTCATCAACGCCACCGGGCCTTCGTATTCGTCGCCATGGTTGCCGCCGGTCAGCAGCACCGTGGGTCCCGTGCCCTGCTTGAGCACGGCGATCGGCGCGGGAATGTGGCCATAGGCAGAGCGGTCATGCGAATAGGGAATGCGCAGCACACCGGTCTGGAAGCCCTCGCGCTCGTAGTCGATCTCCGTTGAGATCAGTGTTTTCCTGGAATGGGTCTGGTCGTTCGATCGGCCTGGCATGCCTGTCTCCGGTGGGGGATCGGGCGCGGCCGGTTCGTGGGGATCGGCCGCGTCTGCATGCAATATTGCTGATCGAGCTGGTTGCCGACAAATGCCGTTTTTTGGCGGAGCTGATGCTTTCCGGGCATCACCCAGGCGCCGCCACGGTCTGCCTCATCGCTTCCACCGTCTGAATGAAGCGCGCAAGCGCCGGCTCGGGCGCATCGGCCTTGCAGGCGAAGACGAGCGGCATCGGGATGGAAAGATCCGTGAACGACGCAAAGTGGCAGAGCGCTGGCGGACGGCCGACGTTGGCCGAGTTGACGATGGCTGCGCCGATGCCGGCGCAGACGAGCGACAGCATGGCGGCCTCGGTCGAGACCTCCTGGACGACGTTGAGGGTGACGCCGCACGCCTGGCAAGCGCCGATCAGCCGGTCGTAGTAGACCGGATACACAGCGCGCGGGAACGTGACGAATGGCCAGTCGGCAATCTGGCGCAGCGCCACGCCTGGCGGGGATGCGTGAGTCGTGGACGTTTCCGGGGCGGGCAGCGCCCATGCGCGCGGCGCCGCCAGCAGCACGTTGTTCGTCGTCAGCGGCAGCGTGCCGAGCGATTCGGGGAGCGGCCCGTACTGGTACACGAAGCCGCCGTCGAGCGTGCCCGCGCGGATCTCGTCGAGCTGCTGTGGCGTGTTCATCGGGATCAGTTCGATGCGGACGTCGGGCACGTCTTCCTGGAAGCGCCGGAAGATATGCGGCACGATGCCGTCCCAGCCACTGTTCTCGACAAAGCCAAGCCGCAGGCGGCCCTGCATGCCGGCCGATATCCGCTGGGCACCGCGCGCCGCGACGTCGAGCTGGTTGAGCGCCGTGCGGGCATCGCGCAAGTACGCCTGGCCGGCCGAAGTCAGCCTGAGTCCGCGCGGCGTGCGCGCGAACAATGCGAAGCCAAGTTCTTCCTCCAGGTCATGGATCTGGCGGGAGATGGCGGGCTGCGTGACGTGGATGCGCTCCGCCGCCTCGCGAATGCTCTCATGCTCGGCCACCGCGATGAAATAGCGCAAATGTCGTAGTTCCACAATCTCACCCGTAGTTCGAGCCGGCCTGTCGACCGGCAATCCCCGGCAAACATGCCACAAAGTATCGCGCGCGAAAAGCCGGAAGCCCTGGTGTTCGCGTTGCCATGCCTTGCAGGGATCGGCGCCCGCACGACAATTGCGCGATCCTCGCCAGGCGAGTTGCCGATGCGTTCAGCGCCGTGCGCCTGCGGCACCCGGTGCGAGCCGCAGCACGAGGAAGTCGATGAACGCGCGCAACTTTGGCGGCTGTACGTGCCCGCGCGGAAACACGGCGTGCAGGTCCGGGCAACGCCCGAGCCAGCCAGGCAGTACCGGCACCACCAGGCCTTGCCCGACATGCCGCGCCATGATCAGGTCTGTTGCCATCATCAGGCCCGCGCCGTCGAACAGTGGCGCCTTGAGTGTCTCCGGATCGTCGGCCTCGATCACGGGGCGGATTGGGTAGTCGGTGAGCCCTTCGGCAGCGTCCTCGCGGCGCATTGGCCAGGCATGGCCGCTGGCGCGCCTGGCCACGCGCGTGGATAGCGCCATGTGCTCGCACAGTGCGTCCGGATGGGTGGGTTCGCCATGCTGCGCGAGATAGGCGGGGCTGGCGTAGATGCGGTTCGGGAAGGTGGCGAGTCGCCGTGCGGCCATCGATGAATCCGGCAGGTCGCCCATGCGCAGTGCCAGGTCGATTTCCTCGCCGACGAGATCGAGCGTGCGGTGGCTGAGCACCAGCTCGATGTTCACGTTCGGGTTTTCGCCGCGGAAATCTGCCAGCAGCGGGCCGAGCAGGGTGATCGCCAGCGAGTAGGATGCCGTGATGCGCAACGTGCCGCGCGGCGTGCCCTGCAACTGGCCTACCGCTGCATCGGCGTTTGCCAGCATGCCGGGAATGGCGCGGCAGGATTCGTAGTAGAGCGTGCCGGCCTCCGTCAGGCCGAGGCGGCGTGTGGTCCGGTGCAAGAGTTGCACCCCAAGCCGCTGCTCGAGTTCGCGCAGCTTGCGGCTGACCGTGGTCTTGGGCAGGAGCAACTCGGCTGCGGCGGCGGTGAAACTCCCCGCTTCCACGACCTTGAGGAAGACCAGCGTGTCATTCATGTCGGGAGGCATGGACGTCTCGGTTCGCGCACGGCGCCAGGTCAATGATCGATGCCGCCAATTATGCCGATTATGCCAATGGTGGCACAATTATTCCCAAGAAAGACAGCTTATCGCGGCAGAGCGCGATCGCTATTGTTCCGTTTATCGCTGATTCAGCACCAGTACGGCACCTGATAAGGGGCCAGTGCGCAACCCGGACCGATACCGATCATGAATTTCCCCCGCTTCCTGCTTCTTGCCACCGCATCCATGACCGTCCTTGCCGCCAGTCCGGCAAACGCCGGTGCGACAGATTCGCCGGACACATCGTCCAGCCCTGGATGGGCGGCGCACCAGGCCCCCGGTTTCTACCGCTTTGCGCTGGGGGCGTTTCGCGTCACGGTGCTGTCGGATGGCACCGCGCCGCGCGACGTGTCGAAGATCATGAGCAAGCCGCAAGCCGTGCGCGAGGCGTTCGCGGCCGCCCACCAGGCATTGCCGGTGGAGATCTCCGTCAACTGCTTCCTGGTCGACACCGGCGAGCGTCGCATTCTCGTCGATACCGGCGCGGGCGAGCTGTTCGGGCCGCTGACCGGCCACCTCGTCGAGAACCTCCGTGCTGCCGGCTACCAGCCCGGCGATATCGACGACATCCTGCTGACGCATATCCACGGCGACCACTCCGGCGGCCTCAGTATCGGCGGGCAGCGGGTGTTCCCGCATGCAGTGGTGCACGTGGACCAGCGCGATCCGGCCTTGTGGCTCAGCCCCGAAGCCGAGGCCAGGGCGCCGGCGGCGGCCCGCACCACCTTCCGGCAGTCGCACCAGACTGTCGACCCGTATGTGGTGGCGGGCAAGCTGCGCACCTTCGACGGTGCCACCGAACTGTTCCCCGGCGTGCGCTCGGTACCGCTATACGGCCACACGCCGGGCATGAACGGCTACTTCATCGAGAGCCGGGGTCAGCGGCTGCTGCTCTGGGGAGACGTCATCCACGCCAGCGAGGCGCAGTTCGGCGATCCGGGCATCACCATCGAGTACGACGTCGCTCCTGCCGCCGCGGCGGCCACGCGGCAGCGCATCCTTGCCGACGCGGCCCGGCAAGGCTATCTGGTGGGAGGCGCCCATATGGCATTCCCCGGGCTGGGTCATGTACAGGCCGGGCAGGCCGGTTTTCGCTGGGTGCCCGCTCCCGATGGCCTGAAACGCAAGGAGTAACGCAGGAATGATCCGCGCAAGGGCTGGCAGGATGTCGTCGAGGCCTGCGGGATAGTCGCTCTGGTGACTGCGTCAGAAGCTCTGGGGCGTGTTGACCCACAACACCTGGGCTTCCGTGCTGCCAATGTTCCGGTAGCCATGCGGGAGGTGCGAAAAGAAAAAGAAGGAGTCGCCTTTGCTCACGCGGATAGTCTGATCGGCCACGGTGAGTTCCAGTTCTCCTTGCAGTACATAGCCCATTTCTTCGCCCTGATGCTCGAGAAAGCCCTGGGACGAGGTTCCCGCGGGGATGTGATGGATATTGGATTCCAGCAGGGCGCACAGATGGTTGGGGAGCAGCGTTTCCAGCGACACGCCATCGCCAGCCCGTCGATGTTCCGTCCGCAGTATTTGTCGCTGACCCTCCCGCATGACCGTCACCGATCCAGTGGTGTTGTCTTCTTCAATAAACAGCTTGGCGACACTGATTCCCAGCGTCACGGCAATCTTGTGAAGCATCGGGAGGGAAGGGCGGACCTTGCAGTTCTCGACTTTCGACAGGAAGCTCTCAGTGCAGCCGACTTTCTCCGCCAGTTGACGCAAGCTCAGCTTGCGATTGAGTCTCGCGTGCTTGAGCCTTCCGCCGATGACGATTTCCTGATTAATTTCGTTGTTTTCCATAATATGCGATGGCGCGATCAGTACTGGACCGGATTTATCGTTCCGTCTTCGGTGAAGTTTCTCGATCCGGCGTGAATCTTCGATAATTCTACGGCACGGATTAATAGTATTCCGGCATTTCGAAATAGTAACGCATTTTCGATTTGGCGTGTAGCAATGTAACGAGTGCAGGCATGGGGTCGATAAATCGGCGAGATGTCGACGTCACCTCCGCCGCGTCGGCATCGGAGCCAAATTCAAGGGGTGGTTTTCGCGATCCGCAGCCTGATTGTGGCTTGGATGCCGCTTTTTGTTCGTATAAATGACACTAACATTCCTGCTAGTCAAGTGACTTGACTTTATGGGGTTGGCTGGGCAAACTGGGTGCCACGATAAACGACGCCCCCCGGAAACAATGCAAGTCGACAATCCCACATCTGTATCCACGGTGACAGCCGCACCGCTTATCAACGGTGCCAGGCTCTCGGACCGCCACCGCGCGATGGCCGAAATCGGCGCCACCGGCAATGGCGGCGTTAACCGTCAGGCACTGACGGCAGAGGACACCAGGGGGCGGCAACTCCTTCTGGACTGGGCTTCGGGGAGGGGTTACATCACGGCCATCGATCCGATCGGCAATCTTTTTATCCGCCGCCCGGGCGCGCGGCCGGAACTCAGTCCTGTCATGACGGGATCGCATCTCGATTCCCAGCCCACGGGCGGCAAGTTCGATGGCGTATTCGGGGTGCTGGCCGGGTTTGAAGTCCTTGAAACGCTTGACGATCATGGCGTGGTGACAGAGCGCCCGATGGAGCTCGTCGTCTGGATGAATGAAGAGGGTTCGAGATTTCCCCCGCCGACGATGGGGTCGGCGGTGGCGTCAGGCGCCTTGCCGCTCGACAGGGCACTGGCAATACGCGATGCGAAAGGCATCAGCGTTGGCGATGCGCTGGCGACGCAGATCGAGGCGCTTCCGCACTTGCAAAGCAGGCCTCTGGGCGGCAAAGGGTTTGCGTATATCGAGGCTCACATCGAGCAGGGCCCCGTCCTCGAAGATGCGGATTGCGACATCGGCATCGTCAGCGGCATTCAGGGTCTTCATTCCTATGAGATCGAAGTTCGCGGGATGGAGGCCCACGCCGGCACCACGCCATTGCGACACCGGAAAGATGCGCTGCTTGCGGCGACGGTGCTGATGGCACGGATTCGGAGTGAAATTGCGGATCCGCTCGACATACTGCGCTTCACCGTCGGACGGCTTGAAGTGGCACCCGGCTCGCCCAACACGGTTCCCGGAAAGGTTACCTTCAACATCGATCTCCGGCACCCGGATCCGGATCATCTCCTGCAAACGGGCGAGAAGATCCTCCAGATGTGTTCGAGCGAAGTCGAGCATTGCCCCGTCTCCGCCAAGGTATTGCTGCGCTCGACTCCCGTGAAGTTCGACGACCGTGTCGTGGCGGTTGTCGAGGACTCGGCGAAGGCTCGGAACCTGACGCACATGAGCATCGTCTCTGGCGCCACTCACGACGCCAAGTACATGGCAGACCACACGCCTACGGCCATGATCTTCGTGCCTTGCGAGAAGGGCATCAGCCATAACGAGGCAGAGCATGCCCGCGACAAGGATCTGGCCGCGGGCGCACAGATTCTTTGCGACGCAATGCTGGCTGTCATGTCAGCCAGGCTGTGACCGGATAGCCCGCCACTTGTCGCTCACACGGCGAGCCCGATGGATTGGATCTTCCACATCGCTCGCCGTGCGATCGCCATGGCCCAGGCTCGACCAAGATCAACGACCGGAGACAAAATTGTCCGCAATAAATCAAACGTCAGGCGGCGACGCAGCAGTATCTTCCGTCTATCGAAAGGTGGATCTACACCTGCTGCCGCTACTGTTTGTCGGCTTCATGTTCGCGTACCTCGATAGAGTCAATGTCGGTTTCGCGAAGCTGCAGATGCAGAGTGACCTGGCACTATCCGATGCGGCCTATGGGGTCGGCGCCGGCATCTTTTTCGTGGGTTACGTCCTGTTCGAGATCCCGAGTAACCTGCTGCTTCCGAAGGTGGGGGCGCGGGTCACCTTCAGCCGGATCATGGTGCTGTGGGGGATCGCGTCAATCTGCATGCTGTTCGTGAACAGTATTCCGGCCTTTTATGCGGTGCGCTTCTTGCTCGGCGTTTTCGAGGCCGGCTTTGCTCCTGGCGTGCTGTTTTATCTGTCCCGCTGGTATGGTCCGTCGCGCACTGCCGGCGCCATCTCCATTGTCTGGCTCGCGGGACCGGTCAGCGGAATCGTGGGCGGTCCTCTTTCCGCCTGGATCATGACGGCGTTTGCAGGGGCCGGCAATCTATCCGGCTGGCAATGGATGTTCTTGCTGGAAGGCGCCCCGTGTGTCGTCCTCGGCGTGATCGCCTACTTCGCCCTGTCGGATGGCCCGGCTACCGCGAAATGGCTGAGCCCGCAGGAAAAGCGCCTGCTTCAAGGGGAACTGGGCAGGGATGCCGGACGCCATGGTTCTTTCCGTGCTGTCCTGAGGGACCCGAAGGTCTATATTCTTGCCGTGGCCTACCTCTGCATCATCGCGCCAATCTACGCTCTCAGCTTCTGGCTTCCGACGATCCTCAAGCTCGAAGGCGTCGCCAGCACACAGCAGCTGGGCTGGTATTCAGCCATCCCCTACGTTGCTGCTGCATTGGCCATTTTTTATGGTGGCCGCAGTTCCGACAAGCATCGCGACAGACGTTTCCACATTGCGCTGCCTGTGTTCGTCGGCGTCCTCGCCTTTGTCGCCTGGATATTTGCCGACGGTAGCCTTCTGCTCACCATCGTTTGTCTCACACTCGCCACGGGGATGATGTGGATGGCAAATATCGTCTTCTGGGCCGTACCGCCGGAGTACATCAAAGGCGATGCGAGAGCGGGGGCGATTGCACTGATCAATACGATCGGTCTTTCCGGTGGGTTCTTCGGGCCAAGCATCATCGGATGGTCGAAGAGTCTGACGGGAAGCATGCATCTTGGCTTCTTGATCGTGGCCGCGATGCTTTTCATCTCGGGAGTCATCGTCCTCCTTCTGCGCTTGCATCCGGAAGACGTCGTTGAATTCGCATCGGATGGGCATGCACCGGTTCCCGCGGGAACGCGAGGCATGGATTGATCACGCCCGCGCTCAGGTAGCCGTTTCGTTGCGCGGCTGCTGGGGCATTCCGCTCTTATTGTTGGTTCTTTATTGGCATCGCTATGAAACTGGACGAATATGCGTCGCTTGATGGCGTAGGTTTGCACGATCTCATATCGAGCGGACAGGTCAGCCCCGCGGAAGTCGCGGCCGCTGCGCTGAATGCGCTCGAGGCTATCAACCCGAAGATCAATGCCGTGGTCGAGCATTGGCCCGCGGAGGCGGACTCAACCGCGTCCGCGGAACCAGGAAGCCTGCTTTCCGGCGTGCCCTTCCTCATCAAGGACCTGGGCGTGGCGATGAAGGGCCGCAGAAGCGAACTGGGTAGCCGGATAGCGCAAGGGCTGATTGCACGGGAAGACTCGAATCTGATGGTCAGATTCCGAAAGGCCGGCCTCGTCACGCTCGGCAGGACGACGATGCCCGAGCTGGCGGTGAGCACGACCACAGAGGCACGCGTGTGCGGGCCGACCAGGAATCCGTGGAATCTCGATCGCGGTGCCGGCGGCTCGAGCGGGGGCGCCGGCGCGGCCGTCGCAGCCGGAATCGTTCCGCTTGCCCATGCCACTGACGCCGGTGGCTCGATTCGCGTGCCCGCGGCATTGAATGGCCTGTTCGGCCTGAAGCCGACAAGGGGACGCGTATCCAACGGCCCCGCCGTAGACGAGGTATGGAACGGACTTGGCGTGCACTTTGGCGTGAGCCGGTCGGTGCGTGACAGCGCCGCCTTGCTCGATGCCGTGACCGGTGCCGGCATCGGCGAGCCGTATCAGATTGCGCCACCGGCCGACAGTTATCTGTCGGAACTCCAGCGCAGTCCGGGGAAGCTCAGGATCGGCTTCCTGCTCAACCCACAGAATTCCGGGCGGACCACCACTGTCGTGGCGGATGCCATCCGCGCCGTTGCCCGGTCTCTTGCATCGCTGGGCCATGAAGTGGAGGAAGTCACGCCGGACCTGGGCGTAAGCTGGGACAGTTTCGTTCACGCCAACGCGCAGATCTGGACCGCGAACGCGGCCATGAGGCTCAACGCCATCTCGGCGGCAACCGGCAGGCCCGTGACCCCGGGCATTCTCGAACCGGCGACATTCGCGGTCTACGAGTATGGGCGTCGCGTCAGCGGTACGGACCTGCTGGAGGCGCTGCAGGTCCGGAATGCCGTTACGCGGGCGACGGGCAAATTCTTCCTGGGCTACGACCTTCTCCTGACGCCGACGCTGCCAGATCTCGCGCCTCGGATAGGTGAGTACAACAAGGACGAGGGAATGCTTGATGGCTACGGCTGGATCGCGCACGTGCTCCAGCAATCACCATTCACCCCGTTGCCGAACGTTGCGGGGTTGCCCGCCATGTCGGTTCCGTTGTCGTTCGATAGCGCAACAGGATTGCCAATTGGCTCCCAGTTCGTTGCGGGGTTTGGACGAGAGGACATCCTTTTCCGCCTGGCGGCCCAACTGGAAGCGGCCATGCCCTGGCAAGGCCGCCGGCCGCCCGTGTGGGCCGGATCCCCGTTGGCTGACGCTGACTGACTCATTATGCGAAGGCGGGCGGCGCAGGGCTGTGCGCCAGCGTGGCAATGACCGGGCCTGCCGGCAGTTGTACTGGAGAGCCCGTCTGTAATACAATGCGAACCATTCTCATTTGCGATCTGTGAGGTTTGGCCGTGCCAGACTGATCATCATCAGGAATGCAGCATGGCTGCCGCCGAATCCGCTCTCCAGCGTCACGTTCACTCCCTCTATAGCGAGCACAACCGATGGCTCCAGGGCTGGTTGCGCCGCAAGCTGGGCAATGCCTGCGATGCGGCAGACCTGGCGCAGGACGTGTTTCTCCGCCTGCTCCACCGGCAGGCCGCGGATATCCGGGAGCCCCGCACCTACCTGAGCACGATCGCGCGCGGCCTGGTCATCGAGCACTGGCGGCGCCGGGAGCTGGAGCTGGCCTGGCTGGAGACGCTGGCGCAGTTGCCGCCGGCCCACGCGCCGTCGCCAGAGAGCCGGCTGCTCTTCCTGGAGGCCCTGATCGCCATCGACCGCATACTCGATGCGCTCAAGCCGCAGGTGCGCACCGCCTTCCTGTGGGCCCAGCTGGAAGGGCTGACCTGCCGGCAGATCGCGGAGCGCCTCGGGGTGTCGCTGGCGACGGCCGAACGCCATGTCGCCGCGGCCCTGCGCCATTGCTACGCTGTGCGCTTCGGTGACTGATCCCGCCAGTCCCTGCGGACCCACGCCGCCCGCGCCCGAACCCCGGATTCCCGCTCGCATGGTCGACAAGGCCGTTACCTGGACGATCCGGCTCGACTTCGGCGAGCCCACCGCCGGCACGCGCGAGGCGTTCGCACAGTGGCTCAAGGCGGACCCGCTGCACGCGCTCGCCTGGCAGCGGGTGCAGGCGCTGCGAGACGATTTCTCCGGCGTACCGGCAGCGCTTGCGCTGGATACGCTGCAAACCGCCGGCGCGCGGCGCAGCGCCGGCGGCCTGAAACGCCGTCAGGCGCTCAAGGTGCTGGCGCTGGCAGGTATCTCGCTGCTTGCCGTGCAGGGTGTGCGAGAACTGGCGCCATGGCAGCGCCTGCTTGCCGATACCAGCACCGCCACCGGCGAGCAGCGTACCGTGCGGCTCGATGATGGCAGCACCATCGTGCTCAATACGGACACGGCCATCAGTACCGGACTGGGCGCCGAGCGCCGCCTGATCACGCTGCGGCGCGGAGAGATCCTGGTCACCACGGGCCATGACGATGAATTTTCCGCCGCCAGCGGCGCGGCGCGGCCCTTCTGGGTGCAGACGCCGTTCGGCAGCCTGCGCGCATTGGGCACGCGCTTCGTGGTGCGTATCGAGGGCGCGCGCGCCCGGGTCAGCGTGCAGGAGGGCGCCGTCGCCCTGTATCCGTCGGCGGGCAATGGCGAGGACGTGGCACGCGCGGGGACGACCTGGTGGCTTGCCGCAGACGGCAGCACGCCGGCGGCGGCGCCGCCCATCGCGCCGGACGGCTGGGCCGAGGGCGTCATCGCCGGCAAGGACATGCGCCTGGCCGACGTGCTGGCCGAACTTGCCCGCTACCGCACCGGCCGCATCGTCTGCGATCCGCGCGTGGCGGACCTGCGCATATCCGGCACCTACCACCTGCGCGACACCGATCGGACGCTGCGCTTCCTGGCGCAGTCGCAGCCCGTTTCCATCGCCTATCGCACGCGCCTCTGGGTCACGGTTGGTCCCGCCGGCGGAAATTGACGCCACTTTGCCCATGTGCGGAAAAAAACCAGGGAAATATTGAGGGGATTTCGATTCTCGACCGGCCTACTGCGTAGGAACTTCAAACACCACGCTGCCGGAGAAGAGAATCTGATGTCTGCAACACGCCATGCCACTGCCATCGCCAACGCGCGCCCACCTCGACCCAAGCCGTTCGCGCTTGCACTGCACCACGCCTTTGTCTGTCTTGCGATGGGCGCGAGCGTGGCACCGCTCGGCGTGAGGGCGCAATCGCAGCCGGCGGATGCCACCGCGACGCTGCCGGCGGTGACCGTCACCGCCGCCACCGAGGCGCCGGGCGAATTGCCACCGGCCCATGCCGGCGGCCAGGTGGCGCGTGGCGGCCGCCTGGGGCTGCTGGGCAACAAGGGCGTGATGGACACGCCCTTCGCCGTGACCAACTACACCGCCCAGCGGATCGAGGACCAGCAGGCCGTCACCCTGGCCGAGGTGCTGAACAGCGATCCTTCCGTTCGCTTCACCGGCCAGGTCGGCGGCGTGACGGATTCCTTCTATATCCGCGGCTTCCCGATCAACGAGGGCAACCTGTCGGAAATCGCGTTTGACGGCGTCTACGGCGTTTCGCCCAACTACCACCTCTTCACCGAGTACCTGGAGCGGGTCGAGGTGCTCAAGGGCCCCGCCGCCCTGCTGTACGGCATGTCTCCCAACAGCGGCGTGGGCGGCGTGGTCAATGTCGTGCCCAAGCGGGCACTGGCGCAGGACCTGACGCGCTTTACCCTCGACTACGCGTCTGACGCGCAGGTGGGCGGCGCGATCGACCTGAGCCGCCGCTTTGGCGATGACCGGGAGTGGGGCATCCGTTTCAACGGCCTGCATCGCCAGGGACAGACCCCGCTGGACAACCAGAAATCGCGCGCGGAGGTGGCCGCGCTGTCGCTCGATTATCACGGCGAGCGCCTGCGGGCTTCGCTCGACCTGATCGAGCAATACCAGTGGGTGGACGCGCCGACGCGGCCCTTCCTGGTCGCGGCCGGCGTGCAGGTGCCCGCGGCGCCGGACGGCCGGCGCAATGTCAGCCAGCGGTGGGGCTGGTGGAAGTCCAATGATGTCTCGACGCTGCTGCACGCGGAGTACGACATCACCGACAACGTGACCGTGTTTGCCGACGCTGGCGGTACCCGCTCCGACGTGGCGCGGCTGTCGGACCAGACGCCGACCATCCTGAATTCGGCGGGTGCCACCTCGTCGGCGATACAGAACTGGAGGTTCCAGGTCAACCGGTCGAGCTTCGATACCGGCGTCAGGAGCAAGTTCGAGACCGGCCCCGTCAAGCACGCGCTGGCGCTGCAGGCGAACCTGTATATGGACCGCTTCGCCAGCGCCAACGTGGCCGGCACGCCTGTCACGTCCAATATCTATGCGCCGGTCGACCGCCCGGCGCAGGATATCGCCGCGCCGCAACGCGTGCCCAAGGTGTCCGACTCCACGCTGTCGGGGCTGTCCCTGGCCGACACCCTGAGCGTGCTCGACGACCGCGTGCAACTCACCCTCGGCCTGCGCTACCAGCAGGTCAAGTCGAACAACTACGCCGCCACCGGCGCCAAGACCGCCACGTACGACGAGAGCGCCGTCACGCCGCTGGCCGGCATCGTCTTCAAGCCCTGGCAGCACGTCTCGCTGTACGCGAACTACATCGAGGGACTGAGCAAGGGCGATATCGCGCCGGCGGTGGCGTCGAACGCGGGGCAGGTCTTCTCCCCGTACAAGACCAAGCAGCACGAGGTCGGCGTCAAGTACGACGCGGGCAAGGTGATGGCAACGCTGGCCGCTTTCCGCATGACCAAGCCCAGCGGCCAGTTGTCCGGCACGGTCTTCTCCGTCGACGGCGAGCAGCGCAACCAGGGCCTGGAGCTGACGATGTCGGGCCAGGCCTACAAGGGCGTGCGCCTGCTCGGCGGCGTGACCCTGCTCGACGGCGAACTGACCAAGACCAGCAGCGCGGCCACGCTCGGCAACCGCCCGGTCGGCGTGCCCACGGTGATGGCCAACCTGGGCACGGAATGGGACCTGCCGTGGGTGCCCGGCCTGACCCTGACCGGCGCCGTCAACTACACCGGCAGCGAATACGTGAACCAGGCAAACACGCAGCGGGTGCCGTCGTGGACCACGGTGGATCTGGGCGTGCGCTACAAGTCCTCGCTGTACGGCAAGTCGACCACCTTCCGTGCGGGTGTGTTCAATGCCTTCGATCGCAGGTACTGGTCGGGGGTGGCCTCGTTCAGCACGATCTCGCTGGGTGCGCCGCGTACCTTCATGGCGTCCATGAGCATGGACTTCTAAGCCATTGAGGGCACCTTGCCGCGCCTTTTCCTGCGCTCTCGCCTGTCTCGCCCTGTGGGTTGGCATGCCGTTGTCCACGGCGCGTGCCGCGCCGGGCACGGAGCAGGCCCGCTCCTTTGCCATCGGGCCAGGCCCGCTCTATGTGGTGCTCAACCGCTTCGCCAGCGCTGCCGGCATCGATCTTTCCTACGATGCGGCGCTGCTCGGTGCCGCCGAGAGCCCCGGCTTGCAAGGCAGCTATTCGGTGCCGGCAGGGCTGAGGGCGCTGCTGGCGGGAACCGGGCTGGAAGCGGTGGCGCTGCCGGGCGGCGGCTTTTCCTTGCGCAGGGCGCGCGAGGGCGCCCGCAGCGAGGCGGCGCCGGTGCTGCCCACGGTGACGGTCACCGGTACCGCCGCCGCCGCGGGCGAATTGCCGCAGCCCTTCGCGGGCGGGCAGGTCGCGCGCGGCGCCCGGCTGGGAATGCTCGGCAACACCGACATCATGGACGCGCCGTTCAGCCTCACCAGCTACACCGCCAGGGCGATCGAAGACCAGCAGGCGCGCACGGTGGGCGATGTGCTGGCCAATGATGCGTCGGTGCGCTTCGTCAGCCAGCCCGGTGGCATCCTCGATGCCTTCACGATCCGCGGCTTTCCGGTGGGCAACGGTAACTTCGGGGAAATCGCCTTCGATGGCCTGTATGGCGTTGCCTCCAACTACCGCGTGTCCACCGGCTATATCGAGCGCGTCGAGCTGATCAAGGGCCCGACCGCCATGCTGATCGGCATGGCGCCGAGCGGCAGTGTCGGCGGCGGCATCAACATCGTCCCCAAGCGGGCCACCGGACCGGACCAGATGCAGGTCACCGCCGACTATGCCGCGACATCGCAACTGGGTGGAAACGTTGACCTGAGCCGGCGTTTTGGCGCCGCGCGGCAGTTCGGCATCCGCCTCAACGGCAGCTACCGGGCAGGGGACACCAGGCTGGACAACCAGTCGCGCAACGCTGGTGCCGGCGCGCTGGCGCTCGACTATCAGGGAGAGCGCCTGCGTGCGACGCTGGACTTCATCGGCCAGCGGGAAAGGATCAACGCGCCGTCACGGCTGCTGCACATCCTTCCCGGCATCGCCGTGCCCGGCGCGCCGGATGGACAGCGCAATATCTCGCAGCCCTGGGAACACTCCAGGATCAGCGACCAGTCGCTGCTGCTTCGGGCGGAATACGAGATCGGCGACAAGCTGGCCTGGTTCCTGGACGGCGGCGGCGGCCGTACCCGGGTTGCCAGGCTCTTTGCCATCACGCCCACCATCGTCAACGAGGCCGGCGACATTGCCGTGTCGGATACGAACTACAAGTTCAACGTGGCCCGGGCTACCGCGGATACCGGCCTGCGGGCCCGCTTTGACACCGGGCCGGTCGGCCATCGCCTCAATCTGGTGGTCAGCGGCTATCGGGATCGACTGGGACGAGGCTTCAACAATTCGCCCGTCACCCTGCTGACGAACCTTTACCAGCCGGTTTCGCTTCCCATGCAGTTCATCGCGGATCCGGCCAGCGTGCCAACGGTTTCGGAAACCCGCCTGACCGGCGTGGCGCTGGCCGATACGCTGTCGCTGCTGGACCAGCGCGTGCAACTGACGCTGGGCGTGCGTCACCAGCAGGTCAGGTCGGCGAATTTCAGCACCGCCGGCGCCGTGACTTCGCGCTATGACGAATCGGCCGTGACGCCCATGCTCGGCCTCGTGGTGAAGCCCTGGCAGCACGTCTCCTTCTACGCCAACCGCGCCGAAGGGCTGAGCAAGGGCGACACCGCGCCCGCCAGCGCCAGCAACGCCGGCGAGGTCTTCGCGCCCTACAAGTCGATACAGTACGAAGCCGGCGTCAAGGTAGAGCGGGGAGGCATGATCGCCACGGTCAGCGCGTTCCAGATCACCCGGCCGGGTGGGCAGATGTCCGGCACGCTGTTCACC
Source organism: Cupriavidus sp. 05N38 (assembly GCF_056397345.1). Lineage (NCBI taxonomy): Bacteria > Pseudomonadati > Pseudomonadota > Betaproteobacteria > Burkholderiales > Burkholderiaceae > Cupriavidus > Cupriavidus sp. 05N38. Next base: position 51,210 of record NZ_JBFTNF010000065.1, read on the forward strand.
GCAGACGGCGAGCAGCGCAACCGCGGACTGGAGCTTGGCCTGTATGGCGAGCCGGTGCCAGGCGTGCGGCTGCTGGCCAGCGCCACCGTGCTCGATGCGAGGCCGGTGCGCACCGACAGCGCCGCGACCGCCGGCAAGACCCCCATCGGCGTGCCCAGGCTGCAAGCCAACCTGGGCGCCGAATGGGATGCCGCCTTCGCGCCCGGGCTGACGCTGACCGGCAGCCTGGTCTACACGGGCAGCCAGTATGTGGACCAGGCCAATACGCAACAGGGCATTGCGCAATGGACCCGCGTTGACCTTGGCGCGCGATACCGGACTACGCTGGCGCGCCGGCAGACCACCTTCCGGCTCAACGTCCGCAATGTCTTCGGCCAGCGCTACTGGGCCGCGGTCGATGCCTTCGGCGGCGTGGCGATCGCCGAGCCGCGCACCTTGCTGCTGTCGGCGACGATGGGCTTCTGATCCCATGTGACCGCATTGGAATTCCGGCAGGCCGCCGGTGTTCTCATCCCGGTGCGCCTCAAGGGTCCTCCCGCTGCCGCGTCATGCCGGCGTGATCGCCCAGATGTTTCCCGATGTTGGCGGCGCACGAACACACGGTGTCTGTTGTGTTGGTTTTTGCCTGCCAGATCAAAGCCTTCCCACACCGGGCTTCGGCGCCATTTTCCCCCTCGAGAAAAATTTCTCCCAAGCCCAGCCTGCGTTTGCGGGCGATTCGAGGCGACATGGCCCACCTTGGCACACTCCATGCGTTTGTACCTCCCGAGCGAAGCAAAGATGCTCGACAGCAAACGAACCGAAGTCCCAATCGATACCCGGCCAGCTGGCCAACCGCCTTCCAGGAGAACTGCCATGACTACCACC
>NZ_JBFTNF010000066.1:0-137345 GCF_056397345.1 Cupriavidus sp. 05N38
GTTTCTGCCCCTGCCGGCCAGGCAGTCCGCTTTCTTTGCCTACTTTCTTTTCGGAAAAAAGAAAGTAGGTCGCTCCGGGGGAGCGAAAGCCGTTGACTTTGRAGTTGACTTTTAATTTGAAGCTTTGAAGATTTTAATCCTTGAAGTTGACTTTGAATCCAAATCCCTTGAATCAAATCACATCATATCAAACACCTAAAGACCAAAATCCACCCCCCCTTATCCCTCCACCGTCAACCCCGCCCCCAACCGCGCAGCCTTGATCACCGCCGCGTAGTCATCACCAGCCATGCCCTGCGCCGCAGCGCCCTGCAGCATCTGGCCGAGCAGCGCGGTCAGCGACAAGGGCACGCGCAGATCCGCACCGGCATCCAGGATCAGCCCTACGTCCTTGAGCATCTGGTCCACCGTGAAGGTGGGCGTGTAGTCATGCTCCACCAACTGCGCTGACTTGGCCTTGACGATGGGCGCGGCCACCGCACTGGCGGTGATCACCGACCACATGTCCTGCCACTTCAGGCCGCCCTTGGCGCCCAGCGTCAGCGCTTCGGCCAGCATGCCGGAGGTCAGGCCGATCATCAGGTTCACCACCAGCTTCATCAGGCGCGCCTGTTCCGCCTCGCCCAGGTAGAACTGGGCCGGCCCGAGCGCCGCCAGCAGGGGCCTGGCCTGTTCATAGGCGGCCTCTGGACCGGACACCAGCGCGGTGAGCTGGGCGGCTTCGGCCATCTTGTTGTTGCCGGACACTGTCACGCGCAGGTACCGGACATCGCGTTGCGCAAGCAGCGCCGCCACGCGCGCGGACGCCTGCGGCGACACCGTGCTGGTATCGATGTACAGCGTGCCCGGCGCCGCCAGTTCCGCCACCTGCGCGCCGACCGCCTCGAACGCCGCGTCGTGCGGCAGCGAGCTGAACAGGATGTCCTTGCCGCCGCATGCCTGCGCCAGCGACGCGGCCGTCTTCAGGCCGGCCTGGCGCGCTGCGTCCAGCACGGCGGGCGCCAGGTCGAAGCCGGTGACCTCATGTCCGGCCGCGGCCAGGTGGCGCGCCATGGGCAAACCCATCTTGCCGGTTCCGATAAAGCCGATTTGCATTGCTGTCTCCAGTGTGTGTCGTGCTGTGTTGTATGGCGCTGTGTTGCGCCGTGCTGGTTCGCCTGCGCGCCTCAGTCGGGGCGTGCGCCCTCGAAGGCCGCCTGCAGCAATTCGCGGATCGGCGCGCGCTCGATCGGGCGCGGATTCCAGTAAGGGTTGGCCAGCGCGATATCGGCGGCGCGGTCCAGGTCTTCGGCGCGCATGCCGATGTCGCGCAGCGCGGTCGGCGCACCGTGCCGCGCTGCGAGGTCGTACAGGGCGCGTGCCGCCGAAGTGTTGCCGCTGCCCAAGGCGCGGCGGATGCGCGCCATGGCTTCGGGCGCCGCACTGGCGTTATAGGCAATGGCGTGTGGCAGCACCACGGTATGGGTCTCGGCATGCGGCAGGTTGAAGCTGCCGCCGAGCGTGTGGCACAGCTTGTGATGCAGCGCCATGCCCACGCTGCCCAGCACCGTGCCGCACAGCCAGGCGCCGTAGAGGCAGTCGGCGCGCGCATCGAGATCGGCCGGGGCTTCGAAGATACGCGCAATGCCGCTGGCCAGCGCGCGGATGCCCTCCTCGGCCATCAGGGACGTGACCGGATTGGCATCCTCCGCATAAAGGCCTTCGGCGGCATGGGCGATCGCGTTCAGGCCGCTGGTCACGCTCAGCGCCACCGGCAGGCCGGTCGTCAGCACGGGATCGTAGATCACGGTGCGCGGCAGCACGCGCGCATCGCGTCCGGTCTTCTTCAGGCCGGCGTCGGTGATGCCGTAGATCGACGTCATCTCCGAGCCGGCATAGGTGGTGGGGATCGCCACGATGGGCAGGCCGGAGGTCAGCGCCACCGCCTTGCCCAGGCCGGTGGTGGACCCACCGCCCAGCGCGACCATGCAATCGGCGCCGACCGCCTGCGCGTGCGCAATGGCGGCGCGGGCCGATTCCAGCGGCACATGCATGACCGCGCCGTCGTAGACGCCGGCCGACAAGGGCCCGAGCTGTTCCGACACGCGCGTGGCCTCCGCCACCTGGTTCGGCGTGCACAGGACCAGCGCGCGGGTGGCGCCTAGCCGCCCGAGTTCGGCGGCGAGCTGGTCCAGCTTGCCGGCTCCGAACAGCACGCGCGTGGGCTGGCTTGCATAGACAAACGATATGGACATGATCTTGTCTTCCTCCGCATGGGTCGGGACCGCGCCCGCACCAATGTGTTTTATTTCGCACTTTGCGCTGCGCCTGCAGACAGGCCTGCGTCCGCGCAACATCTTTGTGCACGTTAGCCTTCCGCCTGCCGGAAAGAAATGCCCGAACGGGAAAACACTCTTGATGCCAGCGGAAGAATCGCCGGTCCGGCCGGATTGCCGGCCGCTCAGCCTCGATGCCGGGCGCTACGGGCGCCCGTCGTGTGCGTCCAGCCAGGCAGGCCGCGCCGGCGGGCACCGAGGCGTGTCGGACGATATGAGGATAGGCCGGCTTATGCCAGCCAGCCGTCCAGCAGCGCATTGACTTGCTCGTGCGCTTCGTACTGGACCCAGTGGCCGGCGCCGGGCACGATGCGCACCTGCCGCCGCGCGTCGCCCTGCGCCATGGCCTGCGCCGCCGCCATCGGTTCGGCGGTCACGTCGTGCTCGCCCCAGGCGAGCAGCACGTCGCCGCCAAAGCGGTCGAGCGCCTCGCGCAAGCCGCCCGCGCGCGAGATCGGCTTGCTGCGAAAGCGCGTATGCCTGCAAGACTCGGTATGCGCATGCAGCGCCATGGCGTCGATACGCGCGGGGTCGGCAATCATGAAGGCGGCGAGATTGTGGCACATGGCTTGCGCCAGCGCGCGCTCGTCCGGCGCCTTGCGCCAGTCCACCAGCGCCTGCTGCTGGCGCCGCACGCCAGCGTGCCCGGCCGAACCCAGCAAGGCCAGCCGGCCCACCGCGCCGGCCGAGGCCGTGACGTTGGCAGCGACGTTGGCGGCGACCAGCCCGCCAAAGGAAAAGCCGGCAAGGTCGAAGCCGTCCGCGCAGCCGGGCAATTGCGCGGCGGCGGCGGCCAGCGTGCCGGCAATGAGGGGCAGCTCGCTGGCAATGTCCCCCGATTCGCCGAAGCCCGGCATGTCGGGGGCCCATACGGTGCGCCGCGCGGCCAGTGCCTCGATATTGCGCACCCAGTGCAGCCAGCTGCCGTGCCCGCCATGCAGCAGGATCAGCGGACGCCCCTGGCCGAAGCGGCGCCACACCACGCGGCAGCCGCCGGCATCGGTGACCGTGCGGCCGGCCTGGCGTTCTAGAGCCGCGACCGCGGCCAGCGCGGCCGCGGTATCGGGTTGTGCCAAATGATCGAAATGATCGGGAACAGTGCCTTGCATCCGGATACCTGCGCGTGCGCGCGAGAAGTCGGCCGGCACCAGCTGCCGGCGAGCCAGGCAGCAGTGTAGCGCCACCCCCGCCGGTAGCCCGGCAGACAGGCACGCCCTCACGGCCCCAGCAGGTTCCCCACGCGGAATGCCCGCGCGCCGGAGACCCGGCCGATCTGGTCGCCCGGCTTCACGTAGCGCACCTCGCGGCCCATGTAGAAGACACCGTCGGTATGGCTGACGATGGTCTCGCGCGTGCCCTCCACCGGATCGACGATATCGAACAGGGGCTGCCCCGCCTTCACCTGCGCGCCCATCGGCGCGCGATAGACCAGCAGGCCCGCCGCGGGCGCCACGAACTGCTCGCTGCCGGCCAGCGGCGTTGCCGGCTGGAGCAGCGGCGGCAAGGGCGGCGCGTCGCCGTCGATCGCGCCGATATGGGTCAGGTAGTCGAGCAGCGCCTGCGTGTCCTGCTGCGCCAGGGCATCGGTCACGTCGCGCTGGCCGCGGTGCTCCACGGTCACGGCGATGCTGCCGTGGGGAATGGGAAAGCGCTTGCCGAATTCCTGCTGCAACTGCCACCAGGTGTAGCTGTGCGCTTCGTCGAAGGAGTGCGCGCCGGAATCGAGCGCCAGCAGGCTGGCGGTGGCGCCGAGATAGCGCGCCAGCGGCTCGACCTCCGGCCAGATCGCATCGCCGGTGTAGACATGCATGGCGGCCTCGCGCGAGCAGTGCAGGTCGAGCACGACGTCCGCATCGTGCGCCAGCAGCATCAGCGCGTGTTGCAAAGACTTGAAGGCATTGACGGCGGGGCGCGCCAGCAGCGCTTCGCGCCAGGCCGCGCGGATGGTACGCAGATTGTGCGCGCTGTCCTGCGTGAGCTTGCCCTCCACCGCCGCCGCAATGTCCTTGAACAGCATCGGGAAGCCGCGGTTGAAGTTATTGCCACTGGCCAGGTCGAAGCGGCCGATGAAACTGCCCAGCACCGCCTGGCCAAGCCCGAGCGGATTGGCGGCGCTGACCAGCACCACCTGCGCGCGCAGCCGGCCCTGCGCCTCCAGCTCGCGCAGGCGCGCCTTGAGCGTGACGGCCACCAGCATGGCGGGGATCTCGTCGGCGTGCAGGCCGGCCTGCAGGTAGATCTTGCGCCCGGCGGCAGCGTCGCCGAAATGGTGGCTGGTGAGCTGCAGGGCAAGCCCGGGCGCAGGGGAGATCAGGGGATGGATCTGGCTTTGCATGGTGTGTGTCTTCGCTAGTGGGTCTTGCCCTCGGGGGGCCTGGCTTAGTTGACGGGCTGCGCGAGCGGCGCGGCCCGCGGCGGTGCGGGCGGCACGCACGGGCTGGCGAGCTGCGCGAACAGGTCCTTGGGATCGGGCAGGCGCGGGATCAGCGCCGCGTCCTCGCCCAGCCCCAGCGCGATGGCCTGGTCGCGCAGGTAGCGCAGCGCCGAGTAATCTTCCAGCGCGAAACCGACCGAATCGAACACGGTGACCTCGCCCGCATCGCGCCGGCCCGGCACGCGGCCGGCCAGCACCGACCACAGCTCGGTGACGGGGAAATCGGCCGGCATCTGCTGCACGTCGCCCTCGATGCGGCTCTGCGGCTCGAACTCGACGAACACGCTGGCGCCACGCAGGATGTCCGGATGCAGCTCGGTCTTGCCGGGGCAATCGCCGCCCACGGCGTTCAGGTGCATGCCCGGCTCGATCATGCCGGGCGTGAGGATGGTGGCGAGCGCCTTGTCGGCGGTGACCGTGGTGACGATGTCGGCGCCGCGCACGGCTTCGGCCGTGCTGGCGCAGGCGCGCACTTCCAGCCCGGGCACATCGGCCAGGTTGCGGCGCAGCTTGGCGGTGGCGGCGGGATCGACGTCAAAGGCCTGGATGCGCCGGATGCCCAGCAGGTGATAGAAGGCCAGCGCCTGGAACTCGCTCTGCGCACCGTTGCCGACCAGCGCCATGGTGGTGGCGCCGGCCCGCGCGAGCTGGCTGGCGGCCACCGCGGACGTGGCCGCAGTGCGCAGCGCGGTGGTCAGGGTCAGCTCGCTGAGCAGGACCGGCTCACCGGTGTCCACGTCGGCCAGCACGCCGAAGGCCATCACGGTGGGCAGGCCGGCGCGGGTGTTGGCCGGGTGGCCGTTGACGTACTTGAAGCTGTAGAGGCGGGCATCGGCGATCGGCATCAGTTCGATCACGCCGAGCGCCGAATGCGTGGCCACACGGGCGGATTTGTCGAAGTCCTGCCAGCGCAGGAAATCCTCGCGGATATAGGCGGCCATGCCGCGCAGGGCGTGGCCGAGGCCGCGCTCGGCGACGATGCGCGATACGTGGCTGGGTGAAAGGAACAAGGTCATGTGGGTCTCCGGTGGAATTGGTGGGTGCATGTCGGCGCGCATGGGTGCGCCTTGGTGCGTATTGGCGCCTATGCGGAACACACCCATTCTTCCAGCCGGCAAAGCCAAAATGAAGTGGTTATTGTGTCAACAAAATACTATCATCGCATCAGAATGACCACAACGACTTTCGTTTCGACACATCGACCCATATGGACCCACATGGACGCCTTCGACCACCAACTGCTGGCGCTGCTGCGCGCCGACGCCCGCGCCAGCGTGGCCCTGCTCGCGCACCGGCTCGGCGTGGCGCGCACGACCATCACCAACCGCATGGCGCGGCTGGAAAAATCCGGGGTGATCGTGGGCTATACGGTGCAGCTGCGCCCCGAGGCGCGGCCGGATGCGATTGCCGCATGGATGAGCGTTGCCGTGGACGGCAACCAGACGCGCGAGGTGATCGCCACGCTGCTGGGGGAGCCCGGCATCGCGGCGCTGCATGACACCAATGGCAGGTGGGACCTGCTGGCCGAGGTGCGCGCCTCGACCCTGGAAGGACTGGCCAACGTGCTGGAACGCGTGCGGCTGATCAAGGGCATCAGCGCCACGGAAACCAGCATCCACCTGCAGAGCTACAAGCTCTCCTGACGCGCTCAGTCTTCGCCGGAGCGCACGCCCGACGTCAGCCTGCTGGCGACGTCCAGGTGCTTGCGCATCAGTTCGGCCGCGCCTTCGCGGTTGCCCGATTCGAGCGCGGCAAGAATGCCCAGGTGCTCGTGGCAGCTCACTTCCACGCGGCCGTGGCCGTGCTTCCAGTCGTAGTTGGACAGGCGCCGCAGCCGGTTCATGCGCCGGACTGCATCGGCGTAGAAACGGTTGCCGGAGGCCAGCGCCAGCCCTTCGTGGAAGGCCGCGTTGGTCTCGAAGAAGGCCACGCTGGAGGCCTCGGTCCACGGCTGCGTGAGAAAGGCGGAATGCTCGATGCGCATGCGCGCGGCCCATTCGGGCGACAGCGCAAACCCGGGCTCCAGGATGGCCGCCGGCTCGATCGCCATGCGGAAGCGGTAGCTCTCCAGCCGCGCCTCGTTGTACCAGGCCGAGTCCTGGAATTTCCAGCGGTAGCCCAGGCGGCGCTCGGCCAGGCCCAGGTCGGCCAGGCGCACCAGCGCCTGCTTGATGGTGGCGCGCGTCTCGCCGTAGCGCTCCATCAGGTCGCGCTCGGAAACCTCGTCGGGCAGGATCTCCCGCCGGCGGTCGTGCGCGATGCGCACCAGCAATTCATCCCCGCCTTCGCCGGCCGCCTCTGTCGGCGCCTCCAGCGGCGGATGCGCCAGCAGTTCCACCCCCTTGTTGCGGCGCCGCTGCACGAAACCCTGCGCCTCCAGGTGATCCAGCGCGGCGCGGATCGGTGTGCGCGACACGCCCAGGTGCTCGGCCAGGCGCTGCTCGTTGAGGCGGTCGCCGGCCTGCAGCGACTCGTCGCGAATCCACTGCGCAATGCGGTAGCCCAGCGCCAGGCGCACGCGTCCAGTCGACTCGGGGATCTCCGGTGAAGTATCCATTGATTTTTTTGTACTCACAAAATACACTATTTATAGCACACCTGACGGCACACTGCCGTGACGCCATCAAGACAGCGCGCCGTTACCGCCTTTATGCAGGCCTTTACGCAGACTTTCCGCAGACCCTTACGCAGACTTTCCGCAAGTTACGCAATTATTTGACGCCGAAAACGCTCCCATGACCAGCCATCCCGCTTCCCCGGACCAAACCGCCATCCATGACACCGTTCCCCACTGCCCGCTGATCGAAGTCAGCGGCGCGCCGCGCGAGCGTGGCCGGCAATACGGCGAACAGGCCGTCGTGCGCATCAAGCGCGGCATCGAGCACTATGCGCGACAACTCGAGAGCAACCAGCTGGGCTGGCCGGAGCTGCGCAAGATCGTGGCCACCTTCGAGCCCACCATTGCCGCGTTCGACCCGAACTATATCGAGGAAATGAAAGGCATCGCCGAAGGCGCGCAGGTGGAGTACGCCGCCGTGGTGATGCTCAACGCGCGCACCGAAGTGCTCAAGCTGGCCGACCGCATGCGCAACCAGCAGCCGGTGCCGCTGGACCCGGACGGCTGCACCGGCGTGCTGGCGCTGCCCGGCGCCACCGCCAGCGGCCGCGTGATCCACGCGCAGAACTGGGACTGGAAGGCGGAGTGCGCGGAATCGTCCGTGGTGCTGAAGGTCAGGCGCGACGACGGCCCCGATTTCCTGACCTTCACCGAAGCCGGCGCGCTGGCGCGCTCGGGCATGAACGCGGCCGGCATCTCGATCACGGCCAACTACCTGGAGTGCGAGCGGGATTACCGCACGCTGGGCGTGCCGCTGGCGCTGATCCGCCGCAAGGTGCTGGAGCAGCGGCGCCTGGCCTTTGCCATGCAGTCGGTGTACGTGACCGCCAAGTCCGCCGCCAACAATATGATGGTGGCGCACGCCGACGGCGTGGCCATCAACTTCGAATGCGCGCCCGATGAAACCTTCCAGGTGCTGCCCGAGCGCGGCGTGCTCGTGCATGCCAACCACTGGCTGAGCCCGGTGGCGCTGACCAAGCTGCGCGACCTGGGCATCCAGAAGATGCCGGATTCGCTGTACCGCGACGAGCGCGTGCGCCAGCTGGTGCAGCCGCATATCGGCAACATCACCGTGGACACCATCAAGCGCGCGCTGTTCGACGACTTCGAGACGCCGTATTCGGTTTGCCGCCCGCCGCGCCCGAACTCGAGCAACAACCTGTCGGCCACCGTGGCGATGATCGTGATGGAGCCGGAACTGGGCGTGATGGAAGTCTCGATGCTGCCGGCGCTGCACCCCACCTTCGCCACCTTCCGCCTGGATATGGAGATCCAGCGGAGCGGCGCCGCCGCCCCGGCCCACGCACGGGCAGTGGCGGCCTGACGCGGCGCGGAGGAGCCATGGAGACGAGACGAACCACCGCCGCGCGGCCGCTGACCCGGCTGCTGACGGCCATATCCACCCTGGCGGCATGCCTGGCGCTGGCCGCGCCGGGCCTGCACGCCCAGCCCGCGCAGGACACCCTGCGCATCCGCCTGAACGCCGACGTGCGCTCGACCGACCCGGGCGTGAACCGCGACGCCAACAGCGATGCGGTGGTCGCGCACATGCTCGAAGGCCTGGTCGCGTTCCGCGAAGACACCACCGTGGGGCCGCTGCTGGCGCAGAGCGTGACACCCTCGGCCGACGGCACCACCTACACCTTCGTGCTGCGCCCCGGGCTGAAATTCCACAACGGCGCGCCGGTCACGGCCGACGACGTGGTGTATTCGTGGAACCGCTACATGACGCCGGGCAACAACTGGCGCTGCCTGTCGGAGTTCGACGGGCGCGGCCAGGCCAAGGTGCTGAAGGTCGAAGCGAAGGACGCGTCTACCGTGGTCTACACGCTGGACCGCCCTTCCGCGCTGTTCCTCCAGACGCTCGCGCGTCCCGACTGCGGCGGCACCGGCATCTACCACCGCAGCTCCGTCGGCCCCGACGGCAAGTGGCGCGAGCCGGTCGGCACCGGGCCGTTCAGGTTCTCGGAGTGGAAGCGCGGCCAGTACATGGAACTGGTGCGCAACCCGTCCTACGCGGCGCTGCCCGGCAAGCGCGACGGCGCCACCGGCAACAAGACCGCCGAGGTGGGCAAGGTACGCTTCATCGTCATCCCCGACGTGGCGGCGGCCAAGGCCGCGCTTCTGTCGGGCGGCGTCGACATGATCTTCGACGTGGAAGACAACGACCTGCCCGAATACCGCAAGCGCCGCGACCTGGTGCTGGAGAGCGTGCCCACCATGGGCCTCAACGGCCTGCTGTTCCAGACCCGCGACCCGCTGCTCAAGGACGTGCGCATCCGCCGCGCGCTGGCGCTGTCGATGGATGTGCCCGAGATGGTCGGTGCCATCACCGAAGGCGGCTCGCAGCCCAGCCGCTCCGCCATCCCGCGCCCCAGCCCTTACTACGGCCGCGCGCAGGCCGGCATGCCGGGGCGCGACATCGAAGCCGCGCGCAAGCTGCTGGCCGAAGCGGGCTACCGTGGCCAGCCCATCAAGATCCTGACCACCAAGCGCTACAACTCGCTGTTCGACATGGCGGTGCTGACCCAGGCCATGGCCAGCGAGGCCGGCCTGCGCGTGGACGTGGAAGTGCTGGACTGGGCCACCCTGCTCGACCGCTATAACCGCGGCGACTACCAGGCCATGGCCTTCAGCTATTCCGCGCGGCTGGACGCGTCGCTGTCCTACGACATGATCATCGGCCCGAAGGACAAGCAGCCGCGCAAGGTGTGGGACACCGCCGACGCCATCCGCCTGCTCAACAACAGCATGAGCCTGTCGGACCGCACGCAGCGCCAGGCCATGTTCGACGGCCTCGACGCCCGCCTGCGCGAAGACGTGCCGGCAGTGTTCTTCTACTCGGAAATGCGCACCAGCGCCGCGCGCGATTACGTGAAGGGCTACAAGGGCTGGCCTCTGGGCCAGCCGCGTGCCTGGGGCGTGTCGATGGCGGGCCGCTGAGCGCCTGGCGGCGCGCTTGATGGCCCGCCTCACTGCACACTGTCAATAACCGGAGCCACCCCTTGTCTTCGTCCTTCCTGCTCTACCTGCTCAGGCGCGTGCTGTGGACGCTGCCCACGCTGCTGCTGGTGGCGGCGCTGGTATTCGTCCTGATGCGGCTGATCCCGGGCGACCCGGCCCAGCTCATCCTGGGCGATGCCGGCACGCCCGAGCAACTTGCCGACCTGCGCACCCAGTTCGGCCTCGACAAACCCATCCTGCTGCAGTTCGGCCTGTGGCTCTCGCATATGGCCAGCGGCGACCTGGGCCACTCGCTGAGCAGCGGCGAGGCCGTGCTGCCGCTGTTGCTCGAACGCTTCCAGGTCAGCGCCGCCATCGTGCTGGTGGCGGTGGGCGCGGCCACCGCGCTGGCCGTGCCGGCCGGGCTGATCGCCGCGTGGAAGCAGAACTCGCTGACCGATACGGTGATCGTGGCCGGCGCCACCTTCTTCCTGTCGATCCCCAGCTTCTGGCTGGGCCTGCTGTTGCTGCTGTTCGTCGGCCTCAAGCTGGGCTGGGTGCCGGTGGTGGGCTACGTCACCTTCAGCCAGGACTGGCGAGCCGCCGCAAGCTTCCTGGTGCTGCCCGTGGTGACCCTGACCCTGATCGAGATGGGCGTGCTCACCCGCATGGCGCGCTCCAGCGCGATCGAGACGCTGCGCCTGGAGTACGTGACCCACGCCCGCGCCAAGGGCCTGTCGGAGCTGCGCGTGCTGCTGCGCCACGTGCTGCCCAACGCCTTCGCCCCCACCTGGACCTTGATCGGGCTGGTGCTGGGCAACCTGCTGGGCGGCATCGCGGTGCTCGAAACCGTGTTCACGCTGCCCGGCCTGGGGCGGTTGCTGGTGGACGCGATCTTCGCGCGCGACTACCCCGTGGTGCAGGGCTGCCTGCTGTTTACCGCGGCTATCTACGTGCTGGTCAACCTGGTGGTGGACCTCTTCTATCCTCTGTTCGATCCGCGGGTCGCGACATCATGAAACTACGCACCAATGCACTGGTGGGCGGCCTGCTGGTGGCCTCGGTGACGGCGATGGCGCTGCTCTCCGTGGTCTGGACGCCCTACAACCCCCTGCGCCTGAACCTGCGCATGCGGCTCAAGCCGCCTTCCGGCCTGCACTGGCTGGGCACCGACGAGTTCGGGCGCGACATCCTCTCGCGCCTGCTGGCTGGCGCCGGCGCCAGCCTGATGGTGGCCGCGCTGACCGTGCTGGTGGCGCTGCTGCTGGGCACGCTGCTGGGGCTGGTGGCCGGCTATTTCCGCGGCAAGACCGACCGCCTGATGATGGTGATGAACGATGCGCTGCTCGCCTTCCCGGGCATCCTGCTGGCGCTCGGCATCATGGTCATCACCGGCGCCAACAAATACGGCATCGTGCTGGCGCTGGGGCTGGCCTACACGCCCACGGCGGTGCGGCTGGTGCGCGGCACCGTGCTGTCGCTGCGCGAGAAGGAATACGTGGAGGCCTCGCGCGTGATCGGCAACAGCGAGCTGACCACCATGCTGCGCCACATCCTGCCCAACTGCGCCGCGCCGCTGATGGTGCTGGGCACGTCGATGTTCGGCTGGGTCGTGCTGGCCGAAAGCGCGCTCAGCTTCCTCGGCCTGGGCGTGCCGCCGCCGGCGCCCACCTGGGGCAACATGCTGTCCTCCGGGCGCCCCTATATCGAATCCGCCGCATGGCTGGGCATTGCCCCGGGCGTGTGCATCGCGCTGACGCTGCTCGGCATCAACCTGCTGGGCGACGCACTGCGCGACTGGCTCGACCCCCGCATGGAGCAAGGATGAACTCCAGGATGAATCCCCCCACGCCTGACGAACGTCCGGCGCCCGGCCCCACGGCCGCCGCCGGCGACCAGGGCGCCCCGCTGCTGAGCGTGCGCGGCCTGACGCTGCGCAGCGCCGCCGGCGCGCGCATCCTCAACGGCATCTCCTTCGATATCGCCCAGGGCGAGGTGCTTGCGCTGGTGGGCGAATCCGGCAGCGGCAAGACCATGGCCGGGCGCGCCGTGATGCGGCTGCTGCCTTCGCAGGTGCGCCACACCGGCGGCACCATCACGCTTGCCGGCAACGATATCGCCGCCGTGCCGGACCGGACCATGCGCTCGCTGCGCGGGCAGGTGGCGGGCATGGTGTTCCAGGAGCCGATGGTCTCGCTCAACCCCGCCATGACGGTCGGCGCGCAATTGTGCGAAGGCCTGATGCTGCATGAGAAGATCCCGGCGCAGGCCGCGCGCGAGCGCGCCGTGGACATGCTGGCGCGCGTGCAGATCGCCGACCCGGAAGGCTGCATGGCGGCCTATCCGCATGTGTTCTCGGGCGGCATGCGCCAGCGCATCATGCTGGCCTCGGTGATGCTGCTCAAGCCGCGCCTGCTGATCGCCGACGAGCCCACCACCGCGCTGGACGCGCTCAGCCAGCGCGAAGTCATGCAGATCATGGCGGACCTCACCCGCACCAGCGGCACCGCCGTGCTTCTGGTCACGCACGACCTGCAACTGGTGGCGCACTACGCGGATTCGGTGCTGGTGCTCAAGCGCGGCGACCAGGTCGAGTCCGGCGCCGCCTGCGACGTGCTGCGCAATCCGCGCGAGGCCTATACGCGCAGCCTGATCGCCGCGCTGCCGCAGCGCGACGACAACCGCCCCGCCGTGGCCGACGCCCCGCCCGTGATCGAGGCGCGCAACGTCTCGATCGGCTATCCCGGCACCCAGCGCCTGTTCTCGCGCACCGCCGCCAAGCTGGCGGTGGACCAGGTCTCGCTGGCGATCCGGCCGGGCGAGGTGGTGGCGGTGGTGGGCGGCTCGGGCTCGGGCAAGACCACGCTGGGGCGCGCCATGATCGGCCTGCTGCCGCTCGAGGGCGGCGAGATCCGGTTCCGCGGGCAGCCGGTCGGCGCGGGCGACAGGCACGCCCGGCGCGAATTCCGCCTGGCCTGCCAGATGGTGTTCCAGGATCCGTACTCCTCGCTCGATCCGCGCCAGCGCATCGGCGAGATCGTGGCCGAGCCGCTCAACCACGGCGAGCCGCTGACCCGCGCGCAGCGCCGCGAGCGGGTCGACGCCATGCTGGCCGAAGTGGGCCTGGATGGATTGGGCGAGCGCTTTCCGCATGCGCTCTCGGGCGGCCAGCGCCAGCGCGTGGCGATTGCCCGCGCGTTGATCCGGCGGCCCGCGCTTGTGGTGGCGGACGAACCGGTCTCGGCGCTGGACATGACGATCCAGAAGCAAGTGCTGACGCTGTTCCGGCAACTGCAGGCGCAGCACGGCTTTGCCTGCTTCTTCGTCTCGCACAACCTGGCCGCGGTGTCCGAGGTGGCGGACCGCATCGTCGTCATGCACCAGGGGCGTATCGTCGAGCAGGGCAGCGTGGCCGATATCTTCGACCGGCCGCAGCACGCCTATACGCGGGCGCTGCTGGAGGCGGCTTATGTGGCGCCGGGGCAGCAGGCGCCGCTGTCGATGCAGGCCGGTGCGGCGGGCGCTGGCGCCGCTGGCCTGGCTGAGCGCCCGGCGAGCGTCAGCGCTTCGTAGCGGCGCCGGTCCTCTCCGCGCGCCTTCGCTCCCGCATACGGGAGCGGGGCCGGGGAGCGGAAAACCGCCGGACTAACGCCAGACCACCGCCACCGTCTGCGCCCCATGACACGCCGCATAGTTCTCGCAGCCGGCGCAAGCCGGTTCGGGACAGGGATGCAGGTCAAGCCGCAGGCATAGCGCATGGTAGAAGAACTTCTTCCACTTCATGTCCATGGTGTTGGCAGCGTATAGAGAGGGAAAGTASTCCTGCAGCAGGCGCGACACGTCGTGCCTGCCGGMCAGCCCCATGTCATGCCACAGATGCGAGCCGCCGAAGCAGCCGCTGGCCAGCGCGTGCGCAGCCCAGCGCATCTCGGGGCGGGCGGCCTCGCCGCAGGAAATGAGCATCTCCACCAGGTCGGGAAACTCGCAGGGCAGCGCCGCGGCATCCACGGGCGCGGACTCGGGTGCCCATCCCGCCTCCCGGGCGCCGGGAAAGCAGTGCCCGAGCATCTCCCAGAATTCGGCTTCCGCCAGGCCAAGCCATTGCGCGAAGCGGGGCAGCTTGCCGGCGTTGGCGCTTTCCAGCACCCCGGCCAGCGCGCGCGCCGCCGGCTCACCCGGGGAGAGTGAAAACGCATCGAGGATCAGTAAGGACTGGTTCACGGCACGGCCTTGTGAAGACGGACCCCGCACGCCAGGCAATCTGCGCGATCAGAGCGATCAGCAACCTGCGGCCACAGGCTGCCGGATGCGGTAGATGCAGTCGATGCGGAAGATGCGGTAGTCCAGTGACCGAAATATAGCGGCGTATATAACGACAGTCAAACCTGCCGCCACGGGTCTGGCGCTGCGCACTCCGCACGCGTTTCGCGGCTCAGTCCTGCCTTATCACCGCCGATCCACACCCATCACCGCCCATCCGCACGTATTACCGGAGCCAGCCGGAATCCAGGATCAGAGCGTCAGCTGGTCCAGGCCCTCGAACGGCACCGGCGCCGAGATGGCATAGCCCTGCAACAGGTCCGCGCCAAGCGACCTGGCCAGCGCCATATCCTCGTCGTTCTCCACCCCTTCGGCCACGGTCTGCAGTTCCAGCGCGCGTGCCAGCTCCATCGACAGCGACAGCAGCCGCCGCGCGCGTTCGGCATGGCGCGCCCGGTGCAGCATGGTCTTGTCGATCTTGACCTGCTTGAAGGGCAGCAGGCCCAGTGCCTGCAGCGAAGCGTAGCCGGCACCGAAATCGTCCTGCGAGATCACCATGCCGCGCGCCGACAATGCGCTGAGGTTTTCCAGCAGGCGCATCTCGCCCTCGCGGGACAACCGCGTCTGCTCCGTGAGCTCGAGCACCACGCGCGCGATATCCAGGCCGTGCGACATGCTCATGCGTAACATGGCCGGGATAAAGCCGGCGGCGGCCGCCGTGCACGGGTTGACGTTGAGCGAGAAGCGGCCGCAGTAGCATGGGAAGCGCGCCTGCACGCGCGCGCAGGCACGCAGGAAATGATCCAGCAGCAGGTTCTCCACGCCATGTCCGGCGAGGTTTTCCACGAACTTGTCCGGCGCGTGCACGCGGCCCTTGTCCGACCAGCGCGCCAGCACCTCGAGCCCGACGATGCCACCGTGCAGCGCACTGATCTGCGGCTGGAACACCGGATAGATATGCCCCAGCTCGATCGCGCCGACCAGATCGGCCCTGGAGAGCGCGAGCAGCTCGTCGCTCTGCAGGCTGCGCCCTTGCGCGTCCGTGTCCGCGTCCGGCTGCGCAAGCGTGGGCTGGGCCATCCTTTGCCGCAGCCGCGCCATGCGCTGGACCATGGCATCGTAGCGGCTGCCCTCCGTTGCCGCTGCGGGTGCGGATTGCGGCGGTGCTGCCGGCCAGGCGCCCGCCTCGCTACTGATTAACGCGATATGCAATTCAAGCTCCCGGAAGCCAATCCTTACTGCCATTCCCTGACCACGCCAATCTCGCCTTGGTTTTTGGTTTTTATTGTTCTTGTGGTTTTTTCTTGTTTTTATCGTTTTTATCGTTTTTCTTGTTCTTCGCGTTCACCTTCCGAACTGCAATACCACCGACCCCATTCTTTCAGTCCGCGGCCGGCTACGGGCGATTTCAGTTCCCCTCGTTAGCAGGACCACCCTCTAACGCAGGGTACTGCTGCAATGCAGCGAGGACCACAATGTATCTCAGCAAGACTGACCCCTTGCTAAACACTCAAGGGGTGCAGGGGCGCCCTGCACCTGCACCCCTCTTTTTCGCCGGCGGCAACGCCCGCGCGATACCACGCCGGCCTCACGGCGCGCTCCCCCCTCGGCATCAGAATCCCACACGCAAGCCAATCGAGCCGTAGCCGTAGTAACGGTCGAGCTTTCCTGCCGTTGCGGCGTTATAGAGGAACGGGATGGTGCCCACAAAGTTGTGCAGCGACGCCTGCCCGCGCAGGAACACTTCCACGTTCTTCACCACCGCGTACGACAGCTCCAGCCCCAGCGTGTGGTTCGAGCGGATCGGCGAATAGCCATAAGTGCTCGCGCGGTTGTCGACGTTGCTGCGCAGCAAATACTGGAACTGGTAGCCCAGCCGCGCGCTGAAGTTCTGGTACTTCCAGCGCCATGCGCCACCCAGGTTCAGGTAGCCCGCCACGTAGTTGAAATCGTCATTGAAATTCAGACCGTACTGCCCGGCGTCCGTGGAGAAGGAGGCCGACTGCAGGTTGGTATTGCCCACGCGGCATGGCGCGGCCAGCGCGCCGTTGGCAATATTGTCCGAGCCGATGGAGACATTGAACGTGCAGCCGCCCTGCTGCAGGCGCGTATTGATGCCGCCGATGGTGACGCGGCTGGCGCCCAGGCCAAAGAAGCCGGTCAGCTGGTTGCGCTCGGTGAGTTCGCCGGAAAAGATCACGTCTGCCTGGGCCTGGATATCGTTGGCGTCCTGGACCGTGATGCTGCTGAAGGTGGCGTTCCTGACCTTGAGCGCGGAAGAGCGGTCCAGGCTGCCGGCGCGGTCGCCCCACAGCGAGAAGCGCATCATGATGCGGTCACGCGCGCCGGGTTCGGCCAGCGGATCGTAATGCAAGGCCAGCATCCAGCTATCGATCTGGTTGTTGTCCGGACCGTAATCGATACCGCGCCGCCAGTAGGTCGCCGAGGCCGACCACTTCGGCGAGAACTTGTAGCCCAGCATGAGCCGCCCGCCGCGATAATCGCCGGCGTTGTCCGGCACGCTGCCCTGGCTCTCGCGCAGGTTGAAGACATCGACCGTGTGGTTGACCATGTCATAGCTGGCCTCCACACGCACGGTATTGAATTCGCCGGTGGCAGGCTCTGCCAGCATGAACACATCGTCTGGCGCCGCGCTGGCCGCGCCCGCGCATGACAAGCCCAGCAACAGGGCGCCGGCCTTGCCGAGCCGGCGCGTGGGATACAACACCATAGAGAGACTCCGAGGCCCGGGGAGCGTGCCTCATGCACGGCGCGCACCGGGTCGTGGCCCGGCGCGCTGCACGCAAAAAAAAGCCAGTCATCCGCCGCGGCGCCTGCCGGCGCGCGACGGATGACCGGGCATGCCCTCCCCGTGCGGGCGGAGGGCCTGGCTACGCACCGGTCAGGGGTTCAGCGTGACCGAGGTCTTGATGCCGTTGCCGCTGACGACTGCCGAGCCGGTCTGCACCGACTGGACCGAGGTCTTCTGCGGGCTGCCGCCGACCAGCGCACCCACGCTCACCGACTTGCCGCCCTGGCCCGCCACGGCAAACGTCACCGGGAAGGTGGTGGTTGCCTTCGGCGTGAGCGCATCGATCTGCGTCTGGCTCAGCGCCCCGGCGTTCTTGAGCTTGCCGAGGAAGGTGGTGAACGGCAGGTTCAGCGAGCCGCCGCTGGCGCTGTCGAACAGGTTGTCGGCCACGGCATTGGTCAGGCTGACATTGGCCGAGGTGGCACCCGAGATGCTGAACGAGTACGTCGTGTTGGCAGGCACCTGCACATTGGTCAGCGCCGAACCGCTGAAGGTCAGCGACACCTTCTCGATGATCACGTTCACGGTGCTGCCGTTGTAGGTGTAGCTCAGGCCGGCACGCACGTCAGCCGCACCACCGGCGAAGGCATCGCCGCTCTGCGACACCGCCACCTTGATCGAGCTGAGCGCGCCACCGCCGGTGACCGTGACCGCATCGCCGACCGGGAACGTCTGGCCGTTGATGGTCATGGTCGCCAGCTGGATGAAGTTGGTCGGCTTGACGGCATCGGTCACGGTGGTGATGACGGTGGAGACCACCGAGCCACCGAGGGCGGTCGCGGCGCTCTGGATCGCGCCGGCATTGCCCGTGGCCACGGCGTTGCCGAGCGTCTTCAGGTTGGCCGTGATGGATGCATCGACCAGCGCCGCGGGCGTGACCGCCGACATCAGGGTGCTCGTCGTGGTGGACTTGGCGCTATCGATCACCGCGTTGAGCGAGCCGCCCGACTGCAGTGCCGCCACCGTCGCGGCCGGATCGGTGCCCAGCACGATGGTGCCCAGTGCGGCGCTCACGTTGGCGACCTGGTTTGCGACGACGGGGCCGGCCAGCGCGCCCACGTTTGCCGCCACCGTATCGATGTTCGCCTGCAGGTTTGCCGGCAGGCCTGCCTTGGCGTTCTGCACTGCGGACGTCACCACCGACGTCACCAGCGTGGCGCTGCCCAGGTCAGCCGTGCCCGAGGCGGCGTTCACCGCGGTGGCCACCGCCTTGGCAGCTGCCGCAGCGGCATCGGCCGCGCTCAGCGTGCCGCCGCCCTTGGCCAGGCCCGTCAGCGTCTTGGCAACCTGGTCAATCAGTTGCTGCACCACCACGGCTGCCTTGAGCACCGCTGCGTCCTGCATCGGGTCCAGCGTGGCCAGGTCCTTGCCGGACAGGCCAAGCTTGGTAGCCAGCGCGGCGGCCTGGGTAGGCCCGAGCTGCGCCACCAGCGTGGTCAGCGGCGTGACCACCGGCGTCACGCCAGCCTTGTAGGTGACAGCGGGCGCCTGCAGCACGCCGGTGAACGGCTGCTTGGTACCGATGTCGGTACCGCCGGAGACTTTCAGCGCGCTCGTGCTGCAGCCAGCCGGGAAGGTGAAGTCGCCGGTTGCGCTGGTCGTTGCCGTCTGGTTTGCGCAATCGACAAAGGTCACGGTGGCGCCCGACAGGTAGAAGTCGACCGCCTTGCCGCTCACGGTAACCGCTGCCGGCGTGGATGGCGACGAAGAATCCGACCCGCCCCCGCACGCTACCAGCGCAACCGCGGCAGACGCCATGATGCCGAGGGTAAAGATATTCCTGAAATTGGTTTGCACGCTTCTCGCTCCTGAAATCAACACTTCAATACTTCGATGATGGTCTGTGGCCCAGCGCGCCGGACGACAGCAGCACGCCGTTGCCGGCGCCCTTCGCTGCCCTCTCCTGCTGCGCATCACGGATACCCTTGCTGGCTCTCGCAAGCGGATTCAGCAGCAACGGTCCGATGCTGCGTCTTGCCAGCACACTAGATAAACAATCCCAACTACCGTGTCACCCCTACTAGGCGGGGGAAAGCATTGGCTTGCACGCAAGGCGTTATCCGGGAGCCCGCGTGGCGTGATGGCGCGACCCTGCCGCAGCGGCCGCGCCACCTGCATCCATGCACCCGGGCCGGGCCATTGCGCTCGCTTCTGGCGCAACACGCAGGCGCGCGCAGGCAAGCACCAGCACATGCCGGTGCCCATGCACACGCCCGAGCCCCGCTACAGTGCAGATGCGGCAGCTACACCGGCTGCAGTACCTGCAGCGCCGGGAAATCATCCGGGTTGAGCCATCCCGCCACGTAGCGCCCCATGGCCTCGAGCAACACATCCGAGGTCAGTCCCGACGCGCCGGCCAGTGCCGGGCAGATGATCCAGGTGGTACCGTCGCGCTCCAGCACGCGCAGTGTCTTGGCCAGGTCGGCGGGCTGCAGGATGTAGTCGGCAGCGCGCGCATCCTCCAGCGCAAACGCCTGCACGTAGTCCGCGAGATGACGCTCACCAAGGCAGACCACCACCTTCGGCTTCCAGTGCCGGCGGATGCCATCGATGAAGCCGAAGCGCTGGCCGCTGCGGCACAGGTCAAGGTAGCGCTGCTTGGGCACCAGCGCAGGCTGCCCGCGGAACGCCTTCGACCACGGCGTCTGCCCGATCAGATGGGCCGGCAGCGGGAACAGGCTGAGCTTGAACTCCGCGCCACGCGGCGCGTAGAGAAGATGGTCGAAGTAATGCTTCCAGTCGCACTCGCTCGGCGCGCTCCCAAACGTGTGTGCGCGCGCGGCCGCCATGATCCTTGCGATCTTCTGGTGGGATTGCCAGCGTTCCATGCTGGCGCGGTGCTTGTCGCGGTATCCGGCATCCCAGGCGCCCGGCTGCTCGCGCGGCACCAGCGGCGCTACCAGCGACTCGACCCACGGGTGCGGCGTGCTGTCGCAAAACCACACCGCTGCCCCCGGATTTCCCCCTTCCATACCAACGTACGACGCGAAATACGCGTCCAACTGCTCACGCGAAAATACTGTCTTCTGCTCTATTTCCATGCCTCTACCGCTTGGTGGAGTTAAAGATGCCACACGCAGAGGCAATACACACCTGTACGAAAGGCAACGAGACGCCCCGAATGCATCGGCAAATCTCTAATAGAACCTGGAGACAACCCGCTGAATGGGGATGGACAACGCGCTGGAAATCCCGCGCCTCTCATCCCGCTTCGTATCGGAGACCTGCCAGCCCGACGCCACACCGGCCCCGACGGATTTGACCTTCCTGCAACCAATCTGGATCAGTCTTTCCCTTTGGAAGATGCTGTCCGGCGTCTTTGTCATGATGACCCGCGTGCCGCCGAACCCCGCCTTAAGGAAACCTGATCGCGTTTGCGCGAAACACTAACTAGGCGGACCGAGATTTTGCGCGAGAATCGAGCGATGCGCGCCCCCCTTTCGAGGGATTCGTTGCACTCTTGTTTCCCTTCTTGAGCGGGGTAACGCCCGATGCCGGCACAGGGCAAATTCGCGCGCGAAAAGCAATCCCATAAAAGCGGTAGGGTACGGCCACGGCGCGCACGGCCATTCTTCTATACAGTAGGGCAGGCGCACCGCTCCTCTTCTCTCAGGACGGCGCGGCAACCGTGTCCCCCCTGCCCCTCGCCCTTTCCTCCGCTAACGCATCGCCGCAGGCCAGCCGCCTGCAGCACAGCCGTTTCGAAGTCGGCGGGCCGGCGCACGCCAGCGCGAACCCCAATGTAAGCGGCCAGATACTCACTTGGCGGCAGCGCGTGGGTCATGTCATGGACCTGCATGTGAGCCGCGACAGCCTGATCGCCCCCTTTCACGGCGCCATCGACCGCTATCTGGTCGGCGACATGCTCTTCACCGACAGCCGTTGCGACGGCGTGACGCTGCAGCGCAGCCTCGCACGTATCTCAACCGATACGATGCGACACCATGTGCTACAGGTATTTGTGGAAGGCAGCGCCGGCGAGGTGGAGGGAATGCAACGCAACCCGGTGCCGCGCCACGGCGGGATCCTGCTCACCGATCTCGGCCAGCCTATCCAGATGCAGCGTGGCACCACGCGCGCGCTCTCGATCTTCGTGCCCCGCGCCATGATGGACACCGTCTTTGCTGAAGCCGAAGCCGCGCACGGGCGCATTGTCGAGACCGATACCCCGCTGACCCGCCTGGCGGTGGACCATGCCAGGATGCTCGAACGCGAGCTTCCCCGCATGGCGCCCGAAGCCGCCGCGGATGCCATGCAAATCGGTGTGGAACTGCTGGTCGCGGCGTTTCGCCGTGGCGCGAAGCTCGAAGGCAGCGCCAGGTCCGCGGCCCGCAGCGCCATGCTGGCGCGCGCACGCCGCCTGATCGACGCCGATCCCGGCGAGGCCGGCCTGTCCCCGGCAAACCTGCTGGCAAAGATGGAAATCTCGCGCCCGACCCTGTACCGGCTGTTCGAGGACGAGGGTGGTGTGCAGGCGTATATCCGCAAGAGCCGGCTGCGCGCCGCCGCCCTGGAGCTGGTGCGGTATCCGCGGCTTGCCGTCAACGACATCGCCTACGGCCTGGGCTTCAACAGCGCGTCTGATTTCACCCGCGCCTTTCGCCGCACGCTAGGCATGTCGCCCAGCGACCTGCGTGCCTACGCCACCGACGCCGGCAACACCGGGCTCAGGCAGGCCGCCCTGGCCCTCCAGGGCGAAGAATTCCGCCGGTGGCTGCACCGGCAGCAAGCCTGAGCCACACAGCGCACCCGCAGGGCCGCATCACGCCGCGAGGCGCAGAGCCGCCGGATCCGGCTGGCCAGGCGCGTCTGGCCGCGTCTGGAAGTCGGCCAGCGTCAGCCACTGGCTGATGAACCCGCCCATCGCATTCAGAAGGACATCCGAAGCCAGCCCGGCGGCACCCGCCACGGCCGGGCAGATCACCAGGTGCGTGCCCTGGTCTGCGTAGATCCGCAGGACCCTTGCCTGGTCGGCCGGCTGCAGCGTGTGCTCCGTATAGGGCAGGCCGCGCATGCCGAAGGCGTGGAGATAGTCACTTTCGTGGCGCTCGCCAAGGCATACCACCACCTTGGGCCGCGCGCGCCGGCGCATTGCCGCGATAAAGCGGAAGCGCGTGCCGGTGCGGCAAAGCGCCAGGTACTTGCCCTTGGGGTTCAGTTCCGCCTGTGCGCCGTGCAGCCGCTTCCAGGGCAGCCCGTTCTCGGCCCGCACCGACAAGGGAAACAAGCTCAGCTTGAAATCCCAACCGCGCGGCCGGTAAAGGTACTCCGCCAGGTAACGCTGCCAGTCGCCGCTATCGTCCCGCCCGAACAACACCATCTCCCGGGCCGCGGCCATGATGCGGGCAATGCGCTGGTGCGTCTGCCACTTAGCTATCTGCCGCGCGTGGCGCAGACGGAAATCCGCGTCCCAGGCCGGCACCGTGCGGCGCGGTGACAACGTCACCGGCAATGATTCCGCATCTGTCATCGGCATGTAATCGCAGAACCAGACTGCGCCCGCCAGATTGCCCCCCTCCATGCCCACATAAGACGCAAAGTAACTATCGAGCTGCTCACGCGTGAAGCCATTCCCATCCATTTCCATCTTTCCAACGGTTGGTCGCCTTGCAACGGGTACGAGGCGTGGATCAGTTCAGACCCACAGCATAGGCCGGCGCACGCGCATCGCTTGACCRTCTGTCTCACTTTTCCCCTCGTCGGATGGGAAAATTTTCAGCCTCGCAAGAGCCGCCGGCCGGCAATGACCGCGCCCGCGCAATCCCGCAGAGCCGGTGTAAGCAGCCGAATCACGCGCCACGCCACCTCTCCCCGGCTCCATCAATCCAAGCACCCCCTACCAAAGCAGGGATAAAAGATAAGGCGCAACGGATGACGCAGGTTATTTAAAAAAATCATATGACCCACTGTCAATGCAGACCGTGGCGAACCTTGCCGCGCGATACGGCAGCCCGCAAGCGCCGCGCGCAATAAGCGCCGACGATCCCCACTCTATCCCTTCTCACGCAGGGTACCCGGGATTCTCGCTGCACCGCATTATCCGCACCATCGTAAAGACGAAGTACACCGCGCGGCTTATGCCGGCGGGCAGAAACCAAGCGTTGCAATTCCAATGGGCAGTCCGCAAAGGACGCCGCAGGTGGCAAGGTCAGCCACCATCGCGCAGCCATGCCATGGGACCCGACTGCCGCGGAAGCAGTCCGCACGACTTTGCTTTGTCTTGCCGTGGCCAGCGCCGCGGCACTGTGCATGGCGCCGGCAACACCGGCCGCCCGCATAGCCAATTAACCGGCGGGGAGGAACAGTACGGTGCACAAGGTGCACCTGCTACGCGAACGCTTCGGGAGAAGTCATGGGAGTCTATCGCGACATGTTCGCCAGGCATCACGATCAGCTAGCGCTGATGGTGCGCCTGTTCGACATCGGGGCCATCTTGATCGCCGGCTACCTGGCGGCCGCACTACGCTTCGCGCCTGACCTCGGGCCAGCCGCGCCCGTTCACCAGTTCATCCAGTACTTTGCCTGCGCGGTGGCCTTCATCGTCATGCCGGCGTTCGACCTCTACGCCTCCTGGCGCGGCCGCAGCCTTGCCGCGATGGCCACGCGCGTGATCTCCGCCTGGACGCTGGTCTGGCTGATCAGCCTGCTGATGTGCTACTTCATTCATCAGGCAGACGCACTCTCGCGCCTGTGGATGGCCTACTGGTACGGCCTCTCCCTGGCTGGCCTGTTCATCGTCCACCTGGCCAGCCGCTCCGTGCTGGGCATCGTGCGCAGTGCCGGCGCCAACCACAAGCGCGTGCTGATCGTGGGCTACGGCCGCACCGGCCAGGAGATGTACCGCCGCGCCACCGTCAGCCACCGCACCGGCTACAAGGTCAGCGGCATCTACGCCCCCGAAGGCGAAGCCACGCCCGAAGGCCGCCCGCGCATCACCGACACCGCCGACATTGCCGAATTCTCACGCTCGCACGGCATTGACGAAGTCTGGCTCACCCTGCCCCTGAGCGAATCCCTGCAGATGCAGGAAATCGCCTTCTCCCTGCGCAACGACTTCATCGACATCAAGTGGATGCCCAGCGTGCTGGACTTCGACCTGCTCAACCACAAGCTCGGCAACTTCCTGGGCATGCCCGCGGTGGAAATGAACCGCCCGCCATCGCTAGGCGTGCGCGGCACCGTCAAGGCCATCTTCGACCGCGCCTTTGCCGCGCTGGTCCTCATCGCCCTTTCGCCGCTGTTCCTGCTGATCGGCATCCTGATCAAGCGCAGCTCGCCCGGCCCGGTCTTTTTCAAGCAAGAACGCCTGGGCCTGGACGGCCGCGAGATCCACGTCTACAAGTTCCGCAGCATGCAGGTACACGCCGAGCACGGCGTGGTCACCCAGGCCACCAAGGGCGACAACCGCATCACACCCATCGGCGCCTTCCTGCGCCGCACCAGCCTGGACGAGCTGCCCCAGTTCATCAACGTGCTGCGCGGCGAAATGAGCGTGGTAGGCCCCCGCCCGCACGCCATGGCGCACAACAACCTCTACAAAGAGCAGCTGGACTTCTACATGCTGCGTCACCGGGTCAAGCCCGGCATTACCGGCTGGGCCCAGATCAACGGCTACCGCGGCGAGACCGACACGCTGGACAAGATGGCCAAGCGCGTGGAGCACGACATCTTCTATATCCGAAACTGGTCATTCTGGATGGACCTGCGGATAATCTTCTTCACTGCTTTCAAAGGCTGGACGGGAAAAAATGCGTATTAGTCGATTCCGGTTCGCAGCCCTTCCTGGCACGTTGTGAGCAGTAGGATGTTCCGCATCAAGGACTCAGCCGTCGCACTGGGCTCGACGGTCACCGCGCAGCTACTCTTCTTCGCATGCGTTGCGGTGATCGCGCGCTCCTACGGCCCAGAGGCGCTTGGCGTCTTCAACGGCGACGTGGCGCTCGGAATGTTTCTCGGCACCATATTGGCATTCCGATACGAGTTGGCCTGCGTCAGCGACTCCCGTGCAATCTCGCTCACCTCGCTTCGACATGCTCTGACACTCGCCAGCGCGAGCACAATCGCATTAGGGATATTACTGTACTTTCTTTTCAGCAAGTACACGGTGGTCGTATTCGCAATGTCTTTCTTTGCGCAACAAGCCGTCGCCCACTATCTAAATTCCCTACGTCATTACGTAGCCATCGCTTTTCTCCGCGTCCTTGTTAACGCGCTCCTTCTAGCTTCGCTGATCACCGCGCCGAAAATATTTGGCTCTGTCGAGATCAACCCTTTTTATGAATTTGCGTTTGTCACGTTGACTCTTTCGACGGCCTCAGTATTTCTCATCCTATTTTTCAATAGGAAGTGTCGAAACACGATTTCTTTCTACCGTTTCATCCACGAAAATCTTCGTTTCGCCAGCTACACACTCCCCGCCACCCTGTTGGCTTCAGTCTCTCTCTATGCACTCTCGATCCTGGTGCCACGCTGGTTTGACGCCATAGCTGCTGGTTATTTCGCCGCCGCCTATCGCTTCGGCGCCTTCCCAGTATCACTCATCGCACAAAGCATTGGCGGCGTACTCCGCCGCGACGCGGTTTCTGCCGTGGCAAAGGGGGCGCCGCTGCTCACTGTCCTACGCCCATATGCGGCTATGCTCTCGATTCTGGCAGCCGCCTACGTCATTGCCGGAATTACACTCTATACGACGTTAGTCTCCCTCTTTCTCGGCGAGAAATGGCAGCACTCGGCAATCTACTTTCACGCCTTGATGCCGTTCTTCGCCCTTCAATTGATATACATACCGCTGTCGCAGGTCTTCCTGGCAACAAAATCTCAGCGCATCGACCTACTAATCCAGCTGGTTAGTGCAATAAGCCTCGCCAGCGCATTGATAATTTCAAAGATAAGTAAGTTCACGTTGCTGGGTACGTCGCTTGCATTCTCCATCGGTGGCTCGCTGGTTCTTCTTTTTGGACTTTTCGTTATCTTTAGAGTCTCAGCTGACTCACATCAAAAGAATCATTCAGAAATCACCGATGAATTGCAAGCAACGCTACGATAGTGAATTCTATTAATAATCTGACAAAACACACTGTGATTGCAAGTTACATTACATCCATAAGAATCCTGAACAATTAACCTCGAATTATCTAGCGATAGCCGAAGCTTACAGTCGAGTTAAAAGCAAGTCTATGAAGATCACGCACCTCATCGAGTCCACTGCGACAGGTACTTTGTCGATGGTTTGCCTTGCCGCCAACTACTTCGCCGCGAACGGACACCAAGTAAGCGTCGTCTACTCCCCCCGACCGGAAACGCCAACTGATCTCGAATCACTGTTTCACCGCGATGTCGTCCTGCATGCCCTTCCGATGGGCCCACGGGATCTTCCTGGCGGCATCCTCGAAGCTCGCAGGAAACTGAAGGAACTCAATCCAGATGTGCTGCACATGCATTCGTCCTTCGCAGGGTTCGTGGGTCGCCTAGCGACAATTGGGTGGAAATCAGATCTAAAATCATTTTACAGCCCGCACTGTATCTCCTTTATGAGAACCGATATTTCGGATCTCAAGAAGCGAATCTTTACGCTGCTAGAAGCCATTGCTGCTAAACGCCATGGAACCTATATCGCCTGCTCGCGCAGCGAAGCGCTAGCCATTGAAGATTCGTTGGGACTTCCCGCGCTCATACTTGAAAATGCTGTTGACGTCGGCTTCTTTACCAGGCCAAACACCGACACCCCGCTTCGAGCGCACCGACCAGACAAGCGCCTCACAGTTGTCACCGTAGGTGGGATTCGCCGTCAGAAGGGTTTCGACCTCTTCTCAGACATTTCGAGACTTCTTTCTCACCGAGGCTTCGAATTTGTTTGGATCGGAGACGGCGACCTCACCAGCAAAGCAGCCCTCACAGATGCAGGTGTTCGCGTAACTGGATGGCGTACTCGCCAAGAAGTACGCGACATGCTTCATTCCGCAGACGTGTACCTCTCAACCGCGGCTTGGGAAGGCATGCCTGTCTCAGTCATCGAGGCAATGGCATCCGGGTTGCCCGTTCTTGCAAATCGATGCCCGGGGAACGTGGACGTCGTTGACGATGAAGTCAATGGGGTTCTGTTCTCTGGCGCAAGTGAGGCCGTTGGCCAACTCGAACGTCTATATCTGAATACTGACCTGCGTACCCAGATCGCGCACCAAGGGGAGCAGGCCGCTCGCGGGCGCTTTGCCCAAAGCAGGTTCCTTCACCAACTCGAACAAATTTACATCCAGCCTTCCCGGGTTGGTGCTCACTAGGAGAAACTCATTATGGAGGAAATCGGGGACGGCAACTGCGCGGTTATCTTCGGCGGAAATGGTTTTATTGGTGCATTTCTGGCATACAGCCTCGCATCCAGCAAAAAATATCGCAAGGTATACCTTTTTGACCGAGAAAGTATCGAGGAAAAGCAAAATCAGTTTCGACTTGAAATGGTGCGATCCAGCGGTGCCATTGAGCTACTTGGGGACGTGCGGCATCCAATCACATGGGCACCGGATGAGAGAGTCGACTTCGTCGCGAATCTAGCTGCAGTGCATCGCGAACCCGGCCACCTCCCGCATGAGTACTACGAGACCAATATCCTCGGTGCGGAGAACGTGTGCGATTGGGCTAGACGAGTCAATGCGACGAATATTATTTTCACAAGTTCGATTGCACCTTACGGCGTAAGCGATGAACGACGTGACGAGAATTCATTGCCGGTCCCGGCTTCTGCCTACGGCGGATCTAAGCTAGTCGCCGAAAAAATTCATCTTTCGTGGCTCAACGAAGATCGCTCACAAAGAGTACTAACAATCGTTCGCCCCGGTGTAGTTTTCGGGCCTGGCGAAAGCGGGAACGTATCTCGGCTCATCCATGCCGTCATGCGGCGTTATTTCTTTTATATGGGGAATAAGGAAACGCGGAAGGCCGGCGTCTATGTAAAAGAATTGGTTGACGCAATGCAGTGGGTACATCAGCAACAGATCGACAGCAAAGACGCATATGCGCTATTTAATATGTCGATGGAACCCGCGCCTGCAATTCGTGACTATGTGAATGCTGTGTGCCTGACTGCCGGAATTAAACGTCATGTACCGGAGGTGCCATTTTCTCTTCTACTTTTGGCATCTCACAGCATCAGCTTGCTCGCCGGCTTGATCGGCCTGAAACAGCCATTTAGTCCTGTTCGGGTACGCAAACTCGTCCGCCCTAACTATATAACGCCTGGATACTTGCTTGCCTCGGGCTACTCATTCAAGTATGACCTGGCCGGTGCGTTTCAAGATTGGCAAACGCTATGCCCGGACGACTGGAAATAGGAACTTAACATGCAGATTGATATTTCGCCCGATATTCGCCTATCAAACCAACTTCCCCTTGTCCTTATTGGTGGCTTGAACGTTCTGGAGGATCTCGACAGCACGCTTTTTGCGTGCGAGCGATTCATGAAGGTCACGACTGCCATCGGAATCCCATTTGTCTTCAAGGCGTCATTCGACAAGGCCAACCGCTCCTCCATACACTCTTATCGCGGACCGGGATTGTTGGAGGGCATGCGCATATTTGACAGGGTAAAAGATGAATTCGCCGTTCCCATAATTACGGATATCCATGAACCTGCGCAAGCCGAGGTCGTCGCAAAGCACGTCGATATCCTACAGATTCCGGCATTCCTGGCACGACAAACCGATCTTATAGTGGCGGCCTCACATACCGGAAAACCGCTAAATATCAAAAAGCCACAATTCATGAGCCCTACGCAAGTCAGGAATATCGTGATGAAGTGCAAAGAGAGCGGGAATCCGAATGTTCTCCTCTGCGAACGAGGCGCGTCCTTCGGCTACGACAATCTTGTCGTCGACATGCTCGGCTTCCGCGAAATGATCAACGCCACCGGTGGTCACCCGCTGATTTTCGATGTCACTCACAGTCTACAGCGACGAGATGCAGGAGCGGAGGCGTCCGGTGGCCGTCGCGGTCAGGTCCTCGAACTGGCGAAAGCCGCTGTCTCGCTTGGTATCGCTGGCCTCTTCCTCGAGGCTCACCCAGACCCCGACAACGCGCTTTGCGATGGCCCGAGTGCACTTCCGCTTGATCTGCTCGAGCCAGTTTTGAAGCAAATCAAGGCGCTTGACGACCTTATAAAGTCTTTTGACACGATAACCGTAAATTGATTTATCGAATAGCAATTTTCGCACGCAACAAATGAATAATAGTCACATCAGCAGCAACGAATTAATTAAGTGGGGAAAGGCGACTCTCCAATCCGAGGCAGACGCAATCTCCGCCCTCCTCCAAGGGATCGACGAATCATTTGCACAAGCTGTGCAACACATCCTTCGCTCGCGCGGGCGGGTCGTTGTCTGTGGCATGGGAAAATCTGGCATAGTCGGAAAGAAAATTGCGGCCACTTTAGCCAGTACTGGAACTCCGAGTTTCTTCATGCACCCCGGCGAGGCTTACCACGGCGATCTCGGCATGGTGACAGCAGAAGATACGTTTCTCGCAATCTCGAACTCCGGCGAAACCGACGAGGTCGTAAAGATAATTCCGTACCTTCGCGATAACGGAAATCATCTGATCTCGATCACTGGGAATCCTGCGTCTACGCTAGCAATGGCAGCACATTGCCATCTGAGTATCGGCGCCGTCGTTGAAGCCTGTCCGTTCCAGTTGGCACCCACATCATCCACCACCGCAACCCTCGCTCTCGGGGATGCACTGGCTGTTGCCGCGATGCGCGCGAAGGATTTTTCCCCCGAGGCCTTCGCTAGGTTTCACCCTGGTGGATCGCTGGGGAGAAGGCTGCTACGGAAGGTGGAGGATGAAATGGTGAGAGACCTACCATTTGTAGAACTCGACACCGGGATTCTGCAAGTGTTGAGCACAATGACAGATGCGAGGTTAGGAATCGCCTTAGTCAGATCCGGCGACGCAGTTGGCGTCATAACCGACGGCGACATTCGTCGGGCGATTGAGCGCCATCGCAGTGCGGTTTTCGAACGAACAGCACGTGACATGATGTCGACCGATCCATTCGCCGTGCCGGTCGGAACGCGCGTGGAGGACGCGTTGGCTCTTATGGACCGTAAAGGTGTCTCGTCGTTGCTCGTAACTCAGAATGACCGCATCGTCGGTGTTTTTAAAAAGTAGCATCCGCACTGCAGAGAAGAATGAACTCTCTTCGCACTCTCGGCATAACATTTATTCTCGGCGCACACATTTTCCTATTGAGTTGCACTGCTCAAGTAGTCAACGGAGGACCACCTGGCACAGTCGTCTCACATCGATTCGCGTCCGACTCGCTATATTTGGGATCACCTTCAATCGCGAAACTGCGTGACGGTACGATAGTGATCTCTCACGACGAGTTCGGACCAGCTGCTAGTGGCGAAAGAACTTTCGTTTACAAGTCGGTCGACCAAGGGGAACACTGGTCTCAAGCGGCCGTCATCGATGGCCAGTACTGGTCATCTATCTTCACTTTCCGGAATAACCTCTATCTACTCGGCACCACAAGTGATCGTGGAGCGCCAATTATCCGCAAGTCCGAAAATGGAGGTATTACCTGGACATCTCCAGACTCGGCCCGCAACGGCTTGTTTCCACTTAGCGGGCGTTATCTTTCCGCCCCTGTCCCAGTTCTCGTTCACGAGGGCAGGCTCWGGCGCTCAATGGAGCGAGTGCAGAAAGCAGGCCTCGAAAGTATCGTATTGTCCATTCCGGAAGATACGCTTGACCTGTTGAACACATCAAATTGGACAATCAGCGCGGGGGCGACTCCCAGTCGACGTTGGCTTGACGGCAGATTTCTCGGATGGATGGAAGGGAATCTCGTCGCAAGCGCAAGTGGCCACGTGACAAATATTCTTCGAGTCAACTACAACGACCGTGAGGAGAAAGCAGCCCTAGTCACTGTCGATTCATCTGGTTCCCGCGCTGAATTCAACCCAGAAACTGGATTCATCAACCTCCCAGGCGGCGGAAAGAAATTCACTATACGCTTCGATGCGAGCAGTGGCTACTACCTCGCTCTATCGAACGCGGTGAAAAATGACTACGCGGGGGGCAACTACGAGCGAGCAAGAAATCGATTATCTCTCATCTACTCTCTCGATTTGCATGATTGGAAGGTCGCCGACGATATAATATTCAATCCAGATTGGAATAGACATGGCTATCAATATGCCGACTGGATCTTCGACGGTGACGATATTTTAACTGCGGTTCGAGTCGCGGCGGACGACTCTCGAGGTGGCGCAAAAAATCAGCACGATTCAAATTACATCACATTCTTGAAAATTAAAAATTTCCGAAAATTACTGCCAAAATGATTCATACCGACTGGCCGCGGGTCCGTCCAAGCGATTGCGCGGCCAGTTCGGAAGCATAGCACCCCACCTTCAATCGGCAGAAATCTGCAACGCCCGTGCTGCGGCCGTTCGGGAGATCGGCATACGCGAAAAGTAGTCGATACCGTCAACCAGGTACCGGTGCACAAATTTCCGCACCTGCACCTCATCGAAATCTCTGTAATAGCTTCGACCAAGACATATTACGGACTTTCCGTACAGATGTGCCTCGAGGCCAATTGTCGAGTTAATCGTCATAACGCAACGCGCGTACTTAATCAAAATCGTCGTGTTGCCCCCAACAATACGAAATCCAAGTTGGTGAGCCATCACCTTAATAGTCTCTATTTCGTTTAAATTGAATTCGGCCGGGTGCGGCTTGACAAGCAGGATGCACCCCAACTCCCGTGCTTTCTCGACAGCAATCCGTATCGCTTCCACATTACCCACTTCGGAATGGAGCTTTAGCTGAGTATCCCCACTCACTTGCAACGGAAGAAAAATGTACTCCGTTTCTTTTAACCTTTCCACATCCATATTCTCGTTGGCTGCCGTGACGGATGCGGCGCTACGAAGCCTTAACCCTTTTACCTTCCTTTGAAGAACGCCATTTGTCCCCAATTTAGCCAGATAATTCAAGCCAGAAGCTATTTTTGCCGCGACCCTCACATTAGATTGAGGTGGGGGGAGGCGCTTATATTCCTCGTATTTTTTGAACCATCGACGATGATCCTCAAGGTCAGCATCGGGCAAAACGTCGAGTAGTGACGGGTCTCGGCTGATGCTTGAAAGCGCATTTACACCCTCTGAGTCTGAAAACAGCTTGTCTGGTAGATTTGATATCTCCAGAAATACTGTATCGATATCCATCTCCTGACAGACCCGCGTCGCCGCTCTGCCAAGCATCTGCTGCCCATTCCACATCGCACACTTCACCACACCGAGTTTCTCGAATAGCTCTCGCGTCTTGCCGTATATGATGCTGTAGTCCTGCATCAGTTGCTGGAACGGCAAATCATCGTTTAAATGCTCGATCGACGTCAGTACGTCGTCCTCCCGCAGGTAGCGAGCCTCGCCACAACTTCTGCGAAAGTAGAATGACCTCTGCTTCGCGGCACGGATCCGAAGATGAGCGATTGGCTCAGAAGTCAGAAAAATGAAGCCGTACCGGTCCGACAGAGGGAGAACCAATCTCTTGAAGAATTGGACGCGCTCCAGAGAGTCAACGATAATTGCGATCATGGCATCGTTCCAGTTGCAACTTCACCGCTCAATATATGTCAAGGCTCGAAAATTCGAGCCGGAGCGAATCGTTGAAATAATATTCCTTCGCTGCCTAGTCACTGTAACTTCCGCATCGCGCGGCGCAGGGTTACTGTGAATCCTCTCGGCGTGCAGAAAAGCAAAATTGACCTAATCAGGCCATAAAATGCGTACGGATTAACTTCGAAATTTTCCAATATAATTTTTATTCTGCTCTTGATCTGAATTCTCCGCCGCATATTGGATATCCCCGCCGGACTAATTAGGCAGTCTACCAAGCTTTCGTTCAGATTTGACGCTTTATGGTTTTGGATAATCTTGAAGAAAAATGCGTAATCTTCCGCTGCTGGCTTATCAACCGGATACAAGCCAGACGTGGCAAGTAAAGAACTCCTAAACATTACTGCCGGATGCGTAAAGGTCGGATTTAGAAACATCATCTTTTTGATCGACGCAAAATCCGATGGGTGCTTGAGGGTGTATAACAGTTTCCCTTCCAAATCGACGAAATCAACCCAACTTCCGACAAGATGGTAATCCATATGTGAGTCCAAGAACTCAACTTGCTTTCTGAGTCGATCGTTCTTGCAACGGTCACCACAGTCCAGCCTGGCAACATACTTGTAAGATGTACCGAGATCAATGAGACCGCGATTCAAGGCATGTTCGATCCCCTGATTCTCATCCAACTCAATCAATCTTATTTTCAGCGCGCCTGAATATTTCTCCAAGATATTGACCGCTTTCCGTTCGACTCTACTGCCGTCATCCACGACGATGACGTCCGGCGCCAGCGAACCGGCCTCGACAGAGTGGATGGTCTCCAACAACGAATCGCCCGCGTTATAGTAAGGTATTAGGACGCAGCACTTACCGGCATTCCCCATCATAACCACCCTCAGGTCACCATTTATTAAGCTAATTACTCGCCTAGATCAGAACTGGATCTGATCACGAACTACACGTGTTCATTTGCCAACCTACGGATTGCAACGCGCTCGCAAGCAAGTTTCTATTTCTTATGCCTTCCTGCAACCCGCATCATTTCCGGTGCATGCTCCCTTTCGGCAACTCTTCGCCATAGGCAAATTTGGTAAAAGGAGGCTAGGGTAAACCAAAGCAGACCAAAAAGAATATGAAACTTAAAAAGAAGCAAAGGAAGAAAGAAGAGCAACTCGACAAAACAACCGCGAAATATTCGCGCAAGGATAGTTGCAAATAATCCGCACCCCAATACTCCCGAAGCAAAATACAAGTAGACCAGGAAAGATGAGTCGCGAACATGGTAACCCCAAAGTCCGGTTACACCGACCCGGGATGTCTCATCCCAAAAAAATCCCGCTCCAAATACATCAGCATTCCACTCGCGCTGCTTGAATTCCTCGAATACAGATTGCCTGCTGGAAATTGCATCGTAATCTACAGACTCTGTGACCCGTAGATTATAAAACTCAAACAAAAATGGAGAGGCAGCGAGAGCTGCCGCAAGGATGGCCACTTTTACCCAGCGAGATCCCTTGCACGCAACAAGAAAGACTGTTCCCAGCAAAGCAACCACAAAAATCGCGGCGATTGAGAGGCTTAGTGTTGCGGTCCCAAGTGCGATAATAATCGGGACCGTAATGCGCCGGTCAATGGCCAAAAGAACGGCGGCAGCAGGAAGTACGGCCATGGCGTAGAATGACGGCTCAGAAAACAAACCTACTCCCCTAATCCCGATGGCTCTTCCTTCCAGCGCCTTAGTCATATAGAGGGATTCCGATTCAACCTCTCTAACATAGTTATTCAAATCGATGAAATCACCGGTCGCCAAGAAATATCCAACCTGGAATAGAAAGAATGCTGCATGAATAAATATAAGAACCTGACAAGCCTTACGCAGCTCACTACACCCAACCACAGCAGACTTAAAGCATATATAAACGGCAGCAATATAAATCTGGACGAAAAAAAACTTAATAAAAAAATTTAAATAAAAATCGTGAAGTATTGAGATCGACCAAACAATCGCCGTGGATGCGAGCACCCCAAGCACTGCGACGCCTAATCCATTTTTTATACTCAACAACTTGCTTCCGTTCACAAGCAAGAGAAGGCACATTAAGATGTACCCGATCGCCGTAGCTCTGACACTAAATGCGTTCAAGGAGAAGAAAAACAAGCTTCCCGAGAAAAGCAAAAATGAAAAACGATTCATCGATGTTGTTCCCTCCGTCGGATTCCCCTTCGCAGGAATCGGTGATTCTGCAAAAGGCGGTGAGCAACCGGCCAGCCGGAGGGTAATACCCTATGCCCCATAGTTGTAGTAGGCGTAACGATACCGACCATATTTCGAGCCATAGCTATATCGAAACGCTTTTGGATCTAGGCCATTAAATATCACACCCTTCACATCGGCGTTGGCATGTCCCAATTGCTTGGCGCTCTCTCGCACCTCTCCGATGGTGCTTCTTTCGAACCTCGTCACCAAGAAAACAGCACCGCAATGTGCGGCGAGAATCGCTGTGTCCGATACAGCCAAAACCGGAGGGGTATCAATTATCACCAAGTCATAACGCCCACTAAACTCATCTAGCAAGTGGACCATTTTCTCATTCAACAGTAACTCAGCTGGATTTGGAGGAATTGTTCCTGTCGAGATAAAATCCAACCCCTCCGCCACGTCACCGTGAGTAACATCTTCAATACTCGCTTTTCCAGCAAGTACATCCGACAAACCAAGGTTTCGATCTTTTCCGAAATATTGATTCAGATAACCTCTTCTCATGTCCGCATCGACTAGAAGCACTCGCTTTCCACCGGAAGCCATAACTGCAGCCAGATTCGCTGAGACAAATGACTTTCCCACTCCCGGCGTGGGTCCCGTTAAAAGGACGCGATTATTGTCAGCGTCAAGCATCGCGAACTGGAGAGCGGTCCGCAAGCTGCGTAAGCTTTCAATGGACGTCTCGTTTGGATAGCGATTCGCGAGTAAGTATTGACCTTTTTTTCGCGAGTGAAGTTCGTTGCTTAAGCTGACCTGTCCCTGCGAGAGCGGAACTGTTGCATAAACGCTAAGCCCGGTGTGTTGCTCGATATCTTGAGGATCGGTAATTCCTCCGAATAACCAATTCCTGATAAATGCGACAATAACACCGAACATAAGTCCGAGAACAGCCGAAAGCGCGATGACCAAGGGCTTCTTGGGTCTAATGGCTTCCTCTGGAACGGGAGAATTATCCAGCAGACGAACATTCCCGACCTTGCCTGCCTTCACCAATTTGAGTTGCTGCATGTTGTTCAGCAACCCTACGTATAGGTCGTTGTTCACTTGAACATCGCGCATCAGACGCAAAGCGTCTTGCTCGATGTTGGGTAGGGATTTCACTCGAATTGCTACGCTTCCAACTTTCTCGTTTAGGCCAGCGATTTGCTGGTCGAGCGCTATCACGGAGGGATGACCAGGTGCGAAGCGAGTTATCAACTCAGCGCGCTTTTGCTTCAGTTCGAGAAGAGTAGTGTCGGCGGTAACGCTTTCTTGGAGAAATGCTTTACCTTCCTCACTCAAATTGAATGTGCCGCGTTTGTTACGCATGTCATTGTATTTGACTTCTGCACGCTCCAATTCGACTTTCAGTTGTGGAAGAAGATCGCCAAGGAATACCAGAGATTTTTCTGCTTCTGCAGCCTTCCTTTTGATATTTTGGGCAACGTATTCCTCACCAATCTCATTCAGGATAGCGGCCGTCAGAATCGGATCTTTTCCATCTAGCGACGCACCGATTATGCCGCTTTGTTTTCCTTTTTCCGCAATCTTTAGATCGTCCTGCAGATCCTCAAGCGTTTTCAATCTTGAATTTCGCACCAGGTTGAATTTTACGCCTGCCTTCGCTTTCAACGAGGTCACCAACACGCTGACAGTCCCGACACTCTGTTCGGATCGAATATCCTCGCCGATAACGCCCGCTATAGGATGATCGAGGCTAGGCTGCTCCAGGGAATAGCGACCGTCTCCCAAGCTTACAATCTGGAAGTTTTCGCCCTCGAGCTCTTCTGGAATATCAAAATGATCGACCTTGATTGCTTCCGCTGCCCAAGCGTAGCCGCCCAACCCGAAGAACCCGGGCTCTGAAAGGCCTTTCGCCTTGCGCGCGATCCCTGCTCCAACCAGCGGGAAGTACTTTGGCTTGGCATCGATATAGAGCTTCAGATTGTCTACTGCTTTTCCGACCACCATTCTTGATCGAAGAATCTCGATTTCCGCGGCAGCCTCTGCCTTCACATCGAAGAGGCTCGATACATCCCCAAGAAGGCTCTTCGCACTGTTGGGGCTGTCCTCAACCTGGACAAGGATATCCGCCTGGTATACGGGTCGCGCAAGGAAGGCGTATGCAATTCCAAGCATCAGAACGACGCACGCAATTGCCGCAATCAGCCAACGGCTTGCAAGCAGCACGTCCAAATACCGGACTAGGTCAATTTCTTCTTCCGGCGGCGCGGCTACAACGACTGGGGGAGGGGTCTGGTTCATTGCCTTTGCTACCAATACTGTTAACGGAGCGCCTGGATGCGCGGCACCCAGGCTT
Source organism: Cupriavidus sp. 05N38 (assembly GCF_056397345.1). Lineage (NCBI taxonomy): Bacteria > Pseudomonadati > Pseudomonadota > Betaproteobacteria > Burkholderiales > Burkholderiaceae > Cupriavidus > Cupriavidus sp. 05N38. Next base: position 37,567 of record NZ_JBFTNF010000066.1, read on the forward strand.
CCACGCCTCGTTGGATCAACTGCAGAGCGTTTTCGAACGCAGTGCGGCTTTCGCGGTACGGATCTGGCACGTCGAACTTGGCGAACTCTCCCATGCGAAATACCCGCCCGGTGGTGGCGGGATAGTGCCGCTGGATATCTTGGCGCTGCTCGTTGTCCATTACAAGGATTAGGTCTGCCCGCGTCGCTAAGACCCGGCTGAGTTGCTGAGCGCGGTGGGCGGTGATATCGATACCGCGTTCCTTCATCAGTGCGACTGCGATAGGGTCGGCAGGATCGCCAATAAGCGCCCCGAGGCCGGCGGACGCGACATTTGTCTCAGGCAAAGCCTGTTTCAGAATCCCCTCTGCCATCGGACTCCGGCAAATATTGCCGATACATACCACCAGAACAGTCTTGATCATTTGGCTACGTTCGCGGCGCCCGTTACGAAGTTGCCGCTGGGCAGCAGCTGGTTGATCACGCGGCTCCAGCGGACCACACCGGCGGCATCGACGTAGACGACGTCCCTGGGCTTGAGCTCGAAGGCGATGCGCGCGGGGTCCACGCCTTGTTGCAGGAGCGCCGGCATATTGACGATGTAGTTCTTGCCATCGCGCGAGATGCGGATGCGACTGTTGTCGCCGGTCAGAACGTTGATGCCGCCTGCGCGGTTGAGTGCCTCGACCAGCGTCATTGGCACATCGTCGATGTTCTGCGGGCCCGGGGTTTTGACTTCGCCGTCCAGGTACACGCGCTTGCTGCGGAATGCCAGCACGCGCACGGTCACCTGCGGCATGGTGACGTACGGCACCAGTGATTTGCTGAGCTGGCCGCGAATATCATCCGGTGTCTTACCCAGGACCTGGATCACCCCTGCATACGGGAACTGAATGGTGCCCGCCGGGCTGACCACATAGCCCGGTACGTTAGCGGCACCACTGTAATTGGGAATGTCGTAGGCCTGACCGATCGAGTACGTCTGCGTGGGGAACACCAACTCAGGGTGATCCCAGACGACGATGGAAAGAATATCGCCCACACCAATGGTGTACGGCTTCGGCTCAGCGTACAGTGCCTCGATGCCGGCGTTGGCCGGTACAGTGGACGCCTTCAGCGCCCGAACCAGTGCGGGGGTGATCAGCGTGACCTTGGGCACGGATTCCGGGTCTTCCGGATCGAGCGGTCGTTGGGGATCGAAACGCATCCCGGGCGCGAGTGCGCAAGAGGCCAGCAACGGGACAATGCCCAGGCTGATTAACGCTCTGATAAACGACTGCTTGCTTGCATACTTGAACACGACTAGTAATTCCCTTGATACCCGAATGCCCGCGCTGCTGTCATTCTCTGACACGCATTGCTGAGACGAATCCGCTGGTCCGACATTGGCACACGCTGGTGCCTTCCCGCTCTACTGTGTGCAGCGCGCGGAGATGAACCTGGCGGTGATGGCCTCGTGTTGTCTGCCCGGCATGCTCTCTTGCACTGCATCACCGCGCGAAGGACCGGCGAAGTGTATGGCTCCAGGGGGGCAATCTTCAAGGCAATACAGGCGTTTTTCCTGTCTTTTCGATCCCCCCTTAAGTGTGGACCCGACAAAGGTAGGGATGCGCCGACAAGGGGTTACGAGCAACAATCGCCCCCTTGATGACGGTGGGAAATTGCGCCGGTACCCTGCATGCTTCACCCGAAAGGGTTAGTAATTCGTTCGAAATTTCCAGCGATATTTCTGGCAGATTTATTTGATGTTTTATTGTGCTCTGCCAAGGGAAATGACTTTTGATTCTCTGCCCACCCTACGATGGGAGGGAAAACTCGATCGCACAAGGGCACCGTACGCACGAACGCGACAACCCGGCAGTCCTGCTCGCCGGGTTACCGCGTAATGTTGACGCTGCATTATGCCCCGCCCTGTCCCTCTTGTTCATGCTGGGCAGCGAGTTCGCTCAGCACCAGAGTCTCGTGCGCCAGCCCGGCGGCAAGCGAGAGCAGATGCCCCTGAGGATCGTCCGCAAGGTCCTGGCCAACGGTGGCGCCGTCTTGCGTGACAGTGAGCAGCGCGTGGAGCTGCGCGGCCTTCTCACCCGCCAGGCTCAGCGGGTCTTCACATGGGAAATGGGCCGTAATGAACATGTCGGCGCCGGTGTGTTCAGCAGTGATGCCGTAGCGGGTGTGCTTAACCATGGAACACGCTCCTTTGCATCGCGTTGATGCATCCAGAGGCGGGGGCGAACTGCGGATGTGTCGATTGCAAGCAATGGGTGACGGGAATGAAGGACATGGAGTGACCTCCTGTGCGAACAGGTTTGACAAGGAGCCGCGCGGAGCGGCTCGACGTCCTTTGTGAACGGGCTGTCAAACCCAATCGCCGTGGATGCGACACGCGAAGTCTAGATGCCAGCAAAAATCCAAGCCAGCTAAAGTGCTTCGAGCGTCGCCCACAGTGGACAGGGAGATGAGTAAGCATGGGTGCCTCGTACGTTAGCGGTAAGAATGCCGCCTTGCGGCGGTCGTCCGTCTACGTATTGCGGGCTGCTATCCCCGGCCACCGCGGTTGCGGCGACTGCAGAATCTTAGCGAATCAAGTCTTGAAGGGAACGTCCCGTTGTCTCATGCGGGCCCGCGAAGTGCCCGGCACTCAACCCCCACCGCCGAACTCGTGCCTCCGCTGTTGTCGCGGACTGAGCCATGGCTGCTGACTACGTTTCCCTGATGTTCGCAATTCGAAGTTGAGTGGAGTGAAGCGGTCGCCCGGACGGCGGCGCATCCACCCCCTGCTATCCCCCTCGCCTTAGGGGAAAAGAAATACACCGGCGAGCCGTACACTTCCCGGATGAATTTTTGCGGCGCTGCACCATGAGCATCTACCTGCTTGGCTTTCTCGCCTTTGAGGCGCTGTGGTTCTTTCCGTTCCGGAAGGTCTTCCGCACCGCCCGTTTCGAATCGGGCTACGAATACCTGGCGCTGATTCCGCTGGTTGGGCCCTTGGTCTGCCTTTGGATTCTCGCCTTTAGACCCTGGCCGCTGAAAACGCGACTGGTGCGCTCCTTGTCGTCCTGAATAAAGAAAGGTTCATCGCCGATCTGCAGGCGACTGAAGGCCGGAGAACGACCCCTGTCAGCCGTTCAATCCAGCGTCGCCCCGACGGCAGCTTCCAGGGTGCTGCAGCCGGCCGGTGGCTAACCTTGGCTAGCGGATGTACCGCGCTTGCGGCACCGACGCGTTATGTAGTCTGCGGCAACATCCCTCCAGATATTGAGGGACCTTGGGCTCGCTCTAGCTCCCGGCCTGTATCTCGCGCCCGTTCAGCGGTTGCGTCGGCCGCGCATTCATCTTGTACAACTTGCGGAACGCCGCGAGCTGCGCCGATGACAGGCTCACTGGCGTCTTCATCACCACCCACCGCACATCTTCGCTGCACGGCGGCGTCGTCAGCGATCCCATGAAGGTGTAGTTGCTGCGATCCGCCGGCAGCAGGTCGCCAGCATTGATGTTGCCATCCAGCCGCCGTTTCTCGCCTTCCTTCGCCGGCAGGTTTGCAAAGACTGGCCGCAGCGTGGCATTTGACTTCCCGGTGCGGAACAGCACGGCGATCGCCGCCAGCTTGCCGTCCGCGCTCTTGTGTACCAGATGGGCGACCAGTGGATAGGCCTTTGCGTTGATTTTCTCTTCGCTCGGGGTGTGGAAGTGGAACTGCACGAGCTTGTAGGCCACCCCGTCGAGGGTAAGGGTGCCCCCGTTCTCGGGCTCGATCTGGATGGTATGGCCGTTGTTGATGACCTCTGCGCTGGCAGGCATATGGGAGAGGCCAACGGGTTGGGCCGTCTTGCCGGTCACCTTGCGTGTCTCGATATTGATCGGTGACTGCCGGTGGCCGATTCCACACACCGCGTAATCCGCTTCCAGACCCGCCCAGTGCCTTGGGTCGGTCTTGCCCTGGTAGGACCAGTGCACCTGCTCCGAGGCATGGRCCAAGGGGGTGAGAAACAAGGTTCCCAATGCTGCGATCACGATCCGTGCTTTCATCTGATTACCTCACGTTCTGAAAATCGCTTAACTCAGGCGCGGAGGCCGGCTCCGGCGCGGCCAGCGCACCATGGCACCAGAGGTGCCGGAATCGTGCAGACGCCGGCTTGCGGGCCCGGTCGGGCTACCTCCATGTGCGCAGGAAAGTGTATAGGAAATGAAGATGACATCGGGCACCGTGAATTCCCATGTTGCCCAACGGCAAGGTACTGGTTGGGGTGGTGGTGTGGGAGTCCTGTCCTCGTCAGAACTGTTCCACCGAGATCGATGCGCACATGTCCGCGGCGCGCGCTGGCAGGTCTGCCAGAGCATCGTCTCCACGAAGCTGACGTTTGAATGTCTCGGGGGCGCCGTGCGCGAACGGCCGTAGGGCGCTAAGACAGCTCTCGGCAAGCCTTCGTCTGCGGCAAGGGCGCCGTGTGCCCCCGACGAGGTGCGGAAAACACTCCCCCAACTCCCTGCGTAACGCACTTTTGAGCACCTTCCCCGCCGCCGACAGCGGTAGGCTGTTGCGGAACGCGAAGCTCTTGGGGCATTTGTACCCTCTATCCTGCGTTTGCGGACGGCACACTCTCGTTAACGACTCGACGCGCGTTTTTCACGTCTCGCTTGAAGTTCAACCAGGCCCTTCGATCGCCGGGGGCACAGGGGACGATCAACGCTCTTGCCCAGAAGGAGGCAGCAGGCCGCCGTGTCTGCCTCCCCGCGTAAATCTCCAACCCTCCCTAACGAGCCGGCGAACAAGGACGTCATCTCCTTTCCGGGGGAATACTTCATCGCACGGTGCCCGTCGAGGAGTATCGAGCCAGATATCTCGTCGACGACAAAGCGATCTTCGCAAATGCGGCGATTGCACCGATGCGAGGGATTGGCGGACTGTAGTGATACCCGCTGCGAGATCCCGCGTTCTGGAAGAAGCGTCCAAGCGGATCGATCATGATGTATGACTCGACCATGTCGACATTGTTCTCGGCGCGCAGTGGCAAGCCGTATCCGGAATGACGTTTCACGAAGGCGGCGAACTGAGCGTCGGAGACGCCGAGCTCGGATGAAATGATCGGGAGCATCTTGAGCACCTTCCACTTTTCCGGTGCCAGTTTGCGTATCAGCGGTGTCATGTCTTCATCGCAGTTTAGTGCGTTGACAACCGTATTGATTTTCAGGCGGAGTTCTGGATTGATGCGTCGCGCGGCCGCAATGCTTCCTTCCAGCGTGTCGGGCGTAATCTGCCGTCCTTGTCTGTCACGACGACCGATTTCTCGGTTGCTCGCACTACACGCCGAATCCAGACTGACGCCAAGCAACGACAGGTATTCGGCCAGCGCTTCCGCCAGTGCAGGAGTCAGCAAGCTGGCATTGGTGATGATCGAAACGCCAAATCCCAGTTCGCGCGCAAGCGCTGCAATGTTCAGGATCTGCCTGCTATACAGGAGCGGCTCGCCGCCGGCCAGGTTCAGCCGGACGGACGTCCATTTGAATGCAGGCGTAAGCGGATTGGTCGCGTTCCCGGGAACAAAGAACGTCTGCAGTTCTTGGAGCAGGCGCGTCGTGCCAGCCCAGTCATGAATCAGTTCTCGACGGGACTCGGCGTTGTCCCATTTGGCATAGCAATAACGGCAACTGTAGTTGCACGCTTCGGTCACATGCCAGTTGATGACCAACTCGCGCGAGATGGGCTGATGCTCTTTCTTGGCTTGCAGCAAGGACACTCTCCGGTGGATGCGGGTTCCCCCAGATTGCCCGTAGTGCGGCCACCGCGAAATGAATCTACCCGTCCCCTCGATCGCGCCGGATCGAAAGGCGGGGGACGCCAAAGTTCATTGGATTCTTTCCCTCCATCGCAGAGAATGAGGATCACTATCCACTTCTTAGGATGCTTCCATGGCCGTCCTGCCGACCTTCGAATCCGTTCTGCTCGAAATCAGCCAGTGCATCGGCCTTGAGCGTCTGTCGTCAAAAGATCAAGGGAAGTTCGTCAAACTCGAAAAGAAGCTCAAGAGTCACCTAGCCATACTGAAAAGCGAGCTCGAAGGGATTTTCGATGCGCTCGAATTGAGCGAAGCCGCACGCCGCGATGCCTCTATCAATCTGGACGATTGGACGKGCTTCCATCGTTCCCTCTCTCAGAATGTCTGGACATTTGATGCAAGCGCTCAGCAGGTTGTCTGGCATATGTGCGCCTTCACCTACGCTCCAGCGGCAGGACGCCTGATCGCAAATTGGAATCTCGTCGAGCCCTTTGACCACGGCATGCCCGGCGGTGAATTCTGGTTCCTTCCCAACGTCGACCAGACGACGAAACAGATATCCCTTCCCGTGCAGCACGTCGTCGATTGGCTTATGGATCTTCTCGGCCTGCCGATGGATCAGGTCGTACTCAGTCTGGGCGGCGCCAAGGCTAGAGACGACGCCGATGCGCCCGATTCGATGGAGCGGACACTCTACAAATGGCGGAATGGGACGATCCCCAGGATCCAGTCGATCAAGGACTATTTTCCGAATGACGCCACCATGGAATTCAAAGGCACCCTCGACTTGTCCGGTGAGCTGCCGCACGAGGAACGGATCGCCGCCGCGCTGACCTTTGTTCATCGCAAGAAGCTGGACCCGGAAGCGCTGCGTTCGCAGATCCCGATGACGCAGCCCGGCCGCATTGAAGCTGTCATGAACGACGAGGCATCGACCGAAGAGCAAGCGGAATTCGTGCGGCTGCTCGAGGTTCGCTATGCCAGGCCGTCGATGCGCACCATTCGCCAGCGCCTCCGCATCGCGCGTGCGGTGCAGGACGGCTACAAACGTCTCGTGGAATTTCTGTGTCCGGGCGTTGCCTTCACCTGTCCTAACGCCAATGAGAACAAAGTGCTGCAGCTCTTCGCCCTCTTTCGGATCAGCTACAACATAACCGTCGAAGCCTATAAGTGCGCCGAAAGCGAAGTGGAACAGGACGCCTGGTTCGAGCATCGTCTTCCGCCTCTGGAGCGAGCGACGGTTTTTCTGTCGATCGCGCCTTCGCAAAGGTTGTCCGCCAAAACCGAAGTCGCCGATCTGCTGACCCACCGCTTCACGACCCTAGACTCGCAGGCCCCACTTGACGACTTTTTCGCGATGGATAGCGCGGATGCGCTACGCGTGGCCCAGACGAAGGGCTTGTTGCTGAGCGACTTTATCGAGAGCAGGAAACTGGAGATCGATCTGAAGGACCGGGCCCGCAGGTCCTCGCCCTGGCGAGCATTGCAGGCGGAAACTGACTACATGGCGGTTAGCCAGTTGGCGTTGTCCTCCGACGCCTCGCCAAGGGCGCGCCAGGCGGCTATTGAGCGCATGAGACAACTCGCGCAGTCCCCCCAACAGGTGGTCGGCGCACTCGTGTGCGCACTTGGGAACCTTCTCAACTGCGGCTCCTCGGACCGGCCCCACGACGTCGAACAGCGCGTCGAGGCGCTGCTGCAAGAAGCGGAGCGCAGTCCTGCGCGCGCTACCTGGGCGTTGCCGCTTCTGCAATATCGGGCGAAGCACTGCCTCGCACGCAATCAATTCGAGGAGGCGACAGAGCTTTTCAAGCAGGCTATCGACTCCGGCTATCAGCGCAACTTCGGATCGATGTTCGGCGAGGCGGCGCGCGACCTCTTAGCGACACTCGTCGCGGACCGGCGACTCGATCCCGATAAGCACGAGCGACCGTATCGCATCATGCTGGCGAATAACATGATAGAAGGCGATCCTATAAACATCGACATAAAGGACGTAGCGAAGGTCGTCGCCGAATACTTCTGGGACACGCTCTACAAGCCCTATCCGGGCTACCCGAGGGAACGGCCAATCGCCGAGGCGCAAGTGAAGCAAATCATGGGCGAAACATTCCGGATGATCGAAGAAGGAGATTGGGACAGTCTGCAGCGCTGGTTCGACGATAACGCCAAATCGTTCGGCAACAAGAAGTTGGACAGCGTGCGAGGCGATTCCGTCCTGCTGTGTTGGTTGAAATTTCTCAACGGGCTCGAAGCGAGTATGCCGCGCTTGCACACCATGATTCCGAAGGGGCTGTCCGACGATGTCAGTAGGCTTGCCACGCACCTCGAAAGGCGCCGCCACGCGATCTGCCTTCTACTGAGAGCGTGGCCTGAACAGGCGAACCTGACGGATTTCAAGCGGCAGAGCCCGCTTATGCTCTCGGCTGATCGCGGCGACGTCCCGATTGTTCGCGCCGTGCTCGATGCCGGCGCTGTTGTTGACCAGCAGGACCATCTAGGCAGAACGTCAATTCACGCCGCAGTGAAACGTGATTGGTCAGTCTTCGAGCGCGCAATGAACTACAACCACGTGAAGATCGCAGACCGGAGCGACTATGTCTCTTGCGTGGAGTACCTACGTTGCATGACTAGCGGTAAATAGGAGGAGTCACACCCAGTCGCCCTGCTCCACCGGATCGATATTCGGCCTTCGGCGAGCCGTTTTCGCGACTTTTGTATCCGTGAGTGATGGTGATCGGCCGATTACCAACGGGAAGCAGTCGGCTGAAAGTTTTCCGAATGGCAATGGCGGACGGCAGTGACCGGTCGAACGCGGACTCGCCTGCACCGGCGGAAACGCTCAGGAACGCCGGTGTTTGGGGGCGGACTTGGTCGGCTAGTCAGGTCGCGGGCGGATAGCTGGCCCTTGCCAACCCGCTTCTGTCATTCGTCATTAAAATGGGGTAACGTCAGGTTTGTGAGGACTCTGGTCAACTCAAACCATAAGCAAGTGCGCGCATAGAAGAATGGACAATCAATCAGGGGCGGCGACAGTGCAAATTTTTATGCTGACGGCTAGAATGACCTTCCATCTGTTTCGCCATGAATTCCGCTATGACGCGTCATTGGTCTGAAGACCCCTACTGGACGGAGGCTGCCCACCGCTTCTATGAGCTTCGCGAAGAAGGAACGAAGCAACTCGTCATTGACCTCGATGCCATCGACGAGACCCTATACGACGGGGATGGTCCTGCATACCGGGCCCTTGAGGCCATGCTCTCGGTGCACGAGCATGAAAGCATGGATGGATTCCGCGGGGCTCCTCGAATTGTCCTGGCGCTGCTGCAGATACTCAGCGAACAAGACCGCAACTCCAAGAAATAACGCCCATGCCCAGAGTTATCTACGTGCTGAAAAACGAGGCCATGCCCGGTCTTGTGAAAATCGGGCTCACCACCGATAGCGTCGAATCCCGCATTTCCAATCTAAGCTGCGGCACCGGAGTGCCGCTGCCGTTCGAGTGCCACTTTGCCGCCGAGATACCGGAGGAGATCAATCTGAACAAGCTGGAGAAAACTCTCCACCAGCTATTCTCCGAACACCGCATTAACCCAAAGCGAGAGTTCTTCAAAGTCGAGCCAGAGAAGGTCGTGCTGGCACTGAGCATCGGCAACTTCAAGGAAATTACCCCAGGCAAAGCCGACATCGACCCCGTCGAAGTGCAAGCCATGGAAAAGGCGAAGGAACAGCGCCGATCGCGTATCAATCTTGCTGCGCTCGGTATCAAGGCTTGCGACATCCTGGTGCTGGCTCGGGATGAGAGCATCACGGCAACAGTCCTCGATGGCGGTAAGGTCAGCTTCAAGGGCGAAACCATGAGCCTGTCCGGCGCCGCCCTGAAAGCCCTCCAGGACATGGGATACAAATCGAGTTCGGTCAGCGGTTCCGACTATTGGATGTTCGATGGCGAGCTGCTGGACGAGCGCAGAGTCCGGCTCGAAGCGAAGCAATTCGAAGAACAACCGGCCTAACCAAAAGGGACCCCCCCACCCATTGGTGGGGCGAGGGCGCGCACGCGACGGCGCTACCGACGCATCTCTGCCATTCGGAACAGCTCGCGTCGAGCGACTGTTGGACTGCCGCTCGTCACCGGGCGTATCGGCCTACGCAACCGGCACACATCCATTCCCCATCGTCGTAGATACCCCCGGTCATGTCGCCGCGGCAGTTGCACCACCCGCAGACTGCGAGAATGCCTTGCTGGCGGTCTGTGAGGTGCCTGCCGCCACGCTGACCTTCACGCTCTGCGAAGCCGGCTTGAGAGGAAGGCAGTTGCTTGCGGTCCGGGGGGCTCGCGAAGCAGCCGCAATTCGTACACCAGCGGCCGCCGTAGTGCGCGATTGTACTCACCTTGTGACATCTCCTGCAGGCGGTCGTTTCGTCATTCTCGCCCTGACACACGGGCTCGCACACGAGTTCGTCCATGCTCTCCAGACGTCGACATTTCAACCCGATCTTGTTGAGGTAGGCCAGCAAGGGGTCGAAGCCCTTGTCTCTCGACAAGACAAAGCACTCTGTCTGTGGTGCGGTCTCGATCATTCGGCCGAGTTGGAATGCGATGTGGAAGTCCAGTGCATTCTTGCCACTGCCTTCGATTTTCAGGAAGTCAACGCGCTGGAACCTGTGCGCGGTGGCGGGCTTGGTGACTGCCTTTGGTGGATTCTGATTCGCGCCGACGAAGATCATCGCGCTATAGCTTTTGTCCAACGGCGAAAGGTCAATCTTGTGGACGTTCTCGTAGTCCACCAGCAGGAGCTTCCTAGTCATGTCTTTGCAGCCAAAATGTACGTAAGCTGGAATTGTGGCTCGTTCAGGGCGGCTATGTACTCCCGCCGCCCCATACTTTAGTGGGGGGGTTGCCATCAGGTCGTCGCCGCTAAGATGTTAGGTCGTGCATACACGGGGGAAACGGCACAGTGGGCGTCCAGGATCGAGACTACACGCGGGACCGCGAGAGATTTCGCGACGGACACATGAAATTGCCACCGCGCCGACGCGGGTCAGGACTGACGGTGGGCCATGTGGTCATCGCGGTTATCTTCGGGTGCATCGGCTTACTTGCTGTTCCGATGTGGAAGCTATTTGGGCCTCGCGACTACAGCCTACCCACGCCGCCGTGGGCCGAGGTGCACGGCAGCGACGGCATAGGGCAAACCACAACGGCCGGATCGTCGTCCGACCCCGAGCGGCGCATCCTTGGCCAGATTCCGAACTCAATGCCTGCCCAGCCTGCAACGCCGCCGACTCCGTCTGCCCCCGCCCAGCCGTTTCCCGACAATGGCACCGTGCTGACATTCCAGCAACTGCCGGAAGGTCAGGCCGCAGGATTTACCGTCGACGCAATGGCCAGCAGCAGCCTGAACATCGTTAAGCTTGAGGAATGGAACACCCAGCGGCCGGTTCTGGTGACATTTGTACGCGGAGGGACGGTGTCCAGTATCAAGGTTCCCTTCGGTGTATATCGGGTCAAGATGGCGGGGGGTGAAGCCTGGTACGGGCTTGACGATCTCTTCGGCCCTTCCACGCAGGTGCAGGTCGGAGACAAGCCGCTTCAGTTCTACTCAACCGGGGACACCATTACTGGCCATACCCTGTATCTCCAGCGCACGCCGGCGGGCAACTTCCCTACCAGCAGGGAAGGCAGGCGCGCCTTCTGACCATCTGGAATCCCGTTGCGTTCCGATCAATTTCCTTGGTGCTCTGGGGGCTAGGCTGGATCGTCGAAGGGTTYGCAGCTACGCTGTTGGTGACCCGGTGCTGCGCTCCGGCGCAGGCTACTGTGAATGCTGAGTGCCTGCTTTCGCAAGCGAACACCGCCCGCTTCTGGCAGGCAAGCGATCTCCACCAGTCGTGAGCCGGTCGGCTCTTACCGATCCCATACCTGTCGGTCGTCACGGGGGCACATCAATGGCCGTTTCCAAGGTACAACGTCCCTTGATGTCGGCATGGAAAGCGTCGCCAATTCGGCCGACGCAGACCTGGACGGTCGAATGATCGACCAAGATGCCACGCTCGGCCATCCTCTGTTCGAGATGACGCAGACCCAGTGCTGGCGCTGGCGGGCCGCTTGGGCTACTCTGCCGCATAGGCTTAAAGATCAACTACGGGCCGATCGCTCATGGCCCCGGCACACATCCGCCGTGTATCGTCGAACTGCCTTTCGCCTGCGCGGCCTGTGCACCGTGGCCGCATTGTGCGCCGCCACCGGCGCGGCATCCGCGCCGCTGTCGTTCATCGATCCGGAGGATGGCCAGTTCGACGCCAGCGACTACCTGCTCAACCACAAGGGCGCGCTGCCCGTGCCGATCGTCATTACGGAGCCGGCCGTCGGCTACGGGGCCGGATTCGGGCTGCTGTTTTTCTCGGAGTCGGTTGCGCAGGCGCGATCCGGCGAGAGCGGGCCGGCGCCGCCCAACATCACCTTTGCCGGGGGCCTCTATACCGAGAATGGCACGTGGGGCGCCTTCCTCGGGCATTTCCATACCTGGGATGGCGACCGCTACCGCTACCTCGGCGGCCTCGCCAAGGTCGACGCGCGACTGGACTATTTCGGCGTGCTCAATCAGCCGCGCGCCTACGAACTGAGCGGCGCGGGAACCGTCCAGCAGTTCCTGGCCCGTCTCGGCAACAGCCGCTGGTATGTCGGCCCGCGCTACGCCTACTTCGATGCCACCACCACGTTCAGGCACGGCAGCAGCGCGCCCGAACTGGGCGACATTTCGCGGGGCCAGCGCATCGGCATGGGCGCGCTGGTGGTGGATTACGACTCGCGCGACAACATCTTCTACCCGCGTCGCGGCACCTACGCCGAACTTGAGCTCCAGTTCGCCCGGCCCGGCCTGGGCAGCTCGAACAGCTTCGACCTGTACAACCTGCGCGGCTACCACTGGATGCCCATTGGCAACACGTTCGTGCTTGGCCTGAGGGGTGACGGCCGTATGTCGAGCGGCCAGACGCCGTTCTACGCACAGCCCTATGTCGATCTGCGCGGCGTGCAGAAGGGCCGCTACCAGGACCGCAACGCGCTGGTGGCGGAGGCCGAACTGCGCTGGAACGTCACCCCGCGCTGGAGCGTGCTGGGCTTCAGCGGGGTGGGCAAGGCATACGGCCACTGGCACAGCTTCGACGAGGCGCAGAACGTGGTCAGCGTCGGCGCCGGCTTCCGGTACCTGGTCGCCCGCAAGCTGGGCGTGGCGGTCGGGATCGACGTGGCCCACAGCAGGGACCAGAACGCCTTCTACATTCAGGTTGGCAGCGCCTGGCGTTAGCCAGGCTCAGGCCGTCCCGGCGAGCGCGCCATCGCGGGCTCAACCGACCCACCCGCGCGCAGACTTCGAACATTCCCTGGCGGAAGTAAGTAAGCCCTGACGAGATGGCTCTGGCCGGTCGAAGTTCTGCTATCTCCCATCTCCGGCCACATGACTGGTGTGAACTTGCTGCATGACGGCGGGTTCACAAGAGCCTATTGAGAGCTACACCAGCGAAGCAACGATTGCCGGCTCCGCATTGGAAGACCGCGTTGGCCGATCAAGTGACGTCGGCAGCCGGCGATTGAATGACTGTTTGCTTGAGTGGAACTGCCGCATAAATGTCCATGCGGAGCGTCAGACGAAAGTCTCTTCCTGGCCGATCTCGGAACTCGAAGGTCGCTCACCTGGGGCCCGCCGGCCGCCCGCGCAGTGAGCTTCCATACCCGACTGCGGACTCAACCGTTCATTCGACACCGCGCTGTCGTAAGGCCGGAAGCTTCGTGACGAAGCCACCTTCGACACCATCACCCAATGGTCGAGAATTGATTGGTCCCCGTTTGTTGTACGGCTCTGACATCCCACTTCGGCGTAAGCGGACTGAGGATGGTTCGTTGGTAGATTGCACGTTTCAGCGCTTTCGGACCGATGACACATGGCGATCTTCGGATGGGCTAGACAGGCATGCGCGAGTCTGGTGATCCTCCTGGAATGTAGCAATGCCGTCGGTGCGAGCGATACCTGTGCCCATTTCCTTGGAGAAGCGGTTCGGATCGACGCCCATGACACTGTTCCCACGCGTGGTAGGGAGGGCGCTGTGTTTCCCCGACCTCGGGCCATGCTCGCCAGGTAGTATCGCTGCGGGACGATTCTGGAGAGCGAATCCCCCACACACGGATACGACGGCGCTGAAAGAGGAGGTGCTGGCCTACTCAGCAGGCTCCCCGGCATTCGTTTCCCGGATCGCCGGCTATCGATGTGCGGATGGCCGGCTGCTCTATGCCACGATCCTTACCGATGCGCCAAGCAGACGAGGCTCTAGCTGCCCGTATCACCTAGACGGAGCCGAAGTGCGTTCACCAAGGCGTTGCAGATGCGCAGCAGCCCCCCCTTTGGTGAATTCTCGGGTCGAGGCAGACATAACGGCGATGGGTTCTGCAGAAACATCGCTTACGGTTTGTCACAACCTCATCGTCAACGCCAAATCAACGTGGATCGTTTTCACGGGTAAGCACGGCAACTTGCTGTGCCTCTAACCTCAAAGAAGGATTCATCATGAAGAAGCTGTTCGCCGCTGTCGCCTCCCTCGCCATCACCGGCGCCGCTTTCGCCCAAGGCGTTGCCCCGGCTCCCGCTGCTGCCCCGGCACCGGCCGCTGCGGTTGCGCAAGCCACTCCGGCTCCCGCTGCGAAGGCTTCCGCCAAGACCGCTACCCATAAGCACGCCACCGCGCACGCCAAGGCCACCAAGGTGAGCACGGCGAAGGCTGCTGCTCCGGCCGAAGCGAAGGCCACCCCCGTCGCGGCTGAGAAGGTCGTGACGACCCCCACCGCCACGAAGCAGTAAGGCGGCGTCAGCGAGGCGGGCGGAAGGGTAGTCGTTCGAGCCAAACCTTCCGCAAGCCTTCAGCGGCTTCTCAAGAAAGCAGCCGACCGATAGGTCGGCTGCTTTGTTCTTGGCTATCGCGATCGGTGACTTCTGTCCTGAACGTGATCGTGACGCCGGCTGCCAGGCGCGGCCGTTTGGGCTCTTACCCGGCGAGCGCCATCAAATCGCTCGCGTGGCAGACCAATTCATCCCAGTTCAGTGCGCCGTGTAATTGGGCCGCAAGATCGAGGCCACTCGCGAGGTGGGATGCGTAACTCTATGGCCAGGTTCTGGCCATGCAGATGGCCACAGCGACCGGCCCTGCCCGACCCCTAAGCGGTCCTTCAGTCTCGCCCAAGGTAAAGCCCATTAATAAACCTATTAGACACTTTTAGCCGCTCAAATCTTGCATCGCGTGTGGTTTTTGTGCAGACACGCAGGGGTGACCAGGATTTTTTAGTTATCGCCCGGTTTCTTCCGTTGAGATCGGGCCGCTGGCCGCCAATCCTGCCGGCGCCGAGCGCGGACCCAGCGCGCCGAGAACGCGAGACGAAAAATCCCCCGCTAGCATGCCTGGGGGGATTCGGACGTTGCTGTCTCAAGACACCGAGGGGCGTAGGTCACGCGTCCTCGGGCGTTGCTGTGACAAGTCCGGCGTCGCATCGCCGCCCGGGAGTGATTCCCGCACGCCTGAGGCTATGCGTAGGTTTGCGTAGTTTCAGGGAAGCGGAGCGTGCCCTGGGCAGGGCCGAGATAGACGAACCGCAGGTGGCCTTGAGTCGTGCAGCCTTGTTGGACGCGGCAGCAATCTTCAAGTCCCTGGCTTGATGGCTGCTTATGGCCGAACTCCGCCGTCGGCTCACCGTTCGAGGACCGACGGCGGTCATCGGTGGCTGCCGACCCAGAACGGACAACCCATTGGTCGTGGTAGAGTCGATCATCATTTTTTATCGCGTAGCCTTATGTCGTCACCCGTTGAACGTGGTCCGGTCGATTCAGCAGACCATCAACAGGGCATGGAAAGCGCCGCTGATGCGCGCAGTGTGACCATGCAGATTCCGGCAATTGTTCCAGCGCAAACCGCTCTGGTGGTCATGCATTATCAGACCGACATCCTGGCGTTATTTCCATCGGTCGCGCCCACTTTGCTTTCCAATACACGCAAGCTGTGTGACGCTGCGAGGGCCAAGGGCGTCAGCGTCTATTTCGCCAAGATCCACTTTC
The DNA here is from genome assembly GCF_056397345.1 of Cupriavidus sp. 05N38. Classification (NCBI taxonomy): domain Bacteria; kingdom Pseudomonadati; phylum Pseudomonadota; class Betaproteobacteria; order Burkholderiales; family Burkholderiaceae; genus Cupriavidus; species Cupriavidus sp. 05N38. The sequence continues at coordinate 53,419 of NZ_JBFTNF010000066.1, forward strand.
GTCCAGGCTATCCGGAAGTCAGTCCGTTGAACAGGAACGGGCAGGGAATCAAGCAACTTGGTCTTTTCGTCGACGACCAGATCTCGCCGGAACTCGGCCAACAGGCCACCGAACCGCTCATCATCGCGCATCGTGCCAGCGTGTTCTTTGGTACCGACCTGCAGGTGCGGCTTTCCGCGCAGGGTATCGATACCCTGCTCATGGTGGGCATTGCGTCGACCGGTGTGGTGCTGTCGTCGGTCGCGTACGCGAGCGATGCAGACTTCCGTTTGTTCACGGTCAAGGATTGCTGCTACGACCCAGATCAGGTCGTGCACGATCATCTTTTTTCAACGGCGTTCGATTCGCGCACAACGGTGCTCTCGCTCGTTGATGCCTTGCTGTTGCTTGCCTAGCATTTGCTGGCATTTCGTGTCGCCGGCGTACTGGCAGCTCACGATGGCCGTGAAGTCGACTGCTGACAAGGGCTATAAAGTCTCGGTCAAATATCCGTTCGACACGAGCTGGAGGGACCGGGAAATGCGGCTGCCCGCTTATCGGGCGATCTGTATCTGACCGCTGATGTCCGCCATCGACGGCGACAGGCCTCGTTCTATCAAGACGCAGGCTATTGTGTCTTTATACGGGGCCTCCCATTCAAACGCTTGATGGGGTTACATCCTGATGTGTTTATGAGAGAGACGGCTGATGACAGGCAATTGCCCGCGCCTCGACGAGGCGCACGAGCGACAGCAGCGTTTCGGTTGTGGGCAGCTTCATGTTTAAGCTATCGGCCGTGGCGACCGCTGCTCCATTAATCGCTTCGATCTCGGTGCGGCGCCCGGCCTGAACGTCCTGCAACATCGATGGCTTGTGCCCCTTGTGCTGAGCAATGGCGCCTGCGACATTGGCTTTGCACTTGGCTGGATTCACTTCGATACCGAGCCTCTGTGCGACCGACAGCACTTCAACGACGACTAGCTCTGCGAGGCGGCTACCTTCAGGCGTAGTACCGAGCTGATCGACTGTGCACCCAGTTACGGCGCAGATGCTGTTGAGCGCGGCGTTGAACGCGACCTTCTCCCAAATCGCAGCCCATACGGTGGCTTCCGAACTGCACTGGAGACCGGCGGCCGAGAGCGTCTCGGAGACCACGGAGACGATCGATCGGACGTTGCCGTCAGCGGCCATGAGTCTAACGATACCCTTGCCATGTGAGTGCACGTGGCCAGGCGCAACCATGTCGGCCGGCCAGGTGGTCACGCCGATGAGGATGCGCTCTGGCGAGACGAACTCGCTGATCTTCTCAACGTTGCCTAACCCGTTCTGCAGGGACAGCACATGGACATCCGGACCAATCAGGTGCTTGACGCCTTGGAGCGCGGCGCCAGTGTGCAGGGTCTTGGTAAAGATCACCAGCAACTCGGGTAGTTCCTGAGCTTCCCCAGGTCGGCAAATCTTGAGCGTCTTCACACGCCGATCGCTGTTGTCCGTGACCAATCGCAAGCCATCCGATTGGATTGCGCTGATGTGTGCATCGTTGATATCGATCAGAGTGACGTCATTGCCGCACTCAGCGAGCAAGCCGCCAAACATTGAGCCCATGGCGCCAGCGCCGACTATGGTAATTTTCATGATTTCCCTCAGAATTTCAGCTAGTGATTGCCACCGCGGAACTCGGCTTTAACAGCCCCTCACGCTTCGGGATGTGACGCGTGACGACAAGGAGCGCGAGCATCGCGAAGACCATCGCGGAGCCAAGTAGTGCGAGATAAGCCATGGCACCACCGGCCGTAATGACCGCTGCCCCTGCGAATGCACTGAGGATCGCACCCAGTCGTCCGAAGGCCAGCGCGGACGCGGTGCCGGTCGCTCTGACGCTGGTGGGGTACATGAACGCGCACAGCGCATACATGGTGGACTGCACTGCATTGACGAACATGCCATGCACACCGAAACCGAAGATCAACAGGTGCGTGTCGCGCCCGACATTCAGGGTCTGCATCGCGAATGCACTTGCGGCTGCACCGGCGCAGCACAGCACCAAGGGCCAACGTGACCCGAATCGCGTTATCGCAACAGCACAGACCAACGCGCCAATAACGCCTCCGAGATTGTAGGCGGTCAACCCCGAGCCAGCGACGGCCATCGACAATCCTTCTGATGCCAACATCGTCGGCAGCCAGCTAAAGGCGCCGTAGACGGCGGTAAGACACAGGAAGAACGCAGCCCAGGTTGCCAGAGTGTCGCGCGCCAGACCATCTGAGAACAGCGCGCCAAACCCGGCCCGCTCTTCTACGCCCTGTTCCGCGGCGTCGGTGTACGTTGCATTGGCGGCCATCGGATGGCCCATACGCCCTAGCAGCTTGCCCAACTCATCCCAGCGTGCCGGATGGCGTGCCAGGAATCGAGGCGTCTCTGGCAAGGTGAACAGAAGAATGATAGCCAGCGCAATTGGAAAAGTTCCACCGATAAAGAACAGTCCGCGCCAGCCGAATGCCGGCAGGATTTCACCGGCAAAGAGGCCCGCCAGCATGCCGCCGAGCGGCACGCACACAATCGTGGCCGTGACTGCGAGCGTCCTGCGGCGCGCCGGCGTGAACTCGGCCGTGACCGTGGTCGAACTCGGCAGTGCGCCACCAATGCCCAGGCCGGCGACAAACCTAAGTGCGGCCACGGTCAGGACATCGGGCGCGAGGCCAATGGCGCAGGTCGCTGCGCCGAAGACAAAGACGCTGGAGATGACCGCCATCCGACGTCCGAATCGGTCCGCGAACAGGCCTGCGCAGGCGCTGCCGATCCCCATGCCAATGAGGCCAGCGGCAACCGCTGGGGCGAAGGCGCTTCGCGTGATGTTCCACTCCTTGATCATCAACGGAATCGCGAAGCCGATGAGTTGACCATCAAAGCCGTCCATCACAATGGACATGGCTGCCAGGAAGACCACAATCTTTTGCATGGTCGTATAGGCGCCATCGTCGAGCAGACGACCGATATCGGCATTGCCCTTGAAGGGAACCGCTTGGGGGCTCATGCGCGTACTCCCAAGTTGCAGGTCGTGGGCAGCATGCGCTGGCATTGGCCGCGCGATGGAAAAGCTTGCGAGCCAACGGCTGACGGGGTTCGATCGATCATGTCTTGTCTCCTGATTGAGCGCTCTGGCGTCCGCGCGCCCTGGTAGTAGCAGTAGAGGTGTCCAACCTGTACGCCTGCCGGAAAACTGCTTTATCGAGAAAACGGCATTCCTCACCACATAGCTTTCGAACAGCCTCCGCCTCTTCCCGGGCGGTCTGACGGACTGAATCTCAGTCGTCGAGCGCGTCGAATGGCAAGCCGACATAGTTCTCGGCCAGCGCTGTCAAAGCAGCACGCGAGCCGGTTACGTAGTCGAGTTCGGCGACCTGCACCTTGTGCTGGAACTCGTCCGCGTTGGGGAAGCGATGCAGCATCGAGGTCATCCACCACGAGAAGCGTTGCGCTTTCCAGATGCGCCGCAGTGCGGTTTCGCTGTAGCGCTCGAGCAGATCCTGACGGCCGTTCTTGTAGAACTTGCCGATGGCCCTTGCGAGCACTCGTACGTCGGCCGCCGCGAGGTTCAGACCCTTGGCACCCGTGGGCGGCACTACGTGCGCCGCGTCTCCCGCCAGGAACAGGCGGCCGTACTGCATCGGCTCAGTCACGGAACTGCGCATGCCGACCACGGTCTTGCTGAATATCTGGCCCTCTTTGGGGGCCCAGCCGTCACGCGTTGCCAGGCGTTCGCGAAATTCACTCCAGATACGGTCGTCGGACCAGTTTTCAATTTTGTCGGTCGGCTCGCACTGCAAGTACATGCGTTGCACATCCGGCGAACGCGTACTGACGAGAGCAAAGCCCCTATCGCTTAAGGCGTAGATCAGTTCGTCTGATGACGGCGGTGCCTTGCACAGGATCCCGAGCCATCCGAAAGGATAGAGCCGCTCAAACCCGCTAAGCATGCCTTTCGGAATCGATGGGCGACTAACCCCTTGCGTGCCATCGCAGCCGGCGATGAAGTCGGCTTCAATTGTCTGCAGATTGCCGCCCCATTGACGAAATCGCACGCTCGGTGCCGTCGAGTCGAGGTCGTGGATGCTGACATCGGTCACTTCGAACCGAATGTCGCCACCCGTCGCCAGGCGCGCTTCCACCAAGTCCTTGATCACCTCGTGCTGTGCATAGACCATCACAGCCTTGCCACCAGTGAGTTCTGGAAAATCGATGCGGCGGTCAATGCCGTTGAAGCGCAGGATGGTTCCTTCGTGCCGAAAGCCCTCGCGCTCCATACGCGCGCCAACGCCAATCTCTTTCATGAGATCAATCGTGCCCTGCTCAAGCACGCCGGCGCGGATCGTGGCCTCGATGGCTTCGCGGCTGCGGGTTTCGAGGACAATCGACTCGATGCCTTGCAGGTGCAGGATGTGGGACAGCAGAAGCCCGGCCGGGCCGGCACCGATGATGGCAACTTGTGTTTTCATTCCGGTGTTTCGCTCAGAAGGGGTAGTGACGCGGGGTCGTTTGAACGGTCACCCATCGCAGATCGGTGAAGGCCTCGACACCGGCTTTCCCGCCGAAATGTCCAATGCCACTGCCCTTGACGCCGCCAAATGGCATCTGCGCTTCGTCGTGCACCGTGGGCCCGTTCACGTGGCAAATGCCGGACTCGATGCGTCCCGCTACCTGGATGGCGCGCGCCACATCACGGCCGAAGACCGCGGCTGCGAGGCCGTATTCGTTATCGTTGGCGCAAGCGACCGCCTCTTCCACGCCACTGACACGCACGATGCCTTTCACGGGGCCGAAAGCCTCCTCGCGGAAGATGCGCATGTCCGGCGTTACGTGGTCGAGCAGGGTCGCGGGCATCAGCGTGTCGTTCGCCTTGCCACCCGCCACGAGCTTCGCGCCTTTCATAAGCGCATCATCGATCAGTTCGTTGCAGCGTTTTGCCGTGCTCATGTCCACGACTGAGCCGAGAACCGCCGGGCCAAGACGCGGATCACCGAGCGGAAGACTCGATGCACGTGCGCTCAACCTGGCAACGAAATCATCGGCGATGGCCGAATCGACGACGATCCGCTCGGTCGACATGCAGATCTGTCCCGAATTGGCGAACGCACCGAACACGGCCGYGTTGACGGCAGCATCGACGTCGGCGTCGTCGAGGACGACCAGCGGCGCCTTGCCACCGAGTTCGAGAACCACGGGCTTCAGGTACTTCGCGCAGGTTGCGGCAATGAGCTTGCCCACGTGGGTTGATCCCGTGAAGTTCACTCGTCGCACAGCCGGGTGCGAAATCATGGCCTCCACTACAGCAGCCGCGTCGGCCGGCGCATTGGTGACAAAGTTCACCACGCCCTTGGGTAGCCCGGCCTCTTGCAGCGCCTCGATGATGAGGCCGTGTGTCGCCGGACAGATCTCGCTGCCTTTGAGCACCACCGTATTGCCACAAGCCAGTGGCGTCGCGATGGCCCGTACAGCCAGGATCACGGGCGCGTTCCAGGGAGCGATGCCCAAAACGACTCCCGCAGGCTGTCGTACACCCATGGCGAGGTTGCCCGGCACGTCGGAAGGAATGATCTCGCCGCCGATCTGCGTGGTCAGCGATGCGGCCTCGAGAAGCATACCGGCCGCAAGGTGAACGTTGAAGCCTGCCCAGATCGCCGACGCGCCGGTCTCGGACGCTATTGCAGCCGCGAATGCCTCGGCTTTCGCTTCGAGCGCTTGTGCGGCCCTCGTCAGCATCGTTCTACGCTCGGTTGGGCCCGTGTGCGACCAGGTCTTGAAGGCCGCGGCGGCAGCGTCGACGGCCGCGACCGCGTCTTCCTCGGTGGCCGCGGGCGCGACCGTCGCAACGCTGCCGTCAAGCGGATTGCGCCGCTCGAAGGTGGCGCCATTGCGGGCCTGGACTTGCTCACCGTTGATCAGCATCGAAATCTTCATTGGTTTGTCTCCGGAAGGTCTTGTATGGAAGCGGGAGTGGGCGGTGTGTTCAGGCGACCTGAACCTCCACGACGTTTGGCGCCTTGCCGGCCAGGGCARGGTCGAGCACCGTCCGCAAATCGCCGGAATCGCTGACGAGTGTGGCGGCGCATCCCATGCCCTTTGCCAGCGACAGGAAATCGATGTCGGGCAGTTCCGTTCCCTGAACGACATCGGTTGCGGAGAACCCGAACACGGGCGCGAAATCTTGTAGCGCAGCGTACCGACGGTTGTTCAGGATCACGAAAGTGATCGGCAGCTTGAGTTGCGCTGCGGTCCACAGCGCCTGTATCGAGTACATGCTGGAACCGTCGCCCATCAGGCAGATGACGCGGCTGCCCGGTTTGCCGAGCGCTACGCCCACTGCTGCCGGCATGCCGTAGCCGAGACCGCCGCTGTCCATCGTGAAGAAAGTTTCGCTGCGGGTGATTGGCAGATAGGCTTGCATCACCGGGCGGGCGCTCGGTGCTTCCTCGACCACGATGTCCTCGGGCGCTTTTACTTCCGCCAACGTCTGAAGGACATAGGCAACCGACATCAACGGCGAAGGCTCTGCCTTTGGCGCGCTGATCTTGGCCGGCGGCGAGGCTCGAATCTGGGGCGCCGGGCGGGCGAGCAGATCAAGAACTCCAAGGCGGATGCTGCCGACAGCCGACATTCCAACCGGCGTCCAAGCCGCGGTATCCGGGTCCTCAGTTAGCTGGCACAACGTAGCTCCGCTTGGGATGTGTGGTCCCGCGCCTTCGACGTGATACGCGAACGCGGGCGCACCAATGGCCAGGATCAGGTCATGGTCACCGAGCAGTTCGACGATCCGCTCGCGCATTGCGGGCAGGAAGCCAGCGAACAACCGATGATCTTCGGGGAAACTACACCGGCCCGACATCGGCGCTGCCCACACGCGGGCGTTGTGCGCCTCAGCAAGAGCAACGACCTCGTTCCACGCGTTGTCCCGATCGATTGCGGCACCTACGACGATCGCCGGTCGATGACTTGCATCTAGCGCGTCGCCGATTTGTGCCAGAACGGCAGGCTGCGGGCGAAGTTCCGTACTCACAACCCTTGCCGGCACGAACTCTGCTGGTTGGTCCCAGTCGTCTACCGGCACCGACACGAGCACGGGGCCACGCGGCGGCATCATCGCGATGTAGTACGCCCGCGCGATGGCCTTTGGCACGTCTTGAGCGCGCGCAGGCTCGATGCTCCATTTCACATAGGGCTTGGGGAGTTCAGTGGCTTGGGCGGAAGACAGGAATGGGTCGAAAGGGAGGATCGAACGCGCTTGCTGGCCTGCCGTGATGACCATCGGCGTGCGATTTCTATGAGCCGTAAAGATGTTGCCCATCGCATTGCCCACGCCTGCTGCCGAATGCAAGTTCACGAAGGAAGCATTTCGCGTTGCCTGGGCGTAGCCATCCGCGATGCCGACCACGGTAGCCTCCTGCAAACCCAGCACGTAGCGGAAGTCGCTTGGGAAATCGCGAAACATCGGGAGCTCAGTCGAACCGGGGTTCGCGAACACGGATGTCATGCCGAAACGACGCATGAGGTCGATGACGGCGTCGCGAACGGTGACGGTGCTGGGTTGCTTGGCTGCTTCGACGACGGCGAGTGGTACGGGTCCGGTCATTTCGCGCTTTCCTTCTGTTGTGCGCTGGACGGGTCGCAGCGCTTGTCTCGATGGCGCAAGTGTGAAAGCTCATCACTCTCATGAAAATTGCTTTTTTGAGAGAAAGTCATTACCGTTAGGCATGACTTTCGATCTCCAATATCTTGTCGCCTTCAACGCCATCGTTTCGTCCGGAAGCCTTGGTCGCGCGGCTGACGCCTTGAATGTGACGCAGCCGGCTCTTAGTCGCACGATTCGCCGGCTCGAGGAGCAGGTTGGCGCACCTCTGTTCGAGCGTCACTCAAAGGGGATGCAGTTGACGGATGTGGGCAGGGCGTTGCAGCCCCACGCGCTCCTTTTGCAGCGCGAGTCTGAGCATGCGAGTGAGGACATCAAGGCGATGCTGGGCTTGGCAAAAGGAACGATTCGCGTCGGCGCAGTCGGCAGCATCGCCTGCCTGGTGCTTCCATTGGCAATCGGCAGCACATGCAAGAAGTGGCCAAATCTTCAAGTCCAGATCATCGAAGGAGTCTGGGATCGCCTTGCTGATGCGCTTGTCTCGCACGAAATCGATCTGGCGCTGGGGGCCGACATTGAGGACACTGACGAAATCGTCGCTGTCAAGGATTGCCGTTGGGAGGACACCAGCTACGTGGTTGCTGGTCGGCGCCATCCTTTGCGAAAAAAACCAAATCTCAAGCTCGTTGATACGCTGCAAGAGCGTTGGGTCATGCTTCCGAAGGGAACCGCGCCTTTCGAGCATATGAAGAAGGTGTTTTCGCGACAGAACCTGGCCTTGCCCAACGTCGTCGTCGAGACACGCTCCGTCACTGCGCTCAAGAGCTTGATTGGCCGTTCAGGTYTCCTCGGCTGGATGCCCGAGCCCATGTACGACGCCGAGCGCAAGGCGGGACTCATCGACGCTCTGGAGATACCGGGCGCCAGCGACAAGAGAGTTCTGACTGCATTCCGTCGAAGGGCCGGCATGCTGCCCGGTCCTTCGATCAAGCTTCTCGAGGAACTGCGCGCTCTAACGGCGCAACTATCATGATTGTCGTGGCGCTGGGTCAGGCCGGTCTCTGTCGGATGCCCTGCGCGAAGCCGCGGCCGTCTCTGACCGACCCTTTACCGACATACTGGATCCGATTTCGATGTGTCTGTTCACTGGCAGAGAGCGGGCGTTCATCACCTTCAGCAGATCGTCATCGAAAGTATGGTTATCTCGCAGCCTGGAACAAGGCGAGGATGCTCCTGCATCGCTTCTCGGCATCCTGAGAAGCTGCTCATTATTTCCATGACGCTGAAGAAGGACACGTAGGTGTGCGGGTCGTCTAGCCGAGCGGTTCCTTGCACGGCAATGCCCCTTCTGGCAAGGTTACGATTGCCAGCCGATTGCCGATCGCCCACCGATTGACCAATCGGTGTCTCACATCAAAAGGAAACCTGACCTGTCGCTGCTGCAACCATCCGCCCGACGCGATCTGCTGATCTTGTGGCTATCTATCACTGTGGCCGCTTTTGTGCTGGGGTGGCTGCTGCTGCTATTGAGTCGCCAAGGCGCCGGCCCCCAGATTGCGCGTGCGCGCCAACTTACCTCGATCAGTTGCCAGACCCTGCAGGCCGGCGCAGCACGCGTTCGCCAGCAACTTCCATCAGAGGACGATCGACGCGAATCCATGGACCTGGCTGCGGCGCAGGCGGTGCTCGATCTGGCGCTGCACGACCAGCCGGGCATGGAAGGCGGTTACTGGCGCGCGAATGCAGGGGTGGTGGCCTACGCCTTCCCGACCTACTAGCTGCTGCAATTCAGGGTTTTCAGTGCGATCCGCATATATGAAGCTAGCCTAGATCTTGACCTCCCGAAAAAAATGAAGGGAAGTCAAGATATGCGTGATTACACGGCTGTCGAATGGTTACTTGACCGCCGGAAAGTCCAGAGTCGTATCGTTGACGCGATTGAAGATGTTGGTCGTCAGAATCGCAGTGACTGCGAGAATCGATTCAGTGACTTGCGAATCGGTATAGCCAGCCCGGCGTACGTTATCCAGGCTGCTCTGCGGAACGGTACCGGTTGTGCGAACGAGGGTCAGTACGAACTTTACGAGCGCGTCGAGTTTTGCATCAGAGCTCAATCCGCCGGCGCGCAGTTCAAGCATCTGTTCAGCAGTAAAACCCGCCATTTTGCCGGTCAAAGTATGTGCTGCGAGGCAATAGTCGCAACCGCTGTTTTCGCTAATAGCAAGGTTGATTGCTTCCAGCTCTTTCGCAGAAAGCTCGCCGCTGGATTTCAAGGCTGCGTTTGTCGCCAACAACGATTGGAGCACGACGGGAGATTGCGAACCAATGCTCGCGTACGCGTTCGGAACCTTCCCTAGGCCGCGTTTGATGTTGGCGAACAGTTCCGCAGTCAGGCCGGTGGCGGACGTGATATCGATCGTGGACATACGAGTCATTTGGATTCCTTTAGTAAGGTTAAGCTACGGGGATGGGGTTCTCGGCGAGGGACTGGTTGAACTGGTCGACCAACGCGTGTTCCTGGGAACCAGGGTTGTTGCGCAGCGGCATCGCGACATCCACCACCACCTCGGTGGTGGCGGTCTCGAGCTTCCACATCGTTTCACCGATAAATGCAGGCAGCGGCATGGCGCGTGGGACGGGAGGCAGTCGATTTTTCACAACTAGCTCTACCCTAACGACGACAAGGCCGTGTTCGAAGATAATTCGCCAAACATTGCTTTCGCCTCAGCGTAACAATCGTTCGCTAGCGCAATAGTGTTTCGTTGGTAGACTTTTTCGGACGTGAGGCCGAGGGTTGGCGAAAGCGAGGAAACGGAAAGTAGGGGTAGAAGCGTGAACCGATGGATGAGATTCTTTGTCGCTGCGGGACCTGTCAGTTTTTTTGTGTGCAGGGCAGTTAAAGGCTCACTATCATTTCGACCGGTGAGCCGGCATTATCTCAACGATGTGGATGGGTGAACCGTTCCTCATAGTGGATCGCAAACTGGTTCATGGCAGCCTTCCAGTCATGCGTTGAACTGCCCCACTTCCCCGTGATGTTGCGCAGGGCCAGCCACAGTAGCTTGGTCGCCGCCTCGTCGCTGGGGAAGTGGCCCCGCGTCTTGATGATCTTGCGCAACTGCGCATTGATGCTCTCAATGGCGTTGGTAACCGGCATGATAGGAGCCGGTGCCCCTCCTCCTCACCGAGTAACTTGGTGTATGGTTAGACCATCCGGGACAGGGGCACCGGGGAGCACTTCGGGTGGGCAGGCCGTTCATATACGTTGAGCCGCGAGCTCGTGTTAGTAGTTGGCCGCCCCTGCGACCCGCCCGGTTGCGCTGCGAGCGCGAATCCGTAGTTGTCGTGCTGTCCCACCGGCTCCCATTTGCGATGTTTCCCATGGGAGACGCCAATGCGAGTGATAGGACTGGATGTATCGCGATCGGTAGCTGAGATCGCCTATCTGGAGAATGGCCTGCTGCGCGCCGGTGGGCGCGTCGGACTGCGACGCGATGAGCTGGAGCGCTTTGCCGCCAAGCTAAAGCCCGACGACCACGTGGTACTCGAGGCGACCGGCAATACGATCGCTATTGCGAATGTGTTGAGAGGCCATGTCGGCAGGGTGATCGTCGCCAACCCGCTGCAAGTCCGTCTGATTGCGGAAGCCCGCGTGAAGACGGATAAGATCGATGCGACGATCCTCGCGCAACTCTATGCGAGTGGCTTCCTGCCCGAGGTTTGGATTCCAGACGAGACCACGCAAGCGATGCGGCGGCAGGTGTCGCGTCGAGCCCAGATCGTGCGGCAGCGGACGCGGCTCAAGAATGAGATTCACGCCGTCCTTGCCGCACATCTCATCGAGCGGTGTCCGGCGACAGACCTGTTTGGCAAGAAAGGGCGGGCCTGGCTGAGCTGGCAGCAGCTACCCACGGATGAGCGCATCGGGATCGACCAGCGGTTGCATGAGCTGGACCGGCTGGCAGAGAATCTGCAGGAGGTCGAGCGCATCCTGGCCCAATCCGCTATTCAGGACGACAGGCTGCGCAAGCTCCTGACCATCACCGGCGTCAACACCACCGTTGCGATCGGCTTGCTCTCCGCCATCGGCGATATTGCTCGCTTTCGCTCGCCGGAGAAATTGGTCAGCTACTTTGGCCTCAATCCTTCGGTCTACCAATCCGGCTCGCACCCAGCAAAGCACGGACACATCAGCAAGCGCGGACGCTCCTACGCGCGTGCCATGCTAGTTGAGGCTGCCTGGGCCGCAGCGCAAACGGCCGGCCCCATTCGTGCCTTCTTCTTGCGCATCCGGGATCATCGCGGTCAGCAGATCGCGGCTGTTGCCACCGCGCGCAAGCTGGCAATAATCGTCTGGCACGTCCTCACGCGTAACGAATCCTTCGCGTGGGATCGCCCAGCGCTGACAGCGCGAAAGACCCGTGAGTTGGAATTGCAGGCAGGCCTGCCTCCTGCGCGCCGCGGTAGCCGCAAGGGGTCTGCCGCCGCCTACAATCTGAAGTCCGTCCGGGATCTGGAGCGTGCAGTTGGAGAGCAAGCCGAGCAGGCTTACCAACGCCTGTTCTCGCGCTGGAAGCAAGCGCGACCGCAGGGTGCGGTTCGCGCTCCCTGGCCACCGATACGGACGCCATGAACGGCGGAGATTGCCGCGGGGGCTTGTCAACTTCATCCGTCGTGTAGATGATCTTGCGGATCGCCGGCGGGAACATAAAGAATGGGATCACCTGGTCCCAGGCGCGACGCCAGGACGCGGCGATCGGGCGTACCGCTTGCCCCATTCCCCTTGCTCGAAGGCCGCCAATTCGGCCAGCGCAACCTCCACGGTGGGCGCGGTGTACACGGGCTTGAGAGCCGCTGCGACGGCCCGGCGCTCCTTCCAACTGGCGTACTCCAGGCTGTTTCGGATCAGATGCACGATGCAGGTCTGCAGCGTCGTGTCCGGGAACACCGCATTCAGGGCCTGCTCCATGCCCTTGAGCCCGTCAGTCACCGCAATCAGGATGTCCTGCGTGCCACGGGTCTTCAGGTCATTAAACACCTTCATCCAGAACTTGGCGCCTTCGGTGGTTTCGATCCACAGGCCCAGGATGTCGCGCGTGCCGTCTGGCAGTACGCCCAAGGCCAGGTAGACGGCCTTGTTGCGCACCACGCCGTCCTCGCGCATCTTGACCCGCAGCGCATCGAAGAACACCACCGGGTACATCACCTCCAGCGGGCGGCCCTGCCAGGCGGTGACCTCGTCCATGACCGCGTCGGTTACCGAGCTGATGAACTCCGGTGAGACCTCGGTCCCGTATTGTTCGGCCAGAAACGCCTGGATCTCGCGCACGGTCATGCCACGGGCATACATGGCGATGATCTTGTCATCGAACCCGGTGAAGCGCCGCTCGTGCTTGGGAATCAGGATCGGATCGAAGCTGCCGTCGCGATCGCGTGGGATGTCTACGCGCAACGGGCCGTCTTCGGTCAGCACGGTCTTGGCACTCCTGCCGTTGCGCTGGTTGGCCGTGCCGGCCGGACGCTCGGCGCCCGGCGAGTAGCCCAGATGATGGCCTAGCTCGGCGCCCAAAGCTCGTTCGATCAAGGCCTTCTTGAACGCCATCGAAGCGTCCTGGACCGCCTCGGCAGTCATCGGGCCCTTCACGAAATGGGCGATCAAGTCCTCGGGGATGGTGGGCAGCTCACGGTCAGCGGCCCGGCTCGTCTTGGTTTTGCGTGGCATGACATGCTCCTTGGCGACATGTTATGCCCCAAACACAAAATTTCTGACAGGTCCTCGCTGCGGGGTGGATACTAATGACCCTCATGCTCGCTGCTATGGCTGCGGCCGCATCGCCATGGGTTCGCGACGGCCATCACTTATGCTAGGAAGCGGTCTACCTGCATCACGAAATCTTCAACCTCCTGGAACAGGAACGCGTGGCCAGCATCGGGATAAAGGATTAGCTTTGCATCGGGTGCCTGCTGTGACAATACGAAAGAGCGATAGGCCGGTAGCATGACATCACACGCGCCGTTGGCAACGAGCATCGGCAGACGTAGTTCGCTGGCCCGGTGCAGCACGCCCTGCCACGTCGAAATGGCCTTGATTTGTGCCATGAATGCCTCGGCCGTGACGGCGGGGCCGCGGTCCAGTTGGTCAGCGATTCTCTTCAACGAGGCGCGGCCCGCATCGACTCCGAATTCGCTTTTCGAGAAGAATAGAAACAGGAAATCTTCGATGTCATTGACGGGACGTGTCATGACCTGCGGAACTCTCGGATGAGGTTGCGGCCCATCTGTGATTCCACCGGGACTGGATCCAGCGACGATCAGGCGTCGCACCAGATGCGGGGCCTCAAGTGCCAACTGCTGCGCGACCACCCCGCCTAGCGACCAACCCAACACGTCCACCTGCTTTTGACCCAGTGCTGCGATGACCGCGCATGCTACCGCCGCCATGCCCGCAATCGTGTCCGGCACGATGCCGCCCGACCGCCCGATTCCCGTACTGTCGAACCAGATGATGCGCCGATCCGCCGACAGTTCTTTGATAAACGCCGGATCCCAATCATCCATCGTGCCGCGGAACCGCTGCAGCAGCAGTAGCGGGAGACCTCCCTCGGGGCCCGTTTCGCGCGCGCAGATTCGGCCATATGGAGTGTCGATGTCGAAAGAACGTGTCATGGTGGGTAGATATATTGTGGATCGTTCTCGATGAGTACCCCGCCAAGCGTATTGCCGAATCCGTCCCGATGCAGGACATAAACGCGGCGCTTTCGGTCATGCCTTTGGTTCGCGCCCACGCACCGCCGAGTATGACGACACGTGCATGCAAGATTGTTGTCCGAAAATTGTGCGTATATGTCAGTCCGTGGAACATCACTATCCCTATGCTTGGGCGTATCTGCTTGCCACTCCATGCGCACCAGGCAACTCGCTCTCACCCAAAGGGATACACATGCCATCACAACTCGGAACCGCTCTCGTCACTGGATCGTCCTCCGGCATCGGCGCCGTCTACGCCGATCGCCTCGCGGCACGCGGCTATGACCTTATTCTCGTTGCACGCAATGAAGAACGGCTGCGCGCGCATGCGGCGAGGCTCGCGAGCACGCATGGTGCCCACGTAGACACGTCACCGCCGTCATGCGCTTGTCCTATGCGGCCGCGCCAGCGTTTGCCGCGCGCGGCGCCGGTGTGATCATCAACATCGCATCTATCGTCGCGATCGCTCCCGAGATCCTCAATGGGGTCTACGGCGGCGCAAAGGCATTCGTACTCGCATTCAGCCGCTCGTTGAAGAAAGAGTTGAGCGAAAGCGGCGTGACCGTTCAGGTCGTACTGCCGGGGGCTACCGGCACTGACTTCTGGGAAGTCGCGGGTCTCCCTACGTCGAATCTCCCGGAAAGCTGGGTCATGACACCCGAAACGCTGGTGGACGCAGCACTGAGCGACCTCGACGCCGACGTGTTTGCCTCGATTCCGTCGTTACAGGACGACTCGCAATGGCATGCATGGGAGACCGCGCGCGAAGCCATGGCGTCAAATTTGTCCTCCCGCGTCGCCGCGCCGCGCTACGCGGCGCGTGCCGGGAAGCAAGACTAAAACCCTGAACCTCACTCCCCATGAACAAAACAATCGCCCCTCTGGCCTTGGTTGCTATGGCCACCCTCTTCTCTCACCAACCGGCCCGAGCCAGTGAAGCCCTCGCACAGAAGTACGCGTGCGTGGGCTGCCATCAGGCAAATGCCCGCCTGGTAGGTCCGTCGTGGAAAGAAATCGCCACCAAATATAAGGGCGGCAGCAAGGCAACGGAGCAACTCGCAACCAGCATCAAGGCCGGTGGCAGCGGTAAGTGGGGCGCTGTACCGATGCCGCCGCAGCCGCAAGTGCCCGATGCCGATCTCACCGCCCTGGCGCAGTGGGTCCTTTCGCAGAAGTAGAGGAGGCCAGAATGACCACCCTGAACATCAATGGCAAGACGGTCGATGTCGACGCCGATCCGTCCACGCCGCTGCTGTGGGCGCTCCGCGATAATCTCGGCATGACTGGCACGAAGTTCGGCTGTGGCATGGCCGCGTGCGGCGCGTGCACGATCCATATCAACGGCACAGCGACGCGGAGCTGCGTTATGCCGATCTCGTCGGTGACCGGCACTAAGGTCAATACCATCGAGAGCATGGGCGACGACAGAATCGGCCGCGCGGTTCTGGACGCCTGGATCCGGCACGATGTGGCGCAATGCGGCTACTGCCAGAACGGTCAGGTGATGAGCGCCGTGAGCTTGCTGCGCACCAAGCCGCGGCCGAACGATGCCGATATCGATCAAGCGATGGCGGGCAACATTTGCCGCTGTGGCACTTATCAACGTATCCGCGCGGCTATCAAGGATGCCGCGCGCGCGATCGCCTGAGGAGCGCCACATGCGTATTCGTGGACTGGAAGCGCTGGCGGGCGGTGGTAGCACGGCCGCGCCCGAAAACAGCGTCGCGCCGCTCTCGCGCCGCACCTTTCTCAAACTGACCGGCGTTGCCGGCGGCGGACTCGCGCTGGGCCTGGTCGGCGGTGTCGAACTCGCCCAGGCAGCGGAAGACGGCGCGAAGCAAAAATCGCCGTCGCCTCCGCAGGCATTCGTGATCATCGCCCCCGACAACACGGTGACGATTGCGGTCAATCGGCTCGAGTTCGGACAGGGTGTGCATACCGCGCTGCCAATGGTGCTGGCCGACGAGCTCGACGTGGACTGGAAGAACGTGCGGTCAATGCTGGCCCCGGCCGGCGATGCTTACCGCGATCCGGGCTTCGGTATTCAGATGACGGGCGGCTCCACCGCGCTGATGCATTCGTTTACGCAGTATCGCGAGCTCGGCGCACGCGCCCGGGCGATGCTCGTGACTGCGGCGGCCAAACAATGGAATGTGGACCCCGCCAGCTGCGCCGCCGTGCAGGGGGTGGTCACATCGGGCACGCGTCGCGCCACCTATGGTGAGCTCGCCAATGCGGCCATGAGTCTGCCGGTGCCGACGACCGTGGTATTGAAGGACCCATCGCAGTTCCGCCTCATCGGCAAGCCAATGCCGCGCCTGGATGCCGCCTCGAAGCTGCGAGGCGACCCCGTGTTCGGCATCGATACCCGGCTCAAGGACATGGTTGTCGCCGTAGTCGCGCACCCGCCCCGCTTTGGAGGCAAGGTGAAGTCGTTCAACGCGGACAAGGCGCGCGCGATCAAGGGCGTCGTCGACGTCATGCAGGTGCCCGCGGATCGCGGCGGCTCCGGCCTGGCGGTGGTCGCCAACGGATACTGGGCGGCCAAGCAGGGGCGCGACGCGCTGCAGATCGAATGGGAGGACACGGGCTCGAAGGTCAGCACGCAGGCGCTTTACGAGGAATACAGCAAGCTTGCGATGCAGCCGGGCAAGATGGCGCTCCCGCTGGAGAGTGGCGACGTGCAGGCGGTCCTCGCGGGCGCTGCGCGCGTGATCGACGCCGAATATCGGCTGCCGTATCTCGCGCACGCGCCGATGGAACCGCTCAACTGTACCATGCAGGCCGAGATTAGCGGCAATAAGGCGACCAGCGTCAAGGTCTGGGTCGGCTCGCAATTTCAGACCGTCGATCAGACGGCGATCGCCCAAACGTTGTCGCTGCCGGTCGAGAAGGTGACGCTGAACACGATGATGGCCGGGGGTGGCTTCGGCCGGCGTGCCGTGCCGACGTCGGACTACCTGGTCGAATCGGCAGGCGTACTTCGCGAGTGGATTGCCAGAGGGCATGCCGAACCGCTCAAGGTCATGTGGAGTCGCGAAGACGATATCAAGGGCGGCTACTACCGCCCGCTGCACGTCCACCGCGCGCGCATCGGCTTCGACGAAAAGGGGCAGGTCGTAGGTTGGCAGCACGCGATCGTCGGCCAGTCGATCGTCATGGGAACCCCATTTGAGCCTGTTCTCGTGAAGAACGGCGTGGACTCGACCATGACCGAAGGCATCGTCGAGAACGAATACGCTCTGCCGATGCAGGTGACGGCCCATCACCCGAAGGTCGATGTCGCGGTGCTCTGGTGGCGCTCGGTGGGCAACACCCACACGAGTTTCGTCAAGGAGACGCTGATCGACGAGATCGCCACGGCCGCGAAGCAGGATCCCGTCGCTTGGCGCATGGCACGACTCGACACCACCAAGCATGCCCGACACCGCGCCGCCTTGCAGCTGGCCACGGATAAGGCCGGCTACGGCAAGCGCAAATTGCCGAAGGGGCATGCGTGGGGCGTGGCCGTGCACGAATCGTTCGGGACCGTAATTGCGTATGTCGTCGAAGTGTCCGTCGCCAAGGGCGAGGCGCGCGTGCACAACGTCACGGCCGGTGTCCACTGCAATCGCGTCGTCAATCCGCTGACTGCAGAAGCCCAGGTCCAGGGCGCATGCATCTTCGGCTTGTCGATGATTCGGCCCGGCTTCGCCATCGAGATGGAGAACGGAGTGGTTCGGAACAGCAATTTTCCGGACTATCCGCCACCGCGGATGCCCGATGCACCGCGCATCGACGTGTTCTTTGTGCCGTCCGAAGACGCACCGTCGGGACTGGGCGAGCCTGGCGTGCCGCCGATCGCACCGGCGGTCGCCAATGCACTGTTCCGGCTGACGGGCAAGCGCCAGCGGCAGATGCCCTTCGTCGTTTGATCGTTTGATCGTTTGATCGTTTGATCGTTTGATCGTTTGATCGTTTAGAGGCAGAGAGGCAGAGAGGCATCACGTCCTCTCTGCCTCACAATCTACTGTTAGCAGCAACCGTTTGGTTACTGTGCACCCTGTATGCCGCGCCCGCACTTGGTAGTGTTCCCTCAAAGGGCTTTGTCGTCCTCGATGACGATGGATTTGTAAGGTCGAGAACTTAGTTCATTCGATGTAACCGGGAATTAGCACCAGGATCAGTGTCGAGCTACAGAAAGAAACCTATAATGCACTTTTAATGTGAGACACCGACCGCTCATGGGTACTGACCACCCACGCGCCAGGATGCCCTATGCGCCTTGTCTGGTGTCGGCATCCGTCTGGGTGAGGTCGTATTCGAGCCGCGAGGCACGTCGTTTCGCAAGCCGGTGGTGCGACGCTGCGCATCCTAGCGTCGAAGACATGCTCGTAACGCGACCACATCGGTCGCTGGCCGTCAGTTCATTCCGTCACTTCTTGCTCGACTAGTGCATCATTTCGCCGGATGCTGCTTGGCGACACGCCGTAGGCGCGTACAAAGGCCCGGCGCATACGATCGCGGTCCGCGAACCCTGTGTCTCGAGCCACGGTTTCCATCGGGTGACGACCTGACTCGAGCATGGTTCTGGCCATTTCCAGCCGGAGCATCTCGACGGCCTTAGCCGGCGACTGCCCAGTCTCCTCGCGGAAGACACGGCTGAACTGCCGCGGCGACAGGCGCGCGGCATCCGCTAGCTCCTCCACCGTCAGCGCATTGCGCAGATTTTCCTTCGCGTAGATCAGTGCGCGTTTGACGCGATCGCTGCGCGGCTCGAGTTCCAGCAATGCAGAAAACTGGGATTGCCCACCGGGGCGGCGGTAATAGACGACCAGACGTCGGGCCACGTTACGAGCCAGCGCCGCGCCGTGGTCGTGCTCGATGAGCGCCAGGGCGAGGTCCATTGCCGCAGACATGCCGGCCGAGGTCCAAATGTTTCCGTCCTGAACAAAAATGCGATCCTCGTCGACACGAACCTGAGGAAAGGTTTCCTGCAATCGTCTGGCATGCAACCAGTGGGTGGTAGCAGTCTTTCCGTCCAGCACGCCGGCTTCTGCAAGTGCGAACGCGCCCGTGCAGATGCCCGCGACACGTCGTGCCTCGCGGGCCGCACGGCCGATGTAGGACTTCAGCCCGGGATCCAGGGGGCCCGGGACACGAATCCCTGCAACCATCAACGTATCGGGCATCGTGTCGAATTTGGTGGTCACGATCCCCAAGCCAATTGTCGAATGAACGATACCTCCGTATTGGGAGAGGATCGTCATGCGGTAGCCCTCTTCGCCGAGCTCCGCATTGGCCAGTTCAAACGCGGATAGCGCCGAGAGACCGATGACCTGGAATCCATTTTCCAGAATCAAGCCGATTTGCCGCATTGCTTCTTTCTCGTTACGTCAGCGTCCCAATGACAGTTTCATGAGACTCTCCCGCAATCTATTCCTGGCGCYTGACGCCGTCAAGTGAGCGGTCAGTGTCGAGCGCCGCGCAGCCTGAAGATGTCCGGAATCTCCGCGATTTCGTCTGTCCGCAGAGACACGACCAGGCCTATCCTTGCCATGCCTTCGCCCCTCCCTCGCAGGCGTAGGGCTCCGCCCCGGAACCGGCAACCGAACAAGGATGCCCAGCAATTCCGCATGCGACGAGCAGCCACCTCGTCCACATCGTCGATGACGAAGACGCAATCCGCACATCTTTGTCCAGCCTCCTCCGCTCCGCCGGCTTTGACGCGCGTACCTTCGAGCGCACATCGACCTTAAACGCGTCCGAGAAGCCGGACCGACCGAGCTGCTTGCTGCTTGACGTCCGCCTGCGCGGTGAAAGCGGTCTCTATTTTCAGCAGAAGGCCACCCAGGTCCATCGCATGCCCTTCATCTTCATGACGGGCTTCGCCGACATCAGCAGTTGCGTACGCGCCATGAAAGCTGGTGCTTGGGACTTTCTGCTCAAGCCGCTTGTTGATCTGAACAAGCAGATTGCAGCCGAACCTGGCATCAGCGATATCACCGTCAAGGTACACCGCGCTGCGGCTATGCGAAAGATGAGGGCAACCTCCCTAGCCGACATTGTGCGCAAAGCCGACCTAATCGGCCTCACACCGGACAGTGATGATCGTCTCCCCAATCACTTTGTCCTGAATCGACGGATTAATGACATGTGAAACCGCATGGGTTTCCGCCACATTAGAGGGCAAGTGGCGCTGTGGTCTGAAGCACCGAGGCAAGCGCTTTCTCTTCTAACGAAAGGATGTGGTAATGCAACTCACCGGGAATACCATCTTTATTACGGGCGGGACGTCGGGCATTGGCCTGGGATTGGCGAAGGCCTTTCATGCCTTGGGAAACAAGGTCATCATTGCTGGACGCCGCAAAGTACTTCTGCAGCAGATTTCGGTGGAGCATCCCGGCATTGATGGCGTTGAACTCGATATTTCCGACGCTGCCGACATCGTTCTAATCAACAACGCGGGCATCATGCCGTTTGACGACGCGTCGACTCCCGTCGAGGATGCCGCGTCTCGCAGCATCCTCGACACCAACCTCTTGGGCCCGATCCGCATGACGTCGGAGCTCGTCGAGCATCTGAAGGGTCAACCGCGCTCGACGATTATCTACAACACGTCGGTGCTGGCGTATGTCCCGATCGCCACTAATGCGGTCTATTCCGCATCTAAAGCGGCGCTGCACTCTTATGCCCTGTCGCAGCGCTTCATGCTCCGCGCGACCAACGTGACAATCCAGGAGATCGCACCGCCTTGGGTCGACACCGACCTCGTCAAGAAGAGCGGCGATCCGCGTGCCATGCCCCTGGAGGCGTTTATCGAAGAAACCATGCGCGGCCTCGCGACCGAAGCGCCTGAGGTGTTTGTCGAGTCCATTCGCGCCATGCGCGATAACCCGGGACTCGGCGAGCATCAGTTGGTTCACGACTTCAACCAGCACATCGCCGATAACCCCATCCCGGTTTAACGAGAAGCCTGGCGCCCCGGCCCGGAGTGCCAGTGACCACGCGCAGGAGAAGATCTTTGTCACACAATAGCCGTGCGGTAACGGCACCCGCGGCCTCTGCGGTACCCGCCCCCGAACGCAACGACTCGCTAGTACCCGCCTTGTTTCTGGCGCTCGGCACGTTTGCGATTGGCACCGAGGGATTCATGATTGCGCCTCTGCTATCTACGATGGCAGCCGATTTCGGAATGACCGTGCCACATACCGCACTGCTCGTCGTGGTATTCACACTGACCATGGCCGTGAGTTCACCTGTCGCGACGGTCATGACGGCGCGATTACGGCGTCGCAGCGTACTTCTGTTCGCCATGACCATCTTTGGCGGAGGAAACCTGCTGGCCGCCTGGTCGCCCAGCTTTGGGCTCCTGATGGCCGCACGCGTGATGATGGCCGTTGCTTCGGGTCTGTATGTGCCCAACGCCAACGCCCTTGCCGGTGCGATCGTATCTGCTAGCAAGCGAGGCCGGGCGTTGGCCATTGTGAGCGGGGGTATGACACTGGCGATCGCGCTGGGCTTGCCTCTTGGCGGCGTAGTGGGACATGCCTTCGGCTGGCGTGCCACCTTTCTGGCGGTCGGCGCGATGAGCCTGACGGCGATTGCAGGGATTCTCGTCGGCGTCGCCCGGGATGCCGGTGCTGGCATTCCTGTGGCAACGCTATCGCAACGGCTCTCAATCGCCCGTCAGCCTGCCGTCGTCCGATTGCTTTCGGTGAGCCTATTCTGGTCCATCGGTGCCTATGCTGCATATCCCTATATCGCAGCCTACCTGTCTCGCGTGCTTGAATTCGACGCAGTTGGCATCAATGCGACTGTTTCGATGTGGGGCCTGGCGGCGGCAGTGGGTGTTACGGCGGGAGGCACGCTGACGGACAAGTTTGGCTCGAGCCGAGTGGCGCGCTACTCGCTTTTCGCCCTGGCACTTTCATTCTGGGCGCTCGCAGTGTCGGCCTCCACGCATACGGCGGGCCCGGCGCTGTTACCAGTCCTGGCGGCGATCGCGGTCTGGGGCTTCGCCGTCTGGGCGTTCTTCCCGGCACAGATGTCGCGCCTGATGGCAGCCGGCGGCCCGTCCCAGGCACCGCTCTCGCTGGCCTTAAACACGTCGACCATGTACTTCGGCTTTTCCATTGGCAGCGCAATAGGTGCGGCGATTCTGGCGACTGATGCCATCTGGGGCATTGGCCTATTCGCCGGCGCGTGTGAGATGGTCGCCCTTGTTCTCAATCGCCATGTGGCACCGGCTAGGTAATGAAAAAGGTCCATTCTATGAACAGCATCGCGAAAGCCATCATCGACGCCCACGGGGGCCTCGCCCAATGGCGGGAATTTACAAAGGTTCAGGCCGACTTGAGCCAGGGTGGGGCACTATGGGCTATCAAATCCCAACCCGGTGTACTCGACACGACTACGGTCACAGTAAGGACCGACAGTCAATGGGCGTCACACGAACCGTTCGGAACGCTCGCGAACAGGAGTGACTTTACGGGACGCCGAATCGCTCTACTAGATGCGGCTAATCAAGTTCTGGAAGAGCGTATCCAGCCCCGCACCTCGTTTGAAGGACACAAGCTGGAAACCTCTTGGGATCCACTGCAACTGGCCTTCTTCGCTGGCTGTGCTATGTGGACCTATCTGAATACACCATTCTTGCTCTCATGGGACGGTGTAGTGTGCGAGGACGCAGGGACATGGACAGAGCGCGGCGAAACATGGCGCAAGATCGAAGTGCGCTACCCAGATTCGCTAGAGGTATTCAGCAATGCGCAGGCAATCTACGTTGATTCCGACAATCTAGTACGTCGCCTTGACTATGACGTGGAGATCGCTGGCAATACAGCCGGAGCGCATTACGTCAGCGACTACATCACGGTTTCCGGAATCCGATTCCCGACTAGACGTCGCATCTATCCTCGCCTACCAGACGGTCAAGCGTTGTCGGAGCCGCTGGTCGTCTCTATTGATGTCAGCAACATTGCCCTCAGTTGAAGAGCCGCGCGAGGAAGTATCGCGCGGCTAAAGCATCCTTAACGCGGCAGCGCGCGCGGCACTACTTCGAGGACTTCGCCGGAGGCGTCTCCACGGTATCGAGGAAAACGACGTCTCCCCAACCATCCGGAACCGCAACGCAAATTCGAAGCCGTCGCAGCGCGGCATCGTCGATGCTGGCGCCTTCAGCTTTAGCTTTGGYGAGCAGCTTGACCTTGCCGGTGCCGCCGCAGCAGCGGTGATTTTGCGCAGGCCATGGCTGTTCATCGCCACTGGGTGGAGGTCGCTTGGTGGCCAAACACGTAGACCAGACCCGACTCAAATGGCTGCGTCTCTTGTCCGGCCCATAGCGGCCGTTGGGATCGTGATGTGCAGTGACGCCTCTTGGCCGGCAAGCGACCTCCGCTGGTCGGTTCCCCGTCGGCTTATGGCACCATTTAGCGTTCCAACTTTCCAACTAGCGTTCCGAGGCTGCGATCAGGCTTCCCTGCGTCTAGGAATACGCCTTAGACTGGACAGCGGCATTTGTCGACGCGTCAATGTCCTTCGCAGAGCCATTAGAGCTTTGCGGCGGCGCGGCAGTACGAGGTGCAATGTTGCGATTTTGCAAGGCGGGCGCGCCTTTCCCTTGCATCTCGGGAAAATGTGAGGCTAAACTCCTTGCTGTCAGTCTCCGCTAGGGGCTGAAGAGGTGCCAGCACGAGCTACTTGGCTGGTTCCCGTGTATGCCTTGTTAAGGGCGAGCGGGTTTCGAAGTTTCCGAAATCTTCCTGAACACAGGATCGCTCATGCCCTCGACTCTCGCGCGTCTGCGCGCCCGTGCCTTCCATCGTCAATCCGGTCGTTGCTTCTATTGCTGCTGCCCCATGTGGGAGCAATCCATGGGAGCGTTCGCAGCGACCTTCTATCTCTCCAGTCGGCAGGCTCGACACCTGCAATGTACGGCCGAGCATCTGCATGCCCGAGTCGATGGCGGCGGCAACTCCCAAAGCAACATCGTGGCCGCCTGCCGGCTTTGCAACGCCCGCCGACACCAGGGCAAAGCAGCGCGGGACGCTGCCCATCACAAGGAATACGTAGAGCGGCTCATGCGCCGGAGACGGTGGCACCACCCCTGGGTCTTCGAGAAGCTACTGCGTTCAGTCGGGTCCGTGAACCCGCCGACCCCCGCCGCCGTTGGCACCGATTGCGAATTCCACGCCTAGAATCCTTGGGTCGCCCCGTCACGACCGCTTGGCTGCGGCCAGCGGCTGGACCGCTCCCGACCCATTCCTGCCCCCCAGCGCTAGATCGTCAATGGCTTCTTTACGCGTTCAATCAGCCGTCAGATTCTGGGCAGGGAGAAATCCGAGCCTTAGATGAAACGCGGGCGGAAGAAATTTCCGCTTCCGGCAGCAAAAAACCGAGTGTCGCCGAAGGCATTCTAACGCCGCTTCGGGTGTCTAATCTCTTCCCTGAAGTCTTCGGCGAAAGCTTCCGCCAAGAGGAGTCTGGGTCCAGGATTCGGGAAGATGATTGCGTATCGCGAAGCTAGCTCTTCTCTTAATGGTCGCACGACGACGTCATGCGCTGAGAACAGCTCCGCAGCCCAGCGTGACACCAGTGTGATTCCCGCCCCGGCCGCTACGAGTCCGCAGGCTACCAAGGAATGGGGTGTATCCACAATGACGTTTGCCGCAACTCCAGCATTCGAAAACGCGTCGTCAATCTGGTGGCGCAGAAAACTGTGCTGGGACAGCAAAATTAGCCGCTCACTGGCAAGGTCCTTGACGGAAATTGCCCGCTTCGAGGCGAGTCGATGACCGACCGGCAGTACCGCGACTGCCGGACTGGGTTCCAGTGGCTCCATCGCGATAGCGGGCCGCGACAGCGGCAGTTCGATCAAGCCTACGTCGAACTGACGTGTAGCGACGAGATCCGCGACCTGCCGGGACGGCAGGCTCTCGATGTAGACGGATACATTTGGTCGGGTCGACAGAAAGCGAGCAATGGCCCTCGGCAACAGCCACTGAGAAATCGAAGGTAGCGTCGCAATACGCAGTGCTCCCGCGCGCTGGTTACGGATGTCTTCAGCGATCTGGGAAATCCGTTCGAGGCTGCCATAGATTGGCTCGATCTCACGGTATAACGCCTCCGCCTCAGGCGTCGCCACAAGCTTACGACCCCTGCGCTCGAAGAGCTTGTATCCGATGCGCAGTTCGAGGAGGGCGATTGCTTTGCTGACCGCCGGCTGCGTCACGTTCATCAGTTGCGCTGCTCCGACTACGGTACCCGTGCGCATTACGGAGTAAAAGGATTCAACTTGGCGTAGATTGACGGTCTTTTTCATACATAACTTTCTGGAATAAGCAGGCTGTAAAGAATGAATTGTCATGCAGAGGTAGCGCTTCTAAGATTCATTCACCCTGGACCCAAATCTTAGCGGCAAACCAGGGGTATGGAGATACGGACAAACATGCCCCCCGAACTCAAACATGACAAGACCCTTCTGCCACAGACGCCGCGCTGCGGCCTGGGCAGCTTACTGGCATCGGCAGGGGTCACCGCGTTCGCGATGTTCGCGTGCTTCCCGGTGAGCGCACAGGAGCCGACGCAGTCATATCCAACCCGCCCAATCAAACTGGTAGTCGGGTTTCCCCCGGGCGGATCTTCGGAYGCGACCGCGCGGTTGCTGGGCGCTGCGTTGAGCGTGAAGCTCGGCCAGCAGATTGTGGTGGAAAACAGGCCGGGCGCGAATTCCATCATCGCGACTCAGTATGTGAAGAGCCAGCCTGCAGACGGCTACACGCTCTTGTCGGTTTCCTCGTCGTTCGCCATCAATCCGGCCCTTCAGAAGCTGAACTACAACATCTATAAGGACTTCGCGCCCGTTGCGCTGCTCGGCGTCATTCCGCTGTGGCTCGTTACGCCGGCTAGCATTCCTGTGAAATCGATTCCCGATCTGGTCTCGATGGCCAAGGCGCAGCCGGGCAAGCTTCCTTATGCGAGCTATGGCCCTGGAAGTGCGGGTCATTTGGCATCGGAGTTGTTGCTGTCCAAGACGGGAATCAACATGATCCACGTGCCCTACAAAGGCAGTGGTCCTGCGCTGATAGACCTCATGAGCGGGCAGGTGACAATGATGATGCCCACAGTGGCGTCGTCAATCAACCTCGTCAAGGAAGGGAAGCTTCGAGCTATTGCCGTGTCGAGCAAGAAGCGTGTCTCAGCGGTCCCCGATGTTCCGACCATTGCGGAGTCGGGCGTACCTGGCTTCGAACTTGTGGCGTGGGAATCCATCCAGGCTCCGGCCAGCACCCCCGCACCTATCGTCAATCGACTAAACACGGCTATTCGCGAAGTGATGGCAACGCCAGATTTCCGCGAGAAGCTCGTCAAGCTCGGCATCGAACCGGATTCGGGCAAGACTCCCGCCGAGGTCGCTGCGTTCATTCGCAGCGAGGCAGACAAGTTCGAAAAGATTGTCCGCGAGCGCAACATCAAGGCGGAATAGGCCATGGGTACTGATCACATCGACACGCTCGTCATAGGCGGGGGCGTAGTGGGCCTATCCGTGGGATATGGGCTTGCCCGCAGCGGAGATACCGTGTGCGTGCTTGACGGAAGCGATGACGCCTTTCGTGCATCGAGAGGAAATTTCGGCCTCGTCTGGGTCCAGAACAAGGGGCTGGGTCGTCCGGCCTATGCACGCTGGACCATGCAGGCGGCGCGCGAGTGGCGAGCACTCGCGACGGAACTGCAAGACCTCACGGGAATTGACGTCCAACTTCAGCAGCCAGGCGGAATTAGTATGAGCTTCGATGAGAAGACGCTCTCTGAGTCCGCCGGGAAACTCGCAGTATTAGGTGCACAACTCGGTATCAACTATCCATACGAAGTCCTAGATCTGCCGAGCCTGCGCCGGCTCATCCCAGAAACCGGCCCGGATGTTGTCGGTGCGATTTACTGCGAGCTCGACGGTCATGTCAGTCCGCTGCGTACGTTGAGAGCGCTGGTCCAAGGCTACAAGGCTCTCGGTGGCCACCTGGTGACCGGCGTAAGCGTTGGGAAAATTGAGCACCGCGCGGGGGAATTCCGAGTCCGGGCTGGAGACCGCACGTTCTCGGCATCGCGCGTGGTACTCGCTGCCGGACTGGCGAACAGAGACCTTGCTCCCCAGGTAGGACTATGCGCCCCCGTACGACCTGTACGAGGCCAACTCCTGGTTAGCGAACGGGTGTCGCCATTTCTGCGATATCCGTGCCATTACGTGCGGCAGACGGGCGAAGGCGTTGTGCAGATCGGTGACTCGAAGGAAGAAGTCGGGATGGACGATGGCACCACGTTGCCTGAACTGGCTCGCATTGCAGCGCGAGCGGTGCGCAGCTTCCCAATGCTGGCCAATGTCAACTTGGTTCGCACATGGGGCGCGCTGCGTGTCATGACTCCGGATGGCTATCCGATTTATGAGCAGTCCGTTGAGTGCCCGGGAGCTTTCGTCGTGACGTGCCACAGCGGCATCACGCTGGCACCAGCACATTCCGGCCCTCTTGTGGAATGGATACGTACCGGCACCGAACCGGTTGAAGTTCGGGATTTCAAGGCAAGGCGTTTCGATGTTCAAGTCAATCAAGTTATCGCCCACTGAGCTGCAGCCGACTGTTGTCATCCACGTGGAAGGACAAGCGGTACATGCGTGCGCGGGCCGGACCCTGGCGACAGCATTGCTTGCCGCGGGAATCGTGCCTTTTCGAAAGACGGCAGTATCGGGAGCTCCACGGGCGCCGCTATGCCTCATGGGTGTATGTTTCGACTGCGTCGTAGAAGTGGATGGCGCTCAGAACGTGCAATCCTGTATGGTCGAGGTGCGCGAAGGAATGCAGGTGCGGTTGCCATCGGGCGCACGGCGCGTGGAGGCAGCAGCATGAGCTCAGGGAACAATGTTCGCTCCATCGACGAAAAGCGGATCAACGAAGGCTTCACCCACGACCTCATCATTATAGGTAGCGGTCCTGCGGGGATGTCGGCAGCGACAGTTGCGGCAGCGTGTGGCCTGCGGACTGTCGTGCTCGATGAACAGCCTCGCGCTGGCGGCCAGATATACCGGAATATCACGGTCGCGCCCCGAACGGTCAAAGAGTTGCTCGGTCCGGACTACTGCCATGGCGCGTCCTTGGCGGAGCGCTTTGCAAAATCAGGGGCCGATGTCCGGTACGGCACTTTGGTGTGGGATGTGGCGCGTGATCTGACTGTTACCGCGCAACAGTCAGGACGCTCGTTCAACGCCCGTGCTCCGCAATTGGTGATTGCCACCGGAGCGATGGAGCGCCCCTCGCCGTTACCCGGTTGGACGCTACCAGGCGTACTAAATGCAGGCGCTGCACAGATCGCTCTTAAGACGGCAGCTCAAGTCCCAGACGGCAGGGTTGTGCTGGTGGGAAGCGGTCCATTGCTACTGTTGGTTGCATGCCAACTGCTAGACGGAGGAGCCAAAATTGCCGGCATCATTGAGACAACCCCCACAGAAAACAAGCGGCGCGCATTGAAGCATCTGACATTGGCTGCAACGTGCCCGAAGATTCTCGGAAAAGGTCTACGGATGCTATGGAGGCTGCGCCGTGCGGGCGTACGCTTTGTCAAGCATGTGGAAGATCTTCGCATTGAGGCTACAGATGACGGTCAACGTGTGCGAGCGGTGTCATTCGTCGAGGGCGGCAGAGCGCAATGTATCGAAGCCGACGTTGCCTTGCTTCATCACGGCGTCGTGCCCAATACTCAGATAACCAGGCTCTTGCGTGTGGACCACTCGTGGAGCGATGAGCAACTGGCGTGGCATCCGACCGTTGATGCGTGGGGTGAGACGTCCTTGTCTGGGCTTCGAATAGCCGGCGATGGTGCGGCGATCGCGGGCGCTTTGGCTGCGGAGGCCAGTGGTGCCATCGCTGCCATAGGGGCTGCGGTGGCAATCGGAAGACTAGACGCTAAAAGGGGCGAGCAACTTGCGAAGTCTTGGCGCTCCGCGCTAAAGCATCAGCAGCGTGTCCGTCCATTCTTGGATGCCCTTTATCGCCCTCCAGAATGGCTCGTTGACTGTGCTGACGACACTGTTGTTTGCCGATGTGAAGAAGTCACCGCGGGGCGCGTCCGTGAGATGGCGAAGTTGGGGTGTGAGGGACCAAACCAGACTAAGTTCTTTAGTCGCTGCGGGATGGGGCCATGTCAGGGGAGGATGTGCGGAATCACCGTGACCCAGATACTTGCGAATACCCACCATCGTACGCCGAGTGAGATTGGCGCCTATCGCATTCGTGCCCCGATCAAACCAATAAGTCTTGGGTCGCTGGCCGCCCTAGCGTGCCCCCCCAATCAAGCACCACAAAAGAAGGAACACAAGTCGTGATGGCAATCCAGAGACACCATACGAATTCGCGTCTGAGCAAGGTTGTCCGCTATGGCGGACTGGTGTATCTGTGCGGACAAACTGCCAAAGGGAGTGCTTCCGCCACCGGCGATATCGCCGCGCAAACAAGTGAGGTCTTGTCACGTATCGAGGCGCTCCTTACTGAAGCGGGAAGCAGCCCTAGCCGGCTTCTCTCTGCGACGGTCCATCTGCGTGACATCAGGGATTTTCCAGGAATGAACGCTGTATGGGAGGGGTGGTTGGCAGACAACAAAGCGGAGGCACCCGTTCGTACTACTGTCGAGGCAGCGCTCGCCACGGAGGGGCTACGAGTTGAAGTAACTATAGTGGCGGCAGAAGGAAGCGCGGCTGTATAGGAGAGTAAGAAACCTAGCGATCGCTGTCCGAACTGCTACGCGTGCAGCCCTTAAAATGTTATGCGCGTGCGTTCTCATACGACCGCTGTGGATCCGGCTGCGGTCGTATGATCTGATGCGGCGAAGGTCAGTCATTGGCCGGCAAGCGTCCCCTGGCCGGCCAATCTCTCCGACTACACGTCAATCTGGTCCGCCAAAATATGCCTGGCGACTTGACACCACATGCCGATAGGGTCAAGTCGGCCGGCGCTGTCCATCTGGCCTCAGCGGTCGCCTAGCGATTGGGAAGAGGCGCTGACAAATTCCACACGGCGCTCTTCGAGCCGGTCGAATTCCGCGTTATGAAGCATTAGGTAGGCTGCACGCCTCTCGCATGGCTTGTTCTCAAGATCTTGCAAAGGACCAAGCTTGYTCAGATCGCAATGCGTCATGGACTTGGAGACTGCCAATTTTCCGTCCGGTCGGAAAGTGATCATATATCGATCAAACAACGCATCCAGGTTGGCTGACAGCAGTAGGCCATTCTTGGGGTCGAGCCTCTGTGCGTCGGTCGAATGCTTCCACGGCACGATGTGTGAGGCGCGCAGCGCCGAAAGAACGGTCAACCGCGTGACTGCACACGCGCTATTGAACTCTTGCTCGAGGTCGGCCCGAAATTGCCCTTGCCCCAGACGCACAGCCACTTCTGCGAGACGCTCCGTTTCGGATTTCGACTTGTCTGTCAAGATCGTCTGCAAGTCTTCCTGAATATTCGCCGCGTCCAGACTGCTTTCCGGCGGAAAGAAGGCTGCGTCAATCCGTCTCGCCCAATCGCGCATCAGCAGTAGACTTGTCGCTTCATCCTCGATCCATAGATAAGACCCGCTGTAGTCCGTATAGACGTGTAGCCGATCCGGATCACAGCCATGGTCGCGGGCGAAAGCATACTTTTCGAAATCTTGAGGCGCTTTCGCGATAGAGACCTTAACGCCTTCCTTTGGAAAGCGGTACAGGCAAGCATACGGAACTTTACTCAACCAAAGCTGCTCGCTCATCAGTCCGATGTAAATGCCGCGCCAGGTGATACGCAATGTTCGTCGTTGAGCCTTCACCGGGCCCTGCGTCGTAGCTGCGACAGTAAAGCCCTCCTTCTCCAACGAACGAATGATACCCATTGCAAAGGCATTAGGCGGGGCACCGGTATAGCCTGAAAAGGCGGATGTCGAGCCACTGGAAGTCATTGGGGTCTGGCTCGATGATTTCCCAGTTCTATCCTGCAGGAGGGAAATTTCATGCTTGATCAACGCCGCAAGTGACTCTACAGATTCCACCCTCTCCAGCGAGCGATCGCCCCCGGACGCGTGGGACTGTGCAAGCTTCAGATCCCATAGGCCCCGAGGCGCCGACTTGAGCCGAAAGATTCGGTTCAAAACACTCTTCTTGCCAAGGAAATAGCTGGTGCTATTGGTGTTCTTCTCTCGCTCCAGTTCGGGGAATCGTTCGCGAACCAAGGCGTGGATCTGTTCGAGACTTAAAGCGGTCTTCATGGGCCTATTGCTGGGAGGAAACCATCATGATACCGATTCGTTGATCTGAGCGTCGATTCACCGTCAGCGACCTTTCCATTGATGGCGGTACTTGATCGGCGAGACACCACGCGCCAACTTGAAGGCACGACTGAACGAAAACTCCGATCCATAGCCGACGCGCGACGCGATCTCACTGAGGCGTAGTTCGGTTTCCTCCAGCAGTTGCGCGGCAATGCCCATGCGCCAACGCGTCAGGTACTGATGCGGTGGTTCGCCCACCAGGGCGCAGAAGTTGCGGGCGAAAGCGGCTCGCGACAAGGTGGCTTCTTTGGCGAGTGCCGTGAGCGTCCAGGCACGTTCTGGTGCTTCGTGCATCCGCGCAAGGACCCGCGTCATTTGCGGCGACCGTAGGGCCGAGAACCAAGCGTTATCTGTAGGGGACGCATTTTCAGCCCATTCGCGCATCAAGTAGACGAACAAGGACGAAAGCAGATTCCGCACCACGATGTGGTTGCCAAAGTTCGGCGTCTCTACTTCGTTACGGAGCATGCGCAGCGTATCGCTCAGAGGAGAATGCCCGGGTTCCATCCCGGCGCGAAGCAGCACGGCCTGCGGAAGCGCCCTTAACGCGGGGAGCGCCAGATGCTGATCCAGGTCGAACTGGCCGCAAATGAGCGTGGTGGCCTTGGGATCCGGGTCAACGACGCCGTCGCGTCTGGCAAGGAATGTATCGAGTGGAATGGCCTTGCCTCGCTTCGAATGCACGACTTCATGCGCACCACCGCGCGGGAACAGAACCAGTTCACCAGCACGCAATTCCAGCGTCTGCGCATCAGATTGACGCACGAAGGCATGTCCTTCCGCAGCGAAATGGAACACCACGGCATCGCGACGCTGCACCGCAAAGCCCCATGGCCCTGCCACGCGCGTGCGTACCAGCACCAGGCCATCGGCTCGGACCGCCTTTAACCAACCGTTCAACGCTTCCATGACCTCATCATAGCTGCTGAATGAGACGAAATGATATGAATTCTGGATGCATCGATATGGATCATCTTCCCTTGGGCTGCTTTACTACGGAACACCCCTCCCCGAAAGGCGAACCATGAACAGAGAACGCATTCAAGCTGCCATCGACACCATCTACGCACGCATCTTCAACAACGGCGAGTCCGAGCTATTGCCGGGCCTGGTTGCGGGTCCGTACATCCAGCACAACCCCCTGTTTCCGGATGGCACCGACTTCATCGCCGGCTACATCAAGCAGGCCGGCAAAGTGCCGTGCGAGGTCAAACGTATCGCGATCGATGGCGACCTCGCATTCATTCACGTGCGCTATCTGGACTGGGGCGGCAAGGAAACCGCAGGCGTCGACATTTTCCGCTTTGACGCCAATGGAAAGATCGTTGAGCACTGGGACGTGCTGCAGCCGGTACCGGAGACGGCCAACAACACGAACACGATGTTCTGAGCAGGCGAGGGACTCGCACGAAGCAACCCGTACGATGTTGGCCTGGCGCGCTGTCAACCTGAGTCAAAGGGAGCTGGCCCATGTCCGCCTATGAAACCGTGCGGGTCAATACATCACATGTGGTGATGACCCGGTGATGACCGTCACCCTATTCAATCCACCGATCCACCTTGAAACGGACGCGATGATGGCGGACCTCGATCGCCTTCACCGCCGTCTTGATCCTTGGCCCTGACTGGCTGTAGCCGCCACATTTGCCCGCGCCGAGTGCCATTTTTGGGTTCATCGCCGATTTGCGTGGGCAGCTTTGCGGGTTGCGTGTGGTGGTTCGTATGCAGCAGCCCGGTGTCCGGGCCTTGTTACCGTTGTCACGCTTGGCTGGGCCTGCTTCGCCGACGCCGCGGCCGCGGCGACGACCCATTCCCAACGGTTATGGCGTTATGCCGGGCAGCCTATTGCCGGATATCCGCTACACGCCGCATCCTCCGTTGCAACGCGCTAATCGAAGCGCGGGCAAACGGAGGAGACAAGGTGCGGTTCCCATTTTCCATTGGCAAGCCAGGCGTACGGCGCTGTAACGCAATCGCAGCGATGGCACTGCTGGGCACGCTGCCGGCGGTGACGTTGGCGCAGCCGCAGGCTGCCCTGTCGGCGGCAACCCCGACGTCAATTCCGGCGGCAGACCCGGCCACCAGCATCATGCAAGGGTTTCCGCCGCCACCCGACGCACAGGTCAACAGCAGCAACGCGTTTCGCTACCCCTACCTGCGCTGGGCCTTCCGGCACGCGCGCGAACTTTCGCCCACAGCAGGCATTCGGCACTCGGCACAGCCCCTGCCCATGCCGGTGCAACCCGTTGCGGGCCTGGACCTGGTCAGCTTTGAAGTCGACCGTCAGACCATCCGGCTTGATGAGTACTTGCGCCAGACCCATACGGACGGCTTCATCGTGCTGCACGAAGGGCGCATCGTCTACGAGCGCTACTTCAACGGTTTCGGCGCTGAACAGATGCATATCTGGGCATCGATGACCAAATCGGTCACCGGGCTGCTGGCTGCCATGCTGGTCGACGAAGGCAAGCTCGATCCAGAAACCAGATTGTCCACCTATGTGCCCGAACTGGCCGGCACCCCATTCGGCGAGGCCACCGTCCAGCAGAACCTCGACATGGAGGTTGCCGTCGGTTATCCGGAACACCTTCCACCAGATCTTGGCCTGTTCGGCGCGGTGGGCATCCTGCCGCGCCGCGAAGGTGCTCCGGACAATATCTATGCCTTCCTGAAGGTGGCCATCCCGGCCGCGGACAAGGCAGCGGATGTCTGGTACTACCAGAACGRCTCGCCCGAAGCCGTAGCCTGGGCCCTGCGCCGCATCACCGGAAAGTCGTGGGCGCAAATGGCTTCAGAGCGGATCTGGTCGCGCTTCGCCGAGGATGACGCCAGTGTCCAGATCGACCGCCTTGGCACCGAGATGGCCAGCGGCGGGATCAGTAGCACTCTGCGCGATGCGGCCCGTTTTGCCGAGTTCGTCAGACTGGCGCAAGCGCAACGCTTGCCAGACCACGTTGCCAATGCCACGCGCATCGCGCTGCAGCCCGGCCACAATCAGGCCCGGTTTGCGCGGGGCAACCTGGCAGCCGGTCGGCAGGGCTACGCCTATCGGGACTACTGGTACCAACGCAACGATGGCGACGGCTCGGTGGAAGCCGGCGGCCGCTTTGGCCTGTGCGCCCGCGCCGGACGCCCGCTTCGCGTTCGTCCGGCGACTTCCGGTCTCGCTTGCGGTGCCACCTGCCGCGCCGTCCATGAAGAAATCAATAATAAAGGAGACCACCAGAATGAAGACGCCCCTATGGATGTTGTCCGCCGCCTGCGGCGCGCTGTCCGGCGCGGCCCAGGCGAGTGTCACGTTGTACGGCGTGGCCGATGCCAATATCGAGTACGTGAACCATCTCTCGCCGAAGCTGCCCACGCAGCCCGGCTTTCCCGGGCCGGGGGAAACACGTGTGGCGCTGAACTCGGGCGGCCTGTCCGGCTCGCGATGGGGCCTGCGTGGCACGGAGGACCTGGACGGCGGATTGAAGGCGGTGTTCGTGCTGGAAAGCGGCTTTGGCCTCGACGATGGCAAGGCTACGCAGTCGGGGCGCTTGTTCGGCCGCCAGGCGTTCGTTGGCCTGCAGAGCGAGCGCGCCGGGCGGATAACGTTCGGGCGCCAATACACGGCGATCTTCGACGCGTTCTCCAACTTCTCACCATCCGGCTATTCGACCCAATATGAACCGATCGCCGCACAGCTGGGCCTGGATTTCCGCTCGGACAATATGGCGAAATACACTGGCAACTTCGGTGCCTTGACGGCCACCGCCGACTGGTCGTTCGGCAACGGCGTGTTCGGCAACGGTGAGGCTCCCGGCCAGTTCCGCCGCGACACTGGCTATGGCGCCGGCCTGAATTACTTTTCCGGTCCCTTCGGCCTGGCGTTTGCCTTCAACCGCTACAACCCCACCATCCCGACCAGTGGCGACGTCGGCAATTTTCGCAAGGCCGGGGTGGCTGCCAGCTACAGCGCGGGCCCGGTCAAGCTGATGGCCGGCTACCGGTGGGGCCTGAACAAGGCGAGCAACGGTGCCACCATCGTAAGGGACGACTATTACTGGGCCGGCATCAACTACCAACCTACCACTGCGCTGGGCCTGACGCTCGGCTACTTCTATGACGACGTCAAGATGCTCAGCGGCACCAATGTACCCAACGCCTGGCAAATCAGCTTCATCGCCGACTACAACCTGTCAAAGCGCACCGATATCTATCTGACCATGGCCTACGTGCGAAATGCTGGCATCAATTTCGATACTTCGGCGGTCAGCTTCGCCAATGGCTATTTCCTCGGGGCGAACGACCGCACCATGACGGCGGTCGCCGTCGGCATCCGACACAAGTTCTGATGGGTGACCGCCGGGAAGGTGGCGGGGCTCATTCCCGGCGGCTACCCACTGATATCTTGCGGTCGACATCGCGCATGTAGGGCGCTAAGACAGCTCCCGGCAAGCCTTTGTCTGCGGCAAAGGCGCCGTGCTGCCCCCGAAGGCGGCGGAAAACCCCCTTCCCTAACGCCTTCCGCACACTCTGGCGAGCGCCGGGCTGCGCATCCCGACCCAAGCTCGCCCCACTATGGAGGGGTGCTGCCAGGTCGTGTTAGTGCTTAGTATCGCGCGATACAACAATAGGCGCAGGAGGGTCAAGTGAAAGCGATGCTCGGGCTGGTGTTCCTTTTCGGCATTGTCGTCGTTGTCCTGTCGGTACTGAAGGCGGCAGGCGCAGGCGGGAGTCCCTCTAAGCATTTTCGCTTTGCCCGCAGAGCGCCATTCTTGCGCCAGGATGAGATACAGCTCTACGAGCGGCTGAGCGCGGCGCTGAAAGAAACGCACGTCTTTCCCCAGGTCGCAATGTCCGCGTTTGTACAGCACAAGGGAAAATCACAGGCCGCCAGGAACCTGTTCGCTCAGAAGTATGTCGACTACCTGGTTTGTGAGCGCAAGACGATGCGGCCGCTCTATGTCATCGAGCTTGACGGCGCCTCGCACGGTAGCGCTAAAGCACAGAAGCGCGATAAGCAAAAGAATGATGTTCTTGCATCGGCCGGTATCCCGATCATGCGCTACACATCCAAGGACGTCGAACTGGGGACGATCCTCAGCGACTACATCACTGTTATCTCGCCACAGTCGACTGAAGGAACTGGCCCGTCAGGACCGGAGAGCGCGCGAAAGCTGCGCGCTGTGCAGGCACCCGTATCCTGAAGTTGCACCATGCAGAGGTATCTGACAATCGCGATGTTCGTCATGGCCACGAATGCCGCCGGCCAGACCATCTATCAATGCCGGAGCGCCGCGGGGCAAGTCACGTTGCAGGATGCCCCGTGCCAGAGCGACGCAAAGACGGAGATGGTAAAGAAATCCATCGGCCAACAAAACGCAGAGTATCGCGCTGAACCGTCATCCGTCTTCGATCCCAAGGGGCAGGCCAGGCTCACTTCAAGCATCATCTGCCCGTCGCTGCGCCAGTCCTACCAGGCTGCTGTTACCAACGCTGAGCGTGCCATGCTCAGCCATAATCCGGTACAGACGCAGCAAGCGTCGGAGGCTGTACAGCGCGCTGGCGCACAAGTATCCAGATACCGGTGCGAATAGCTATACGCTGAACCCACACAGCAATTCTCCTCTGAGATCTCCAAAAACACGGGCGTTCGCATCGGCGCCGATTCTGCCTAGCAGCAGTGTCAACGCCTCGGTTCGGTAATGAACCCGATTTTGTCGATGCCGCCGCGCTGCGCGGCCGCCATCACCTCGGCCACGCGCTCGTAGCGCACGTCGCGATCCGCGCGCAGATGCAATTCAGTTTGCGGCCGCAGCTTGACGGCTTCCGCAATGCGTTGCTCCAGCGCGGCGTTGTCTACCAGCTGCTGGTTCCAGTACACCCTGCCCTGCGCATCGATCGACAGCTTGATGTCCTGCAGCCTGGTGTCGTTGGGCTGGTTGCTCGCACGGGGAAGACTGATCTTCACCGCCTGATTGATGACAGGAATGGTGATGATGAAGATGATCAGCAGCACCAGCATGACGTCGACCAGCGGCGTCATGTTGATCTGGCTCATCAGTTCGTCATCGTCTTCGTCGAGCGTGCCAAATGCCATGATGCTTATCCCTCCTGTTTCGGGCCCAGGGATGCAGGCGCTCAGTTCTCGACAGCCAGCCGCATCGAACCGTCATCGGCGCGCGCGCTCGTGGTGGGGCGCACGCGGGCGCCGGTCACGAAGTAGGCGTGCAGGTCGTGCGCAAAGCGGTTGAGCTTGCTGATGACGCCCTTGTTGCCCCGGCTTAGTGTGTTGTAGCCGAGCACGGCCGGGATTGCCACTGCCAGGCCGAAGGCGGTCATGATCAGCGCCTCGCCCACCGGGCCGGCCACTTTGTCGATGGTTGGCACGCCAGCGCCACCAATGCCGATCAGCGCATGATAGATGCCCCACACGGTGCCGAACAGCCCGACGAAGGGCGCGGTCGAGCCGACCGAGGCCAGCACAGCCAGGCCCGATTGCATGTGCGCCACGGCTTCGTCGTTGGCGCTCCTGAGCGAGCGAGTCAGCCAGTCCGAGATGTCCAGTGCATCCTGCAGTTGCGGCTGGCTGGCGAGATGGTGCTGCGCGGCTTCGCGGCCGGCCATGGCCAGCGCGCGGAACGGGTTGGCATCGTTGGCGCCCAGCGTGTCGAGTGCGTGATCGAAATTGTCCGACCGCCAGAAACGCATTTCGGCGCCACGTGCCATCGACTTGAGGCGAACCAGATCCCACGCCTTGGTGAGAATCACGATCCACGAAAGCACCGACATGATCAACAGAATGATGGCGGTGGCGCGCATGACGACATCGCCTTGCGACCAGAGGTGTGAGAGTCCGAGGTCCTGCATGGTGGCTCCTGGATAGGCGGTGAACAAGCGGTGAATAGGCGGCGTTTAGCGGGCGCGGAAAGTTCCGGCAGTTCAGTCCAGTTCGAAGGTGACCGGCTGCTGTGCGGTGACCGCCACGCCACGGCCGTTCTCCATATAGGGCTTGCAGCGCATCGCCTGTACCGCATTGACCGCGGCCGTATCGAGGCGGGTGGATCCGCTTGAGCTGACAACGGCCGCTTTGACCACGCGGCCGTTTTCGTCAGTGGTCAGGCGCACGATCGTCTTGCCGGTTTCACCCGTGCGGCGCGATTGCGCCGGATAGGTGACCTGCGGCGACGAGCAAGCGATTTCACCGATTCCCACCGCGCGGGGCGCGGCGTTTGCCGCTGCGGCAGGTGCGGCTGGTGCGGGCGGCTCCAGCGCCGGAGCTGGGGCAGCGGGCGGAGGCGGCGGCGCCTCGATCGCGTTCGGCAGCGGCGGCAATGATGCTACGGCGGTCGGCGTGGGTTGCGGCTTGGGTGGGTTCGGGTTCGGGTGCGGCGTCACCACCCTGGCCTGTCTGGGCGGCGTCGGTTGCGGCGTGGGTGGCTCCGGCGCTGGCGGTTGTTGCGGCAGTTCCATCGGGATGATGCGCGCGATGATCTCGGGCCCGACAACCGCCTCGGTCAGCTTGCGGCCCAGGCCGGTCTGGATCAGATAGAGCAGCCCTGCGTGAAGGAGCAGGACGACGATGGCGACCTTGAGGAATCGTTGATCAAACATGGGAAGAGTCCCCGCTAATGGCGCTAACCGTTGCACGGCTCCGACTCTGGAAGCCACTGAGCCGACAGACGGCACTGCCGCTCTCGGGCGACAGCGCGTTGCGTACCTAGTCCAGGCGCCTGGCTGCGACCACGAGCGTGTGCAGGTTTTATCGCTTCCTGCTGTGTCAGGCTGCCCCGCGGTGGAGAGGGAGACGGTGAGAGAGGCGGATTGGATTCTGCCGATTGGGCATGGGCGACAGCGGCGACAGCGGCCGCGCCGCCGGCCGCGATGGCGCGTAGCGGAAAACGGGTCATGGCAAACGTGCGGGCCCGCACTGCCCGACATCGGCAGGTGCCGCACAGGGGTTCGTCTGCTGGTGAGCCTGCAGATGCGCGAGCGCATGGACCGCCACCACCGACTGAGCGAACAGCAGGAACAGGACCAGCAGGATCGATAAGCAGCGCTGCCGCATGGGAAGCAAGGAAAGAGGATCAGCACTCTTTGCAACTTTGTTGCAAGTCTGCCACCAACAAACCGGGCAAGCAATCGCTCAGTGGCGAGGTGGCGCTGCGCAGGACTGACGGGGATCGTCAGCTTGTCAGTTGTACTGCCACGACTGCCCCGCAGGTGATCGCGCCTTCTCTTCGCCACGCGTGTCCGTCAACAGGACCGAAGCTGGGACGCAGGTTTTGAATGTGGGTCCACGGCGTCGCGATGGCGGGCCATTCGCTCGTCTATCATGGTTGGCAGGCGCGCCTGTTTGCCGCTGAACCGTGCGGCAACCTATCGAAAGGAGTCTGGCATGAGCACTTGCGATCTGCCGCACCATGCCCACCATCATCACCGGCATGGCATGCACTGCGGCCATACGGCAATCCGGCACAACGGACACATCGATTTTCTGCATGACGGCCATTTGCATCATCCGCATGCGAGCCATGTCGATGAGCACCGGCTAGAAGTCGGTGAGAAAAATCCCGACCGATGCACGCCGGACCACAACTGCGGGGGGCACGAGCCCGGGCATGTCCACGGCCCCGGCTGCGGGCACGAAGCCGTGCCACACGGTGACCACATGGACTACCTGGTCAAGGGCCATCTTCACCATCCACACGGTGACCATTGCGACGATCACGGCCCTGTAGATCTGGCGTAGCGAATGGCGTGGTGTACTGGGTGCCGCTGAGCAGGCGGATGGGGGTGTTGCACACACCCCCCATGGCGACGATATTGGCTGGCATCCGCATCCCGACCCTTCTCGGACAATGACGAGATCATGTCTTCTGGCGGCTTAGGCATTGTGGATTCAACCGGTCAACGCAACGGATTGATGGAATCGTTCAGCCGGTGTATCGAAGTCCAATGTCTTTCGGGGGCGCTCCTACGCGCAACGCGTCAAGCCGCCCGTTGCTTCCATGGCGTTGGCTTCGGTACCGCACAAGGTCCTTCCACCTCAATGCTTGCGAAATCGGCAGGTCCCACTACCTCCAGATACTCCATGTCTTCAGAGTAATCGAAAAGGTAGTGCCTGATTCCCGGCGCCTGATGCACGCAATCACCTGCGGCCACCAGCGTCTCGCGGTCCTCGTACATGAAGCGTGCCCAACCTTTCAGCATGTAGACGATGTGAAACTCTGCCTTATGTACATGCCATCCAGTGCCGTTTTCCGGTGCATTATTCGCCCGCACCAATTGCGCGATCACGCGTCCGTTCGTGGCGGCAGCAATGCCAAGGTCGCGATACACAAAGAAGTCGCGAAGGCCTTCACCCCGGAACGCCGTGTCGGTTGGAAGCACGTGCGAGAAGCGGGTAATCGTTGTGGGTTTCATTACAGATCTCCTTTGCTGGATTCATTTCTGGCCGCCATACGGTGCAGTGAAATATTGGTGCTGCGGGCTGCGTGAAACGCTGCCGTCCTGATGGAAGCGAAAAGGCCTAGTCCGGTTGCGCGGCGCCCACACGCAAGGCGCTCTTGGGCAGTACAAACAGAATGGCGAGACCACCGATGACCATGATGGCAGCGATGACATAGATGCCGTATGACAAGCTTCCGGTCTGCCCCTTGATAAAGCCCAGTAGTGTCGGACTGACGAAGCCGCCAACCACGCCGATGGAACTCACTAGTCCGATTCCCACCGCAGCGGCCTCTTTGCGCAAGTACGTCGGCGGGATGGCCCAGAATGCAATGCCGGCACCGAACTGGAAGAAAGCGCCGAAGCAAAGGACTGCGAGGCTCGCGGCGAGCGAGGACTGAAGCCATGTGGTGGATGCCAGCGCGGCCGCCGCAATGATGAGAGCACCGCCGACGTGCCAACGTCGCTCCTTGAATCGGTCCGAACTGCGCGTCAGCAACAGGACGCCCGCACCAGCGCACACATACGGGATGGCAGAGTACCAGCCGATCTGCGCGACATCGGTGACGCCCAGTCCCTTGATCATCGTTGGCAGCCAGAACGTAAAGGTGTAGTTCGCACAGGCTGTAGCAAAGTAGATCAGCGCGAGCAGCCACACACGAGCATCAAAGAAGGCCTGGCGAAGCTCCGATCCCACTCCACTGTGCGCACTGGCGGCTCCAGATGCATCAGCACCGAGAGCGTTCTGGATAAGATCCTTCTCCGCGGGCGTCAGCCAACCGGCATCCGCAGGCCTGTTCTTCAGCAAAAGGAAGCAGGCGATACCCAGAAATGCCGTGGGCAACCCTTCAAGCAAGAACATCCACTGCCATCCCGCGTAGCCACCGACGCCGTTCATCGACGACATGATCCAGCCAGACACCGGACCACCGATGATTCCCGACACTGGAATGGCGAACATGAACATACCCGTGACGGCCGCACGGCGCGTGCTTGGGTACCAGTAGGTGAGGTACAGGATGATGCCAGGAAAGAAGCCGGCCTCGAAAACGCCCAGCAGGAAACGCACCACGTAGAACTGTGTGGAAGTCGTGACAAACATCGTAGCGGCCGATGTCAGGCCCCACAGCACCATGATCCGCAGAATTGTAAGCCGTGCGCCGATGCGTTCGAGCAGGAGGTTACTCGGAACCTCGAACAGCAGGTAGCTGAGAAAGAAGATGCCCGCTCCGAGGCCATACACGGCATCGGAAAAACCCAGATCTCCCTTCATCTGCAATTGCGCGTAGCCGACGTTGATCCGGTCCAGGAACGCCAGCAGGTATGAGAAGAAAATCAGCGGCAGGATCCGCAGCGTGATTTTTCGATAGACCTGGTCCTCGGACAGCGCGTGCCCGTTGGCATCGGCAGTCAGCCCTACGCTGACATTTGTGGTGGCAGGCATGTTGTCTCCATGTTTTCTAAGAGTAGATGGCGCATTCTTGGCGCGCATGGCAGCGCCCCCCCCCGCCTCGTGGCGGGGCGCGGTGATGCTTGAAATGGGAATTGGATAATCCGAAGCCGCTCAGAATCGGGTCTTGTCCCGACCCTTGAGTTGCAGGAACTCTCGCGCTTCTGCGGGAGTCGCGATCTCAAGGGAGAGTTCCTCGAGGATGCGACGGATCTTTCGGACCTGTTCAGCGTTGGTTTTCGCCATGACACCCTTGCCGAGATAGATGCTGTCCTCCAGTCCCACCCGGACATTGCCGCCCATGATCGCTCCCATCGTGAGCAGCGACATCTGGTGACGGCCCGCGCCGAGGATGGAGAACGCATAGTTCTGCCGGCCAAACAGTCGATCCGCTACCGTGCGCATCGTCGTCAGGTTCTCAGGGTCAGGTCCAATCCCGCCCAAGATCCCGAAGATGGATTGAATGAAGAACGGTGGCTTGATCAGTCCTTCATCGACAAAATAGGCCAGGTTATAAAGATGGCTGACGTCGTAGCACTCCAGTTTGAACCGGGTTCCATGCTCGCCCAGCTCGCGCAGCACGTGGGTGATGTCCTTGAAGGTGTTCCGGAAGATCAGGTCGTCCATCCCCTCAACGTATGGGCGTTCCCACTCATGCTTCCAGTTCGTGATCTTTCTTGCGATCGGATGGATCGAGAAGTTCATCGAACCCATGTTGAGAGAACACATTTCCGGCTTTGCGCGCAGCGGGTAAGCGAGGCGCTCTTCCAGCGTCATCCGCGTACTCCCACCCGTCGTGATATTGATCACGGCATCCGTGGCCTCGGCAATTCGGGGAACGAACTGCTGAAACAGCTCCGGATCTGGCGAAGGCCTTCCGTCGACGGGATCGCGGGCATGAAGGTGCAGAATGGAGGCACCCGCTGCGGCTGCGTCGATCGCCTGCTCCGCGATCTGGTCAGGCGTAATCGGAAGGTACTCCGACATCGTCGGCGTATGCATGGCGCCGGTAACCGCGCAGGTGATGATTACCTTGTTGTTGGCTTTGCTCATAGTGACACCCAAAGTCTCTGGTGGA
Source organism: Cupriavidus sp. 05N38 (assembly GCF_056397345.1). Classification (NCBI taxonomy): domain Bacteria; kingdom Pseudomonadati; phylum Pseudomonadota; class Betaproteobacteria; order Burkholderiales; family Burkholderiaceae; genus Cupriavidus; species Cupriavidus sp. 05N38. Next base: position 97,047 of record NZ_JBFTNF010000066.1, read on the forward strand.
TGGTTAGCGCCCAAGGGCGGTAATCAGATGCATGGCAAGGGCGTTGCGCACTTCATCGGCGGACTCTTGTGTCCAGTCACGCAGACCCTTCCCGGTCCGCATGCCTGAATTTCCCTGCCCGAGCAGATCATCGAGAAGCGGAGAAGGCTCTCGCGAGTTATCGAGGTCGGGAAAGATGAGCTGATGGACGTTTCGGGTGAGTTCCAGGCCTACCAGATCGGCATTCTCCATGGGGCCCAGAACCGGTAGCCGCATGCCGAAACTCTGCTTCACGACGATGTCGATCGTCTTCGCATCACAGACACCCCGGTAGACGAGCGAAATGGCTTCCCTCCACAGCGCATGCTGAAGTCGGTTGCCAATAAATCCTGGTACGTCTTTATGAACTTTTACGGGGCATTTGCCGACTTGTTCCAGGAGGGCGAACGTTTCATTGAAGACATCGTCGGACGTTTCTTCGATCCGGATCACCTCGACCAGCGGCACCAGATGCGGCGGATTCCACCAATGGGTACCTAGCAGTCTTGCCTTGGCCGCATCGCTCAACTCGCGGCCGATCTCGCTAATTGGAATGACGGAGGTATTGCTGGCCAAGATGGCATGGCCGGGCGCTGACGCGGCGATTTCCCGGAACAGGTGCTGCTTCAATTCGATTCGCTCGGGTGCCGCCTCAATCACCAGGTCTGCCTCGGCAACCGCTGCTTTCAGGTCGCGTTCGAGCCGTAGATTGCGAAGAACCGAGAGCGCCTTGCCGCCCATCTGGACCAGATTGTGAGAGATGTGAGCCGGCGCCTTATGGAGCACTTCTTCGTTGGAGTCGGTCAATGTCACGAGGTGATTTGCGGCGGCAAAGACTTGCGCGATGCCATGACCCATCAGGCCGGCACCCACGACGGTCACGTTGAGGCGTTTCTGCACTTACTGTCTCCTAGCTGTTCTCATGTCCTGCGGCAGGTGCCGGGGATCAGGCTGTGCGGTAATACTAGAAAGCAAAGACTTGCCTGGTAAGGTCCCTTTCGGACATATTGATGTCCGAAAGAGACACAGGAGAGATCATGGCGGCTCGCCCCCCACTACTGAACGACCGGATCTACGCGCCGTACAAAATCGAAATGCTGGTAGAGGTGCTGGAACGCCAGGGCCTCTCGGCAGAGGCCTGCCTGCAAGGCAGCGGATTGGCAGTGGCGGACATTCATAGCCCCGAAACGCAAACCTCTGTCCGTCAGTACCTGCAGGTGTGCCAGAACGCCGTGCGTTTGTCGTCAGACCCGGCAACTCCCTTCGAAGTCGGTCTTGCCATGCACCTGTCCGCATATGGGATGTACGGATATGCACTGATGTGCAGCGAAACCGTAAAGGACTTCTTCAACCTGGGCGTGAAGTATCACAAACTCGCCACGCCAACCTTAACCATTCAGTGGCGGGAAGATCCAGACACGGCGGTGTGGGTATTTCCGGATGCCTTCATCACTAGCCCCTCGCCGGAACTGCGGCGGTTCCTGATCGAGCAGCAGTTCGCCCAGCATGTCACCCATCTGAAGGACATTGCCGGCGCCGGATGCCTTCCGGTCGAGGCCCGATTTTCCTATCCCGCACCGGCTCATGCGGGCCTCTATGCGACCTATTTCAAATGCACTTGCTTGTTCAACCAGGAGCAATGCGAACTCGACTATCCCCGCGCAATCCTTGACGGAAGGCCGCAGCTTGCGCACAGGCTGACCTCGACGCTGCTCCAGGATACATGCGACCGCCTGATAGGCCAGGCGAAGACTTCCACGGGAACCGCCGGCGAGATCTATCAGTTGATGATGCGCACACCCGGCCAGTTTCCATCAATGGATGAAGCCRCTGCCGCGCTACACATGACCACGCGGACATTGAGGCGCCATCTCCTTGCCGAGGGGGTATCGTTCGTTGAAATAGCCGACGACGTAAAGTGCTCATTGGCCACGGAGTATTTGCGAACAACCGAATTAAGCATCGACGACATCGCGGTACTCACTGGCTTTACCGATCCCGCGAATTTTCGAAGAGCTTTCAAGCGATGGACGGGAAAGAACCCCGGGGAATTCCGTGCGTAGTACGGAAGCTGACAACGCCGCGACTAGCGAGTGGAAGCGTCATCAAGTTCCTGGTAACTCAGTTTGACCCGACAGCGGTGTGCGTCCGTTGGGTCGCCGCAACATACCCCACTTCAGAAGCAACATCCCCCCGTTCTGGTGATGGTAGCTTGCAGTCCGCAGAAGGATTGCAATGCGCAACCATGAGCCTGGAGCGCAATCCGTGCGAAACGAGATTCCAGCCGTCCCGATCTGGCGGTATGGTCATTGCAGGCAACGAGGCGATCGAGAAGCACTTTTTGCACCCGCCATCTGCCCTGACCCAGCGACTCTCTCATTCCGCATGCGATCCAAATGGATAAATAACGGTAATAAGGGGAGATACGCCATGAAGCTGGTACGGGTACTACTGACGACCGCAGCGCTGCTGCTCTCGGTCTCATGTCTGGCGCAGGAGGCAAGCACGCCTTCAGCGCTCGATACCGAAGCTGCACGACTGCTACAGGAGGGTTCGCGACTGGCCATCGCGGGCAAGCGAGCAGAAGCGATCGAGGACTTCGACAAGGTAAGCGCCATGTATGAGAGCGCGCTCCAAGGCAGCAAGGTTAAGCTGTTTAGTGCCAGATTCCAGCCCGAGGCATTGTTTTACCTCGTGGAAGCATCCAATGCCAAGACGCCGGCCAGGGTTGTCTCCGGCAATTGGGCCTACGCGTATTACATGAAAGGCTACGTGCTGGTCGAGCTTGGCCGGCTCGCGGATGCCAAGGTCTCGCTGCAACAGGCCATTGATCTGGCTCCGCACAATTCCCAATTTCTTGCGGAACTGGCGAGTGTGTATCAACGCGAAAAGGACTGGTCTCTGGCGATGAAGACCTTCCAGGCTGCCGAAACGCAAGCGCGTGAATTTTCTCCACCGGCGCTGAAAAACGCTGAGCTTTCGCGGGCATGGCGCGGCCAGGGATATGTCTACGTAGAACAGCACCAACTCGCTGAGGCCGAGGCCCTGTATCGCAAATGCCTCGAATTGGATGCTTCCGATACCAGGGCCGCAAACGAGCTCCGTTTCATTCAGGCCCAGCGGGCGAAACAGGACAACCGGGCTCAGTGAGTGCCGGTGCGGCGCGACGGCGACCACGTTCGGCTAGCGAATTCGATGTGGTGACCAGAATCTCGAGTGTCCGCATCGGCCGACGAACCGACTAGTGCCGTCGATGCGCGAATGTCCGTTGTTTAAGTTGAAACGACGCCCGGGCGTTCGAATGGACCGGCGGGCCGACGGCCGTAGCCAATCTCGGGCGGATGACCCGCCGAGGAACTGCGACTGTCCCTGCCTGCCCTGAGCGGCCTCTGAGCTTTCTCGAAAGCGGACACTGAAGGCGAGTGCTTCCCGATGGAGGCCTTCCCCGCCTTCTTGATCCTTAGCCTTAACTGGCTATAGCCGCCACATTTGCCCGCGCCGAGTGCAATTTCTTGTAGCTGTCGATCAAGCGGTGGTGCCTGTCGAGCCCCTCCAACTTCATGCTGGTTGGCGTCAAACCAAAGAAACGCACGCTGCCGTCCACTGAACCCAGCGCCGCGTCCATCCGCGCATTGCCATACATCCGGCGGAAGTTGACCGCGTAGTCGTCCAGGTTCAGATCGTCATCCAACTGCACTTCCAGCACCACATTCAAGGCCTGGTAAAACAGTCCGCGCTCGACCGTGTTGTCGTTGTACTGCAAGAAGGCGCCCACCAGCTCGTGCGCCGCCTCAAATTGCTGCAAGGCGAGATTGATGAGCAGCTTCAACTCCAACACTGTCAGCTGCCCCCAATCCGTATTCTCGTCAAACTCGATGCCGATCAGCGTGGCGATGTCGGCGTATTCATCGAGCTCACTGTTATCCAGACGCTCAAGCAGGGCCTCCAGGCTTGCGTCGTCCAGGCGATGCAAGTTCAAGATATCTGCGCGGAACGACAGTGCCTTGTTGGTGTTATCCCAGATCAGATCTTCTACAGGATAAACTTCCGAATAGCCCGGAACCAAAATCCGGCAAGCAATGGCGCCTAGCTGGTCATACACAGCCATGTACACCTCTTTACCCATGTCCTCAAGAATGCCGAGCAAGGTTGCTGCTTCCTCGACATTGGAGTTCTCGCCTTGGCCAGAAAAATCCCACTCGACAAAATCGAAATCCGCCTTGGCGCTGAAAAAGCGCCACGACACCACGCCGCTGGAATCAATGAAGTGTTCGACAAAATTGTTCGGCTCCGTCACGGCGTTACTGACAAAGGTGGGCTGCGGTAAATCGTTCAGGCCTTCAAAACTGCGACCCTGCAGCAACTCTGTCAGACTCCGTTCCAGCGCCACCTCGAAACTTGGGTGCGCGCCGAACGAAGCAAAGACACCGCCAGTTCGTGGGTTCATCAAGGTGACGCACATCACCGGATAAATTCCACCCAACGAAGCATCCTTCACCAATATCGGAAAACCTTGCTCTTCCAGCCCCTGAATGCCTGCCCGAATGCCAGGGTATTTCGCCAGCACTTCCTGGGGCACATCGGGCAGTGCCATTTCGCCCTCCAGAATTTCGCGCTTTACCGCCCGCTCGAAAATCTCGGACAAGCATTGCACTTGCGCTTCGGCCAGTGTATTACCGGCACTCATGCCATTGCTGGCGTAGAGGTTTTCGATCAGATTGGAGGGAAAATACACCACTTCGCCGTCCGACTGCCGTACAAACGGCAGCGAACAGATACCGCGCTGCACATTCCCCGAGTTGGTTTCGTACAGGTGCGAGCCACGTAATTCGCCATCCGGATTGTAAATGGGCAGGCAGTATTCATCGAGAATTCCAGCCGGTAGCGCATCTTTGCGTCCAGGCTTGAACCAGCGCTCGTTCGGGTAATGTAAAAACGCCGCATTGGCGAGGTCTTCGCCCCAAAACGTACCGACATAAAAATGGTTGCAATTCAGGCGCTCGATAAATTCCCCCAACGCCGACGCCAGCGCGCTTTCCTTGGTCGATCCCTTGCCATTTGTAAAACACATTGACGAGTGTGCGTCACGGATATGCAGCGACCAGACATTGGGAACGATATTGCGCCATGAAGCGACTTCAATCTTCATCCCCAAGTCCGCCAAAATGCCAGACATATTGGCGATGGTTTGCTCCAATGGCAGATCCTTGCCCGCAATATAGGTGCCGGCGTCAGACGCCGGCTTCAAGGTCAGCAACGACTGAGCATCGGCATCCAGGCTCTCTACCTCTTCGATCACAAACTCGGGTCCGGCTTGCACCACTTTTTTTACCGTACAGCGATCGATGGAGCGCAAAATACCCTGGCGGTCTTTGGCAGAAATATCCGCGGGCAACTCGACTTGAATCTTGAAAATCTGCTGATATCGATTTTCCGGATCGACGATATTATTCTGCGACAAGCGGATATTATCGGTCGGAATGTTGCGATTTGCGCAGTACAACTTGACAAAGTAAGCCGCACATAATGCCGACGAGGCCAGGAAATAATCGAACGGGCCAGGTGCAGAGCCATCGCCCTTATAGCGGATCGGCTGGTCGGCTACCACCGTGAAGTCATCGAACTTGGCTTCAAGACGTAGCTTATCGAGAAAGTTGACCTTAATTTCCATGGGGGAATTCCAAAAATCCTGCTCAAAATGATGCGACCGCTATTATCCGACGCCGCGCTGGCGCATTGTAATATATCGGTGCTTTCTACAGGCGCCGTCGCATACGGATAATTTGACAAGTGAGCGCCAATTGCGCAGGACGTGGCTGGAACTTCACGCCATGGCGATATCCAGGGCAGCGAGTTGTCAAAGACCTATCGCAGGCTGCGTAGCGTACTGACCACTTGGAGGTGCCTTATTAGTCGTCGGGACGGAATGTGATGATGAAGCGGTCCCGCACCCGAGCCGACCGCACTGTCCGCGCCGCCTGCCAGCGCCTCGTCGCGGTCATTCGAACATTCGTAGGACGGAACAGCTGACTAGCAATCGGGCTGTATTCCGTAGAAGGTATAAAACTCCGCGATCGGGGCTTCGACGGCGAGCGCCTGCAGTGGGAAGGTGAGTGCCAAGTCTCGAACATTCGTCAGATTCAAGAGCCGTCTCTTGAAATCCTGCACAACGCCGAGTCTGAGCGAGCCATCGCGGTGGAGAAATTGTCCCCATAGCGATACGTGGCGATACCGCGGTTCTGCAACCCTGGCGCTCGCGACGTACGCCGCGGGAAAGCACCGCTGGTATGCAGGGAGGTTATAGAGCCACGAGGTGCCCACGACTCGTGTCACTTGTTGCCTGTTGCGCTTGACGTCACCGAAGAGTGACCGGAGTTCAGCAAGCCGTGCAGGCATGCGCTCCATGCTCAAAGGAGATGCCGTGGTGGATTCCGCATTCTGGAAATGAATTCGCACACATTCCGCGTCCTGCATCGCGTATGAAAAACAGCCAGCGGCCGCTGCAGTTCGGGAATCCTCACCTTGCGTGAGATAGAAACGATACGTCCATTCGCCAATATCCGATGTCCGGGTCAGTCCATCGACGTACTGACGCCAAATGGGATGACGCTGGTCAAAATCCCTGCCTAGCCCAAACCGAATGTAGAAGTTCGTGTAGTCGAGCAATGCTCGTTCGACGGGCATGTCGACAAGACCCGCAACTGCCCGGGCAAAATCAAGCTGCAACTCGAAAAAATCCCTGCTGTAAGCCATTGGCGCCGCCTCCCTAGAGCGTGGCAAGAGCGATGGCGACGGCTCGCATGTTTTCCTTGAAGCTTCGTTTTTTTGGCGATTGGTTTCGCATTAGACCTACAGGGAAATACGGCATTAATTTCCGGAAATGGTTACCAAAAGACCTCGTAATGTCTCTTGTGAAAGACAGGCAAATGAGGCGTGAATGTTGTTGGATTTGTGGAAACTGGCAAATGTCGCTTTATGGCCGGACTGGGGCGTCGAATCATTGGCCTTCCCCGGAAATCGGCGATGAATCTCTATTTTTGCTTGCCTTGAGCGGGCAGCGTAAGCCAATATCTTGAGTTCCAAGTATCATGGGGATTTGTTCGGCGTAGCTCCTCAAGACCACCAAGAAGAACAAACACCTGATGGACAACGACGTTCCACTCGACCCGCCGCGTCTGAGCGCGCGCAGCGAGCCTTTGCCGACGAGGTTGCCGCGCACGCTAGCCTCCGCGACACTTCTTGCCGCGCTGGTCATGATGGCTGCACTGGCCGGCTCGGGGCAGTTCGGGCGCTTGTCCCCGGCCTTCCTTCTGCACGACGTGGATCATCTCTCATCCGCGCAGCAGCAAGCAAGACTCGAGGCCTTCAACGCCGTCACCGCCTTGCCGGTCGCTGCCGTCGAACCAAAGGATGAAGAGACTGCCCTTGCAGGAATGCGGCTCAGCGCGATCGCGCGCGAAGCACTGACAGCCGACCTGCATGAGCGCCCGATTGAAGCGGCTGCGGCTTCGCCGAAGCCCGCCACCGGCACAGGCTCGTCCGTCACGCCACAGGCGCAGGGGCCCGAGACCGTCCCTCACCCTGCTCCGGTCAGCACCGTGCGGCCAGTCGCTCCGGCCAGGCACCCAACCCGGCTGATCTGGCTGACGCTGTGGGACACCGACGATGAGGATGGCGACGTCGTACGCATCCAGAGCCAGGGATACTCCCGGGTGGTCACCCTGACGCGCCAGCCAATGACGTTCGCGGTTCCTGCTGCGTCGTCCGGGGTCGTCAATATCGCCGGAATGCGCGACGGGGAAGGCGGTGGCATCACGGTCGGCGTGGCTTCCGGCGCCTCGCGCGTGACATTACCAATCATGAGCGTTGGGCAGACTATCGGCCTGCGCACCCAGGCTCCGTAAGATGGTCCGACTGCTGAACGCCGCCAGCCGCGTGCTCCCCCTGGCTTTTGTCGCGATCGCGTTGATCGCCATCGCCCAATTCTGGATAGAACATGGGCCTTCGGGAGCGGTCATGCACGACGGCCTGCAGGATGCTTTGCACCGGCTGCGCGAAGTGGCCTGGTATCTTTTTGCTGTGGCCTTCGGGCTATGGTTCTTCGTCTTTGCCGGACTAATTCATGAGCGCACGCGGACCTTGTCCGCCAGTGGCAATCGGGGGGGATGGGTAATGGATGTTCTGGATCGCTTGACCAACAAGCGTGTGCTTGAGGAAAAACTCGCGGCCGATGCCGAATCGGTCTTTATCGATGCGAACCAGCTCGCCGAGGCACTGAAAGGCAAGGTCATCGGACAGGATGCCGTGTGCGACGACATGGCAATGCAGATACGCAGGCGCCTCGCGCTGAAGCAGCGCGGCAAGCCGGTGGGTGTTTTCTTGCTCGCCGGACCGCCCGGAACGGGTAAAACCTATCTGGCCAAGCGCCTGGCCAGCGAGTTGCAACGTGCCTTGATGCACCTGGACATGACGCAGTTCTCGAAGGGCGGCTTCGCTGCCACCTCGCTGTTCGGTTCATCCAAGGGGTACGCCGGTTCGGACACCTATGGCAAGCTCACAGCCGCCTTGCGTGATGTACCCAACTCGGTCGTGCTGCTCGATGAGTTCGAAAAAGCGCATGCGGAAGTCCACAAGAACTTCCTGACTGCCTGGAACGACGGCTTTGTAACGGAAGCGTCTGACGGCAAGCAGATCCCGACCACGCAAGCCATCTTCATCCTGACTACCAATGCGGCGACCGATGCGCTCCAGGAACTGAGCAAACGCTTCGAGAATGATGCCGATGGCATGCGCCAGGCTGCCACCAACGCATTGCGTGAGGCTGGCATTGCGCCCGAAGTGCTCAACCGCATCGACCGCATCTTCGTGTTCAAGCCGCTCTCCGGAATGGATGTGGCGCGGGTAACGGCACTCGAAATCGAGGCGATGATTCAGAGCTACGGCCTCGAGATCGTGGACGGCGGCATCGCCCCGGAAGTGCTGATCGCACTGATGCAACGGCAGGCGCGGCTTGGCGGTGGCGCGTCGTCGCGGGATCTGGTGCGGGCAGCCGAGGAATCCATTGCCGACACCCTGATCGAAGCGCGACAGAAGGGCCATAGCCGTATTGCGCTGATTGCCGAAGACAAGCGCATTGTTGCCAAGCCCGTCTCGTGATGACCGCAAACGTTTCCTGGTCCGGTGCCTGGCGCAGGCTGTGGGCACGCGCTCCAATATGGCGTAGCGCCGTGTTGCTGGCGACGGTCGCCACCGTGCTGTTCGTTTGCCTCGGGCGGAATCCACCGCACCTGCGCGGTTCCACTTCAGAGGACCTGCAGGCCACGGCCTCCTACACGGCTCAACCCCGACCGCAGACCGAGCCGGCCCCACCGCCCGCCATTCCTGCGGGAGATCTCCCCCGTGCAGCGATGCCAGCACCACCGGAGGTGCCAGTCGCACATCCCAGAAAGCAGGAGGCCGCGCGCATCCAGCAGCCCGCGCCTGCCGCGCCGCGCGAGGTACCACTTGCACTGTCACGCCCGGCCGGCTCGGCTTACTCCGATCCGGTGCAAGGCGCGTCCCCTGGTGCCAAGGCTCCAATGGGCAAGACTTTCCGCGATATGTTCGAAGTTGGCGGGCACCGACTACCGTTGCCTCCCGGTACGTGGACGGTGCTATCTGATATCCGCGGCAACCGTCCAGATCAGACGATCGCGACCTATTTCCTTGGTCGCATCGAACATCAGCGACTCGCCGGCGCGCTGATAGTCCAGTCAGTCGTGGCGAAGACCTCACCAGCGACGGGGTTCCCGGTGGCGCGCTCCTGCGATGACGGTAATGCGCTCTACGTGGTCAACGAATCGAACGAACCCAATGGCAGTCAGTCTTGCTGGCTGATGCACAACATCTTCACGCCGCCGTGGACCCATTGGGACGACCGAAGCGTGCGCATTGGCCAGGCTGAACGCGCCGCTGCAGGCGAGATGTCCGTGCGCGGGATCTCCTATCCGCAGGATTTCGTAGTGGTCGAGTTCCATCGCGCCGAGAAGGCAGACCTGCTGCATGTGGCGTACCTGTTTAGTCCGGAGCAGGAACACATCAACACATCGCCGGCGAGTACGTTCCGCGATTCTGACTGGTATGGCCCGAATGTCGCGCGTGACGCCGCCAGGGTTGCCTATGTCGGGCGCCTGCGGGACTGGGGAGCAAATTGGTGGAACAGATACAAGCAAGCCTTCGCGTCAGTCGGGTAGGCCTGATGCCATTCGCCCTTGACTGGAGATGGCCGACCGTCCCGGCGCTGATGGCGGGGCTGGCCGCCCTCACGATAACAACCGTCGTGCGAGCCGATCCGCCGTCTCTCCCGCCCGGCGAAAAATTGCTGTTCCAGCCGGGCTTGCCGGCAGGCTGGCGTGGAATCCCCTCGCCAGCCAGGATGGCCGCCGAGGCACCGTCACAGGTCACGACCGAGCGTTTCGTACCGGAGAACCCGTGGCAAGCCGACTGGGAAGAACTGCTCGCAGTGACCATCTTTCTTGGCCAACGGCTGGATCCGGCCAGTGCGCTCGAGCTGGAGCGCAAACCAAAGAGCCAGCACAAGACTAGCCGCTGCCAGGCGGTGCCGCAGATGATGTACAGCGATACCGAAGCGGCGAACGGTTACCCTGCCGCCACTGATGTCGTGTTCTGTCCCGATGATGGTAACGGGAAGGCGTATCTGTCGATTGGCAAGTTCATTGCCGGCACCGTCAACTATTACGCGCTACATCGTACCTGGACATTCCCCGCCACGAGCAGCATCCCGGTTCCGACGGACGAGCAGCGCCGCTGGGTCAACATCATGACGGGGGCCATTGTTTGCGACAACCAGGCAGCCTCGAGTCCCTGCAAGATTCGTCCCGGCATCAGCTACATGGCCATCACGCCGCGCCAGGTTGCAGCCACATCGCCGGCAACAGAGCACATCATGGCGGCGCTGGCCAAGAGCCATTCCGCAGCATCGGCACAACTGGGGGATCAATCGCCCACGTTGCCGCAGCCTGGTCCGGTGCAGGCAACCAGCCTGTATGGCGTCCCGCTCAGCCAGGCGACGCGTACATCGCTACGGCGAGCCATCCAGGGAAGTGGCCTGATGAAAGCCATCAAGCTGGATCTCATTGATAGCGTCGACAGCTACACCCCCATCCCGTCCACGGCCGATGCCAGGCAGCTCGATGTCCATTACGCACCGGATGGACGGTTTAGCCAGGCCGAGTACCTGTTCAAGCCCGACGTTGGAATCGACAAACTCGGCGAGAGGATGAAGTCCAGATTCGGGCCACCGGCTGCCACTGCGGGGGACACACTGCGCTGGATGCCAGCGCCGACACTGACAATCGAATTGCGGCAGGGGGCGGGCGGTGCGGTGTTGGCATACAAGCGCGACTAGAGCGTGTTATGCATTTTTCGTCACGGCTCATGTCATAGGGAGATGACGAAACGCAGACCCTACCCAACGGACGTGTCGGACGAGGAATGGAGCTTTGTAGGTTCTCCTTCGGTTCTTTGAACGTTGGCAGCGGGCGCGGGCATCCGCTCGCGCACCGCCAGCACGACATGTGACGCTGTTATGACCTGGCACTTCCAGCGCTAATGGCATCAACGGCGGCTTCCAGCGTGATGCGTGCTTTTTCGCGCCGTCTGCGCGCGAGTCGCTCCTCGCCGGCGCTGCGTTCGGACTCACCGGCCAGTAGCGCATGAATGGCGGGCAGCCTGAGGATGACGCCGCGACTGCCCCAGGTACCGTCCGGAATTTCTGTCGGAAAGACCCATACCCGCGATACGACCTCGTCGAACGGTCGGCCCTCGGCACGGGCGACCGCTTCCGTGATCGCTTTAACCAGTGCGCTACGCGACTCATCGGTGTACTGCCCCTCGGGCGCCGAAGGAATAATCCGGTAGCGCACTGCCTTCGAGCGCTCTCCTCCGACGAATACCGCGGCCGGTCGATGCAGATGGAATACCGATACGGCTTGCGCAACCGGATTGCCCGGGTCGTACCCTTCGGCTTTGATCAGGATGTCAGTCAGTTCTTTAACCAGGCGTGCTTCCGCTTCAGGCGTCAAGGCATCTTCCGGCCACAGTGCGTCGATCATTGGCATGGTGTCACTCCTTCTTCAGGTGTTTCGGTTCGCTGATCATCGGCCTTTACGGGCAGACCTGGAAGTGGCAGTATTGCCATCATCCGAGGAATATCAGACACATACGCAAATGATCACGATCCGGATCTGGGTCTATGACGGCATCCTGGCATCGGGCGTTGCGGGACCCATCGACGTCCTCAATGCCGCCAACCACCTGAGTGCACGGGAAGCCGCACATAGTCGCCATCCTTCCCCCAAGTTCACCTGGCGCGTGGAGTCGCTGGACGGAGGACCGGTCAAGGCCGCATCGGGCCAGAGCATTGCCGTGGACGGGAAAATCGATCCCCGCAAGCGTTCGGACGCCATTCTGGTAACGGCCCCTTTCTTCTCCAACATGGAAGAATTCATCGGCCGCCACAAGCAGTTGAACGCGCTGACCTCCGCGCTACGGAGCCAAAGCGAGGCGGGCGCCGTGCTGGCCACATACTGCACCGGCAACTACCTGCTTGCCGAGGCGGGCTTGCTGGACGGCCGGGTCGCCACGACACACTGGGCCACTGCGGCGGACTTCGCCCGACGCTATCCGCGCGTCGAGCTTCGGGCCTCGGAGATCCTGATCGCGCAAGATCGCATCATCTCGGGCGGCTCCGTGACGTCGTATCTCAACCTCGCCGTGCGGCTGGTCGAAACGTTCGCGGGCGAGACGCTTGCCGCGAGGACCGCCAAGTCACTATTGATCGACATGAACCGGACTTCTCAAGCGTCTTATGCGAAGCTTCTCGACGACCACGGTCATGCCGATCCGCTCGTCGCACGAGCGCAACAGCGTATGGAGGCGACACTTCAGCAGGGGTTTCGGCTGAGCGAGCTCGCCGAGTGGCTCGCTGTCAGCGAACGGACGCTTAACCGGCGTTTCAAGCTGGCAGTAGGCCTGGCACCATTGGCGTATCTGCAGAACCTGCGCATCGAAGTAGCCAAACAGTTGCTGGAATCAAGGCCCATTGGCCTTGAGATGGTCAGTCAACGCGTCGGCTATGGAGACCTCAGCACGTTCCGGCAACTGTTCAAGCGCAAGACCGGCCTTTCGCCGAGCGAATATCAAATGCGATTCGCGCGCACTTCGATCACGGACGAGACAGAAAGCAAGTCGCACAGCCCTCCCGATTAGCAATCCGCAACGCCGCAAAGGCGGAATGCCGCGGAACCGATCCAACAAGCGGTTGATTGCGCAAATGGATGCACAGCTTTGTGTTGTTCGAGCGATGCGGTGAACTCCGCCGAAACAGGGGTGGCGCAATACACCGCGCCCGGTCAATGCCGACCGGCGACGGGCGACGTCGTGCTGGCTTCCTGGAAGAGAGTGGCGTAGCGTACGGAATGCGGGGAGATGCGGCGTAAGCTGGAAATATGAATGGACAGGGGCCGTTTGCGATGACTTCCGGCGCAAATGCCGATCCGGCGGCAGTGGGTGCGACTCGGTGTCCCCCCCGGTCTAGCTGAATCAAGCCCAAAGCGTCCTTTCAGGCGACGGCTCGCCACGATAATCAGCCCCCCATTTACACGAAGCAACATGTCCTTCACCCATCGGCTCGTCTTCTGGCTCGCGCTGCTGGGCATGGCGCTGCACGCGCCATTGCTGCCGATGACCCACGGGCAATCGGCCGAGGCAATGCTAGATCACTCGATCTGCAGCGCAAGCGGCATAAGCGTGGTCTCAGTGGCCGATCAAACGCCCCTCGGTCAGGGCGCCCCCGGCAACCACCAAAGCCTCGGCGATTCCCTCTGCTGCCTGGTCTGCGCGGATCTCGGCAACACTAATGCGATACCGCACGCGCCGTTTGTCTTTCAGCCTCGCCTCAGCCAGCCTGGCCTTGTGCGGCCGGTGTTACAGCGCAATGCCTATCGGCCTCCGAGCATTCTCCTCGCGACGGCCCGAGCGCCGCCTTTGGCATGATCGGCTTCGCCTGATCGCCCGCGCGCTGCACGGGCGCGCGCCCATGCCACGGGCGGACTACCGGTCCGCCCCCGTATTGCCCTGAACACCATGAATCCGATCCTTCGCGCCGGCACCGCAGGTGCCGCATTGCTGCTTCCCTCGTTTGCGTTCGGCTGCGCCACCTGCGGCTGCTCACTCAGCGCCGATGCCGCCATGGGCTACTCCACAATGCCAGGCTGGCGCATCAGCTTCGATTACAGCTTCATCAACCAGAACCAGCTGCGCCATGGGACAGGATCCGTCCCCGCCACGCAGGCTGCCGCAATCAACGACGCTGGCGGCAGCCAGGAGGTGGAGAAGCAGACAATCAACCGTTACTACAACCTGGGCCTGAGCTACAGCCCGAATAGCAGCTGGAGCTTTAGCACGATCGTCCCCATCATCGACCGCAGCCACACCACGTACGGCAACGCGACTTCCGACCAGCTCACGCCGGACAACGTGAGCGGTGTGACGGCCAGCGGCCTGGGCGATATCAAGCTCATCGGCACCTACCAGGGCTTCCTGCCCACCCGAAACCTTGGTGTGCAACTTGGCGTGAAGCTGCCCACGGGCGCCTACGGCAGCCAGAATGTCGTCACCGGCGCCACCGTGGGCCGCCCGGTGTTCTTCTCCTCAGGCCCGAATGCGGCTGCGGGCCAGGCGCTCGACGCCAGCCTGCAACCCGGTACCGGCAGCACCGACCTGATCCTTGGCGCGTACTATTACCAGCCGGTCAGCCAGAATTTCGACGCCTTCATCAATGGCCAATTCCAGGCGGCGGTGATGCAACGGCTGCACGACGTCAATGCGGACTATCGTCCCGGCAATCTCCTGACCGTGAGCACCGGCGTGCGCTACGTAGTCAAGCCAAAGGTGGTGCCCCAGCTACAGTTCAATTTCACGCACAAGAGCTCAGACCAGGGCGCACTTGGCGACACCATCAGTACAGGCGGTAGCGTGCTCTACCTGAGCCCCGGGGTCACCGTCGCCGTGAGCGAGCACGTGCACATGTACGCCTTTCTGCAGAAGGCAATCTATAGCAATCTTCAGGGGTACCAACTCTTTCCTCGCTGGACTGGCAACCTCGGGGTGTCCTATGCGTTCTGATCTCTCGTCTCGTCGCGACTGGATCCGCAAGGCCGCCGCGCTTGCCTGCGGACCTTCTCTTGCTGGCTGGCACACATCGGCGCGCGCGGAGAGCCTGGCGGTGGGGCGGCCGGCGCCACCGCTGGTGCTGCGCACGCTCGACGGGCGCAACATCGATACGCGGGACCTGCATGGCCAGGTAGTAGTACTCACGTTCTGGGCAACGTGGTGCGGCCCGTGCCACACAGAGCTTCCTGTCTTGTCGACCTATGCGACGGCTCACGCCCGGGAAGGACTCACCGTGCTCGGCTTCAGCCTGGACACGCCAGACTCGCTCGCCGACGTACGCAAGATGGCTGCCAGCCTCGCCTTTCCGGTAGGACTGCTGGGTAGTGCCTACGCGGGCGGCTACGGCCGGGTCTGGCGTCTTCCGGTGAACTTCACCATCGACCGCGCGGGGATCCTCGCCGATAACGGCTGGGATGATGCCAGCCCGGCCTGGACAGCCGAGCGGCTGGAGCAGGTCGTCACGCCTTTGCTGAAGCGGTAACTGGACAGCGCCTTGGGCGACATGCACTGCGGGCGGCGTTCCTGGTCATCCCGATGCGCGGCCGGTCAGACTTCCACAGGAGTGCCCCTCCAGAACGTGCTGGCGGGCGGGCGCCTTGGAGGCGCGCCAGGACCACGGCCGAGGGACCCGTCCAAATCCGACGACGTCGCGTCACTGGCCGACCTACAATATGACCAAGGTCAATGTGAGCAAGTGAGCGGGCGTTGCCAGCGTAGGGGTACATCGCCTGTTAGTGTTGTCGCTGGCGTCTGCCCAATGCCGAGGCAGGTCGTCGACGGTTATGTGCAGATGCCGGAGCCGGAGAGACTCGGCAACGGCGCCGGTGCCGAACACCGCTACGACGTTCTCCCTGCATCGGGACTGGATCTGCGCGATGCTTCGCGCCAGCTGATCCGGCCCGACAAACCACATCCCGTTCCCTTCGCCAGGTGTTGTTGTCGTCAATCTCAAAGGCCGCGTTGCGGCCCAAGCATGCGGAGGTTCACATGAGCAGCGCTGCAGTCGAGACCCCGAACGTGCGGGGCGTGGACATGAAGCTCGAGATCGTCGTCATCCCTGTTTCGGACGTCGATCGCGCCAAGCGTTTTTACGGCGGCTTGGGGTGGAGGCTTGACGCCGATTACGCCTCCGACGATGGCTACTTCCGCGTCATCCAGTTCACGCCGCCCGGTTCCGGGTGCTCGGTCATCTTCGGCAAGAACGTCACCGCGGCCACACCCGGCTCCGCCCAGGGACTGTACCTGATCGTCTCCGACATCGAGGCGGCTCGCAAGGAACTGCTGGGACGTGGGGTGGAGATCAGCGGAGTGTTCCACGACGCCGCCGGCGCGCACGCCGGCGCGGATGAGCCGTATCTGTTCGGGCGGATGCGGGTTAGCGGTCCGGACCCCGAGCATCGCAGCTACCGCTCGTTTGCCTCGTTCAGCGATCCGGACGGCAATGGCTGGCTGTTCCAGGAACTCACCCACCGAGCGCCCGGTCGCGTGGACACAGACGCCACGACCTTCGCCTCGTCAGCGGATCTCGCGGCGGCGTTCCGGCGGGCGGAGGCCGCGCACGGCGAGCACGAGAAGCGAACCGGCGGCCAACGCGATGAGAATTGGCCGGACTGGTATGCGGAGTACATGGCTTGCGAGCAGGCAGGCAAGGACCTGCCCTTGTGAGCTGGCGGCTCTGCCGATCGCTGTCGCCATCGCGGCGGTCGAACGCCCATGACTCGTGATTTCGACGCAGTCATCATCGGCGCCGGGCAGGCCGGTCCATCCCTCACGGGCCGGCTGACCGATCCCGGAATGGCCGTTGCGCTGGTCGAGCGCAAGCTCTTCGGGGGGGCGATGCCGGCGCTCGACCACGTGCCCGACGTGATGAGCGCCGGCATCCCGTATACGGCCCTCCAGCAGGCAGTCCCGATACACCCGACCGTATCTGAACTCATCCCGACCGTGCTCGGAGAGATAAGGGCTGTTTCTTAAGTCGACTTATCCGCGCAGTAGAGGTCCCCGATGTGCAAGCTGCCGGGACCCGAGGTCACCTTCAACGCCACGCTGGTCTACCAGTGCCTTTGGAGAAGCACCATGCCCGACTCTTCTCAGTTCGACATTGACCGCACCTATCCGGGCCGCTGGACGATTACCTTCAGCAACCCGCCGATCAATATGTTTGTTCCCACGACGATCGTCGAATTGGGAGCGCTCATGACCGACCTCGAGGCGGACCCGTCCGTGAAGGTCGTAGTGTTCCAGTCGGCGAATCCCGATTTTTTCGTCGCCCATCTCGACGTAGCCAAGGCAGTTGAACGACCTGAGGTGCTGGGCCTTTGGCGCGACTTCGTGCTGCGCGTCTCGTCCACGCCAGTCGTGAGCATTGCCAAGATTCGTGGCCGCACGCGCGGCATCGGTAACGAGTTCGTACTGGCCTGCGACATGCGCTTCGCCAGCCGGCAAAGCGCCCTGTTCGGCAATCCCGAGGTCGGCGTCGGCCTGATCCCGGGCGGCGGAGCGCTGGAATGGCTCCCGCGCGTGGTCGGCCGCTCGCGGGCACTTGAGATTGTCCTCAGCGCCGACGATTTCGATGCCGACGTCGCCGAACGCTATGGCTGGGTGAACCGCACGCTGGACGACGACGAACTCGACGCCTTTGTCGATACGCTTGCCAGACGCCTGGCCTCATTCGACCGTGAAACACTCGGCGCGGCGAAAGCCCAGGTGAATCGGTTCGGAACGCCGACGGGTGCCGAACTCCAGTCGAGCATCGACCTGTTCTTCCCGGCCCTAGCCTCGCCAAGTGGGCAGGCACGCCGCGCCAAGCTCCGTAGCCTGGCTTACGGCGTTCCGAGCGACTTCGAAATGAACTTCGGCAGGTACCTGCCTTCGCTCGGGCAGGCGGGCGACGATGACACAGACCCACCACCTGCCGGCGCGCCAAAGGGCTAAGCCTCGTCCCGCAATTCGTGCTGCGCCCGCAGAAGCGGCGCGGCGCTCCGCGCCCTATGCGCGCTCGCTCCCGCGTTCGGCAGTTCCGTCTGCCTCGTCGTCCGATAAATGCGAGGCACCGCCCTTAAGCGCGTGCTGCCGCCACTCGCCCGGCGTCATCCCCATCCGCTCAGCAAACACGCGCCGAAACGCAGACACCGACTGATACCCGACCAGATCGGCAACCGCCTCGGCGGATAGTGTGGATTTTCGTAGCGCGTTTGCGGCGGCGCTCATCCGGATGTCGGTCAGCAGATCCATCGCAGAGCGGCCGAGACTCGCCTGGAAATGCCGCATGAACGTGGCGCGCGACATGCTGCATAGTCCGGCCAGTTCCGGAAGCGTCCACGCACGAGCCGGGTCGTTGAGCATTGCAGCAGCGGCCGGCGCGAGCCTTGGGTGCGCGGCGAGCGCCAGTATCCCGGTACGTGCCTGACCGGCCTCACCGGCCGCCCGCAGCGTCAACGCAAACAACGCTGACGAAAGCGCGTTCAGGATCGCGCCGCTGCCCACTTCGTTGTCCATCGTTTCGGCTCGCATCAGCGCGACGAGCCGGCTCAGACGTTCGGCCTGCGGCAGGTTCTGTGCAGCGATGCCGATGTCTTCGGTGCGTACCACGAGTTCCGACGGAAGATAGCTCCGGATTAAACGGTCATGAGGCGGCGCGACGACAAATCGCCCGCACAACATGTCCAGCGCCTCGCCAGAGCCGCCATTTTCGCTAATCAGGAGACTGCCCGAAGCGCGTTCCCTGGCCGGAACCGGTACCGCACCGCTGCCGTCGTGCAACACGTGCGCAGAACCGTGCGGCAGTAACGCGATGTCGCCGGCCCGCAATTCATAGGTTGCCCCATCAACCGAATTCTCGAGTAGCGCCCTGCCGGTCAATATGATGTGGTACGGAATTTCTTGAGCTCCGGCCTGGGAGAAATTTTTTTCCCACGGCGCTCCCAGCGAGCACCGGGCATCCACTTTCCCGGTGACGGTCACGAGATCCATGAAACGGGTGAGCCAGTCGGTCTCGTATTGCATATCGGACATCTCCATCGATAGCGGCAATACGACCGCTAAGCGCTCGTTCGCCGTTTTGGACTGACTTGATAAGATTGCTTCGCAGCGCCACGATCGCCTTCTCTACTTTGGCGAAAGTGTCTGGCGCGAGGCCAGTCGCCTCAGAGAGATCCATAGTCGAGAACTCTTCGCGCAGCCGTCGACCGCTTTGCCTAAGTCTGAACCGCACCTGACGCTCGTCTTCGAGATCGCGCGCGGATGACCTCAAAGCCGCTTTGGCCCCAGTGTTCGCGGATGATGATGTCGCCTTCCTGCGGCTTAAGGTCAGGATGCCATCCTCCGCCCCACGTCCCCTTTCCCAGTCGGAAGACAAGTGCGCACAGGTTCGCTTCGCGCAGTCGGCGGCGCCCTGCTCGCGTAGGACAATTTGTGACGCCTCGCACATCGCAGATGGTGAGCCAAGAGTATAACTATGATATTCATAGTGTCAAGCACTGCGCGGCCTTATCGACGATTTCCGGGAAGTTGACAGCTCACGACGCCGCCGCTCACCAGACTGTGGAGCGGTGTCGGGTAGGCGGGTCGACCGACCCCGGCAAGCACACAGCAGCGGTCGCCCCGTTGGTACAGCGTCACGAACAGACGCCACCTGTCACTGCTTGATCCTTTCGAGCACGCCTTTGACCCATTCAAGACTCGGCGAGCGTAACGCATCGACTTACAGTCTGGGCTCCTACTTACACATCGAAGGAATCTCAAATGAGCAAGATCGAACAAGTCCTCCACTCAGGCAACAGTCACGCCACGATCAATCTCGACCCCAACGTCCAGCGCGGTGAACTCGGCGTCCTCGACCTCAACCTGTCGGCACCCGGCGGTGACAGCCGCGAGTTCATCGCCACCGAACTGCATCCGAGAGCCGAGCAGTTGTTTTCGGGCGCGTGGTCGGCCTGTTACATCAGCGCGTTCGAGATTGCGGCCTCGATGAAGAAGGTCACGCTGCCGTCCGACTATTCCGTGGACATCCAGGTCAGCATTGGATCGGTCGGAGCCGGGCATTGCCTTGGCGCCAAGTTCACCATCCGCGCGCCGGGTCTGGCAAAGGAAGTCGTCGAGGCAGTCGCGCACCTGGCTCATCAGCTCTGCCCGTACTCGAAGGCTGTGCACGGCAACATCGAGGTCGGCCTGGACATCGTCACGGCGTGATCGGATAAGGCATACGGGTCTCACCAAAATATGGTTGAGGAATCTGGTCAAAGCAAGATACTCATTCATGCTGAAACTCGCGTGCGATTAAATCTTATCCGCTTAATGCCAAAGACATCTTCGCCATTCATGCAACGCATGCGATCACATCGCACGAGCTTTAAATCCACTTAATTCAAGGAATCCATCATGGAAAAGATCGAAAAAGTCCTCGCCTCAGGCAACACCCACGCCACGGCCAATCGCGACCCCAATGCCCAGCGCGGCGAGTTTGGCGTCTTCGACCTCAAGCTGACAGCACCCGGCGTTGAAAACATCGAGTTCATCGCCACCGAGCCGCACCCGACAGCCGAGAAGTTGTTTGCGGGCGCGTGGTCAGCCTGTTACACCACCGTGTTCGGGATTGCGGCCTCGATGAAGAAGGTCACGCTGCCGCCCGACTATTCCGTGGACATCAAGGTCAACGTTGGGCAGACCGGTGCCGCGTGGTTCCTCGGCGCCGAGTTCACCGTTCGCGTGCCGGGTCTGGCCAAGGACGTCGTCGAGAAAATCGCGCACCTGGCCCATCAGATCTGCCCGTACTCGAAGTCTGTGCGCGGCAACATCGAGGTCAGCACCAACATCGTCACGGTGTGATAAGGCGAGCCATGTCGCCGTGACGCGGGCGCGGTAGTCTTTTCGCACACCGCTAGACCGCGCATTCCTCCGTCGCCGGGCCGTCGCGCATCTTCGTTCCTGATGCGCGACGGTCACGAAAGCACGGTTGGCCGCGGCGCAGCAGGGCCGGGCCGCATGTGAATGGCGGTTTGTGGGTCGTCAGCCGTCACTGACGATGGAACTTGGCCCCGACTACAACAGCAGCAGTCTCCGTGCGATGGGAGGCAATATCGATAGCACTTCATCGTGCTCATCGAATGCCAACCACGCGCTCCAGGCTCACTGGCAATATGTTCTCCATGTTGGGGGCCGATAGCCTGGAGCCTCTCATGGGGCCTGTAATCTCAGGGGCATACGCGATCTGTTTGAGCGACGGGTAGG
This sequence comes from Cupriavidus sp. 05N38, assembly GCF_056397345.1. Classification (NCBI taxonomy): domain Bacteria; kingdom Pseudomonadati; phylum Pseudomonadota; class Betaproteobacteria; order Burkholderiales; family Burkholderiaceae; genus Cupriavidus; species Cupriavidus sp. 05N38. Next base: position 118,527 of record NZ_JBFTNF010000066.1, read on the forward strand.
AGATTGAGTGTGGCGCGATCGGTCAACGCTCCAAATTGAYGCGCCGAAAAATCAGGTGCAACCTTTCATCATCTTCCCTCCGCATCGGAGCCCGCCATGACCTCCCAAGAATTCCGAGCATTCAAGGCAAACCTGGCGATGTTGCTACGCGACATGCCGATCGGAACCACTGCCGATTTCTCCGACGTGGCCATTGCCTACTGGGATGGCACGCAGGTGATCGGTGCTTATTTGCGCGACGGCGGGCGGCTGGATGAGGACTTCGACCGGAACGCGTGGGAGAGTTGGCACGACGAACTAGTCGGCTGGCAGGCCAATCCGACCTCCACCGACCGCGAGGAACTGAAGGCCACCCTGCAGCACCCCGTAGTCATCGACCACGGCAAGGTCCGCAATCGCAGGAAAGGTCCCTCCAAGCCATTTCGCGAAGCGTTCGGCCACACGCCGCTGTCGATCCAGGAAGACATCCCCTGGAACTGCAGCAAACTCGTGGTCGGCACCGGAACTGGCGCGTTGCCGGTGATGGACGAGGTGAAGCGCGAGGCGAAACGACGCCATGTCGAGCTGGTCATCCAGCCGACAGCCGACGCCATCGAGACGCTCGAGGCGAATCCCAAAGGCGCCAACGCGATCCTGCACCTCACCTGCTAGCGCCGCCAGCCGTCCGCGTCGGATGACAGGCGTCGGGCGGCGTCCGTTCCGGGCATCCCGACAGGTCATATACGCCCCCATTTCGCCACGCGCGCAGACGCGCGCGATGTGCCAGGTAGGCTACTGCGGCTTGAAGAAATGTGCGAGGATCCGCTCGTCAGTACGGGGTATATAGACAATGCCCTTCAATCCGTTGCGTTGACCGGTTGAATCCTCACGGCAAAGCGGACCTTCAAATGCCCAACCCACCGAGAAACCTCGCCACTCGGCTCCGTGCAATAATCTGCATTTTTCGAGTGACGATCGACTTGAGCCATGACTGAACATCGCTGCAGCAGGTTGGAAATCAGAAGGCTGTCGCCGCCGGAATGGATGCAGGCATACCCTGTCATCGCTCAGCTTCGGTCCCTTGACGAACCCGAATTCCTGGAGCGGGCCCGCCGGCAATCGCATTCGGGCTACGAGCTTGTGGCGGCATTCCAAGATGGGAAGATTATCGGCGTGATGGGCATGAGACCCGTCCACACCTTGGCGCGCGGGGCGCACCTTCATGTTGATGACCTGGTGGTCGATGCGGCGGGCCGAGGGAGCGGTGTTGGCCGATCCTTGATGGACTATGCCGAAGCCGACGCCCGTGCCCGCGGCATGACCGCGATATTTCTTGATGCGCGGCCGGACGCCGTTCCGTTCTATGAGCGCGAGAACTATGTGCTACACCCCGCCCCATCAATGAAGAAGGCTCTGTTGCCTTAAGGCAGGCCGGCCACGGTCAACGCGATTCGTTCACGTCTTCAGCCTGCAGATTGGCAAAGATTTGCAGCCGCCGCGGAAGGTCCGCCTCGGCTGCGGATTCAACCGGTCGGATGCCCCGCCGCGAAACTGCGATCCGTCTCGGTCATTCGAGGGCTGACGCGGAACGGCCGGTTCGGCCCGAGAGGCGGCCGATTACCAAGATGGCAAGTGCCGCGCCCGAAAGCGCCACCCGTTGATCGCCTTATTGATTGTGCATGTCGGTTGCATGGGTGAGTTAATCTCTGCGCTCGACGCCTGGCGCCGTCCACTGGTGATTCAAGGGTTCCGGCTTTGGCCAGTAATAGCGCATGGCGACCATGAAGGGGCCGTTCGGGGCAGGCAGCCAGTTGGATTCCTTGTTCTTGCCTGGCGAATCCTTCTGCACGTAGATGGTCTGCCCCCCATCCTTGTCTCGCCTGAGGCGACGCCAGGAACTATTCGTTCGAAAAGCTCGCCCCACCCTTCGGGCGAATGTACTTCGGCACCGGCTTCCCTGCACGCTTCGCTGCACTCAGAATGCCGGCTTCGATAGCGCCGGCATCCCGTACGCTTTCGTACTCTCCGCCCGAGAAAATGACGTTGGCCCCGTACACTACCATGAAGCCTTCGGCCGCTTCCTTGGCGTCCGGCGGCACCATGAACGTATGCACTGAGCCACCAGGCTCGTAGAGGTAGCTCCCCGCTGTTTGGGGATCCTGAGGGTACTCTTCGTAGTTCCACTGCCCCTTCGTTGTGAAGAAATGCACCGTGCCCGTGTGAAAGTGGGGTGGAAGTTTAGTACCGGGCTCGAACTTCCCATAGAGAACCCAAACTCCGTTCTCCTTGTCGAGGAACAGTGGAATGATGGTCGAGCCAGGCTCGGAGCCAGGGAACTCTTCTACGTCGTGAATATTCAGCGTCAGCAGACGGTCCTGATGCGTGATGGTCTTGGGCAGCGGCATGCGAAGTACTCCTTTGGCGTCGCTTGGTTAATGTGGGCAGGCATTTGCTCAAACGCGGATGATGGCCTCTTTGCCACTCCACTCTTGCGCGGCTGCCGCCACCCTTTTGAAGTACTCCCCCTTGCCACCGCGTAACTCGGAGATCTCGATTACGCAGCTCGGAAGATCCTTGTGGACAAGGTAGGTGAACCGGCCACGCTCTCCCATTTGACCGGCGTGACCCTCAACGTAGCCGGACTCAATCAACTGAGCGCGAAGCGCGTCGAACTGGTCTTCCGTCCAGAAGGCGACATGCTGCGTGCAGTCGCCGCCGGCGGCTTTGAGAGAATCCAGATAAAGCGATGGCGCATCATCGTGCTGTTGAATCAGCTCGAGCTGGATGTAGCCAGAGTTGGCCACCGCAATCGAGACCTTCGGCGGTGTGGATTTTTCGCCGTAGTACGTGAAGGTCGAGGGTGTCGCGTCTTCACGATAGAACCACGGGCCAACGCCGAGCACGCGCGACCAGTGTTCCATTGCCTTCTCGATATCCTTGACGACGTAGCCGATTTGACGAATGCCGGCGTAAATTTGACTCATGAGTGTGCACTCCGAACGGATGATTGATTTGGTGGACGTGGCCACCATGGATGTGCAAAGCGACGCTGTGCCCGCGATAGCGTGAGCGGGCAAGGGCTATCGGTTGCGACTTAGAGGGAAAGTGCGCCGTCGACTCGCAGCTCGATACCCGTGATGTATTTGGCGTCGTCGCTGGCGAGGAATGCTGCTGCGTTCCCGATGTCTTCTGGCGTACCTTGTCTTCCCATGGGGCAACGCGCATCGCGGTCGATATTCGCCTGGATCGGATCGGCATAGAGCCTTGTCGCGTGCTCGGTGCGGATCATCCCTGGGAGAATGACGTTGACGCGAACCTGATCGCGGGCATACCGGCGCGCGAGCACTCTGGTCAGATGGTTCACCGCCGCCTTCGACGTGTTGTACGACAGGTAGAACGTAGTCGGGCTTGGCCGAATGCTGGCTGTCGACGAAATATTCATCACCGAGCCTCCGCCCTGCCTGACCATCAACGGAATGAACTGCTGACACGCGAACATGACGCTTTTCAGGTTGATGTCATGAATGCGATCCCATTGCTCTTCGGTGATCTCCTCCAGTTCGCAAACATGTTCGGCGCCCACGTTGTTATGGAGGATGTCGACCCGGCCGTAGCGATCGATCGTCAGATCTTTGATGGCGACAATGTCCGCCAGCTTTGCTGCGTCTGCTTGTGCGGCAACGGCCTTCCCGCCGGCTTCAACGATTTTGTCTACCGTTCGCTGAGCCGCGGCGAGATCAATGTCGACGCATACAACCGTAGCGCCATCCCTTGCGTAGCATTGCGCTGCCGCCCCGCCGTTGCTTTGACCCTGCGGCGGATTGCCACCGCCGATCACCACTGCAATGCGTCCTTCCAGTTTTCGATGCATGGTTTTACCCGATGTGAAGGTTTGCCTTCTGGGACAGCGATCGGTATTTGCTGACCTCGCTGGCCAGGAAGGAGGAGAATTCAGCCGGTGTGCTGGGTGTCGCGGTTACCCCGAGCGTGAGCAGCTTCTCGGCGACCGCGGGCTTGCGCAGAATGGAACCGACGTCACTGCTGATTTTCTGTGCGATGGCGCTTGGCAGGCGGGCGGGTGCAAACAGGGCTGCCCAGGAGGTAAGGTCGTACTCCGGCACACCGGACTCTGCAACAGTTGGCACACTCGGGAGCAAGGGCGACCGCGTCTTTGTCGTGACGGCGAGGGCCTTGAGCTTCTTTTCCCTGATGAACGGCAGCCCTGCAGACAGATTGTCGAACCCCAGCTGGATCTGACCAGCGAGAAGGTCATTCAACGCGGCGGCGCTCCCCTTGTACGGGACGTGGACCATCTTCAGCCCTGTCATCTCACAGAAGAGCTCACCCGACAGATGCGGAGACGTTCCGTTGCCGACCGACGCGTATGAATACTTGTTCGGGTTCGCGCGCACCAGGTCGATCATCTGCTTCAGATTCTCGGCCGGGAAGGATGGGTGCGCGAGCAGGACGTTTGCCAGTGTTCCAACCAGCGTCAGTGCTGTGAAATCTCGAATCGGGTCGTAGTTGATGTTTTTGTAGAGAGCGGGGTTGATCGCATGAGACGCGATACCGCCCATCAGCAGCGTGTATCCGTCTCCGGGCGAGCGGGCGACATACTCGGCGCCAATGCTGCCGCCTGCCCCTGCCCGATTCTCAACGATGACGGGCTGTCGCCACATCTGGCCGAGGTCGGTTGCAATCAGGCGCGCCATGACGTCCGAAGCGCCACCCGGAGGATTCGGCACGACGATCTTGACTGGCTTGTTGGGGAAGGCACCATCGGCTGCCCGAGCCGATGTGCACCACGGAATGGTGCCAGCAACGGCAAGCGTTGCCAGGAACCTGCGGCGATCAATCATAAAGCTGTCTCCAGATGTTCTTGAGCTGCACGCCAGCAGCGAACCACGACTAGCCAGCGGCATGGCATCTATACTAATATCGTTATTAGTCGTTTTCAAGAGGGAGCTTGCATCTGCAGGCGCCGCGACTGGACGCCTGGCACCCCATCAACATCGATACCGAGGAGAAAAAATGACGATTCCGTACCCTAATATGGAAAATGTGGCCAGTGAGTGGCGCGAAGTGGTCGAAAAGAAACCACTGAACGTCTTCAAGATGCTCTTCCACTCGCCAAACATGGCGCCTGGCTACTTCTCACTGGCGGAAGGGATACTTCGTGGCAACACACTGTCCGGACCGTTGCGCGAACTGGTGATCTTGCGCGTCGGCAATCTGTATGACGCTCCGTACGAGCTGTACCACCATGAAAGGCTGGCGCGCGCCGCTGGCCTGTCGGAAGCCGGAATCGCAGGCGCCAGGCTGGGAGCCAGGGCTGAGGGACTTAGCGATGCTGAGCGCTCTGTGATCACCTGGACCGACAGCATCGTGAACAATCACGAGCTGGTCGGACAGGAGCGTCATGACGCCGTCGACATGTTCGGCTACAAGGGGCTCATGGACCTTGTCATGACTGTCGGCTTCTACCAGCTAGTGTGCAACTACCTGCGCACCTTCGAAATCGCGATCGAAAGCTAGTTGCGGGCGCGGGGCGGCGCACACGAGTGCCGGATAACAAGCTCCACCGGGACCCGCGCCGTCTCCGCCTTGACATCAGGAGGCGTTCCGCCCCGAAGCCGGGCGAGCAGCATGCGCGCGGCAATCCTTCCACATTCGCCGATGTCCCATTTGAGCGAAGTGATCGGGGGCGTATGCAGGCGGACCAGGTCGGTATCGCCTACCCCGATGAGCGAAATCTCCTCGGGGATTTTCAGCCCGGATGATGCGATCGCGGAGAGGACACCCGCGAGCATGCCGGTTCCCAGGCAGATCACGGCAGTAGGGCAAGTGCCCTGCTCCAGTAGTCCTCGAGTTTGACTGTAAGCTTCGTGACCGGAGGCGTCTAGTTCGCAGATCAGCGAGGGATCCAATGCAATCCCGGACTCCGCCAGCGCCATTTCGTATCCGCGCAAACGTTCACGTCCGGGACGAATTCTCGAGGCTGGCGTCAGTACCGCGATACGCTTGTGACCCAGTCCGAGCAGATACCGCGTGGCTTCCAGGGCGCCGCTCATGTGATCGGCGATGACAGCGTCGCCCATGCCATGGCTTTCCCGGTCATGAAAGACGATCGGCAGCTTGCTCGCCTCCAGTACCTGTGCGACTTTTTTGTCGGCTTCGTCGGCATGGGCGACGATGAGCCCATCAACGCGACCCGAGCCGTAGGCGTTGAGAAGCGCGACCTCGCGCTGCGGCTGACTATGCGTGCTGGAGACGAATAGCAGGTAACCAGCTTCGTCGAGAACTTCTTCCGCAGCGGCCAGGAATACGCCGTGCAACGGGTTGGATATGTCGGAAACCAGTGCAGCGACGGCTTTCGAGCGCTGACTCTTGAGTCCTTGTGCCATCGGATTGGGCACGTATCCGAGTTCGCGAACGGATGCTTCGACGAGTTGCCGCGCCTCCTCGGATACCCAGTTCTTGCCGGTGATTACCCTCGATACCGTGCCCTGTGAAACGCCCGCATGGCGGGCTACATCGAGCACTGTTATTCGCTTTTTCTCCGCGGGCATTTGGTTTGGCGTGGCCATGGCAAGGCGCTCATTGTAAGCCAGCGCGCGAGCGCTCCCATGCCACGCGAGACCAGGCGCCATTTCACATGTCTCATACGGCACGTGCAAATCGACCTTTTCGCCGCCATGCGTTGCGATGTACTAATAACGTTTTTAGACTCGTAAAGTATTTGGCCAGATCGCGATGGATGGCGAGGGTGCCAAACGCCGTGAAAAAACTCGCCGGGGATGAGATTGGGTAACTCGAGATCAAACCGATGGGGCGCTGCGTAGATGCCCATAGTGCGCCGATTCATACGTCCAGTTGAGCGTTGCAATATATGAGTTTGGTGCAGTCGTGAGGGCGGCATCACTTGTACAGTACACGCGCCTCCTTAATGGATGGTCTAGGATCACTTAGGACGACCGCACAAGGCCGGCAATATCGGGGGATGGAACGCCATCGGTCTCGGCCCAACGAGGAGCGTACTGATGGAACAATTGCTGGCTGACTCGGTGATATTTCTAGCGGCGGCATTGATCGCGGTGCCGCTGTCGGTTCGTTTGGGCTTCGGCTCGGTGCTTGGCTACTTGGTAGCTGGGGCCGTGATCGGGCCCTGGGGGCTGAGGCTCGTCACGGATGTCCACTCGATCCTGGACATATCCGAACTGGGCATTGTGCTGATGATGTTCATCATCGGCATCGAGATGGAAATCGACAAGCTGTGGGCGATGCGCCACTCCATCTTTGGCTATGGCGCGGCCCAAGTGGTTCTGTGTGCGGCGCTGCTGGCAGTGGCGTTCATCGCCTTCGGCCTCCCTTGGCGGGTGGGTGTGGCAGCCGGCTTTGCCTTGTCGCTGTCTTCCACTGCGATGGTGATCGCTATCCTCGAGCAGAATCACCTGATGGATACGCCGCTTGGGCAAGCGAGCTTTGGCATCCTCCTGTTCCAGGATATCGCCGCCATTCCGATGATTGCCTTGTTGCCGCTGCTGGCGCCGATCCCTGCGGAAGCCAGCGCGTCGGGCGGGTGGCTCGCCGCCGGGAAGGCACTGGCCATGATCGCCGTGGTGCTCGTCGGCGGGCGCTTCCTGCTGAAATACATCCTGCACGTGATCCAGTGGAGCAAGACGCGCGAGATCTTCACCATCTTTGCGCTGCTCTGGGTCATCGCCATCGCCTTGCTGATGCACGTCGTTCACCTGTCGATGTCCCTTGGCGCCTTCATGGCCGGACTGCTGCTGGCCGGATCCACATGCCGCGAGGAGATTGAATCTGATATGGCGCCCTTCAAAGGCATCCTGCTCGGACTGTTTTTTATCGCTGTCGGCATGACGATTGATTTTGGTGTCCTGGCCGATAGGACATGGCTTGTGGCCCTGCTGGTGATTGCCCTGACTGGAGGCAAGTTTCTCGCACTCAAGTATCTGGCCAACCGGGTCAACCTGCCGCCTGAGCATCGGACTTACTTCGCGATCCTGCTTTCACAGGGCGGCGAATTTGCCTTTGTCGTGATGGGGGCAGCACAGTCGGCCAACCTGATCCATGCCGAGCAACTGTCTGTTGTCACCGTCGTCGTTGCACTATCGATGGCAACGACTCCGCTTCTCCTCCTTGCGCATCGCAAGCTGCTGGGCGCGAGGACCGCCGGGCATCAGATTGGTTCGTAGCGCAGGAGACGATGCGCTGGCATTGGCGTACCATTAAGCGACTGTGCTTATCTCGCCGCAATGCGTTGTCACGCGATCTGCTGAACCCATTGACTCCGCCAACCCGGCGCCTCAAAGGGATCCGAAAAATACTGGGTCTCGTGAACGACCTTGCCGTTGCAGAACTCCATGATGCTTACCGTGTAAGCCGGTCGCCCGTCATAGGTGATCGAGTATTCCGTGACCCACAGATTACCCTCTCCTTGAACTCGCCTGACATCGAAACCTGCTGGCTTGCCTGGATGATGACTCCGCAGTGCCTGCAAATTCATTCGCCCAAGGATTCGCTCACCTGACTGGGGATAGTCACAGATGGCATCGTCATCGTAAATATCGTGTTCTGCGTCGAGATCGCCGGCCGCCGACGCTTGCCAGTGCGCATTCAGGGTTTCACGTATTTTCTCTTCCTGCATGGAGTGCCTCCGGATACCGTTTAGCTTCATCTAATGCACGTGTCGAGGAATAAACCCCGGGCCGCCCGTCTTGCCGACTTCGAGACTCCACGAAGCATGTGCTCAATGAGTGCTCTTACCGCGGGCAGTGGAGGCCTCAACTTCATCGTGATGGGCAGTTGCTAGCAAGGGGGTGACTTTGCGAATTGTCTACGCTCTTCGAGGCGGTGTCTAACGACCCGTTCCTGGCCGGCAAGCGACGGCCGAGACCGACGGGCGGTCGACCGAGGCCGCCCCACTGCTGCCGATCGCGAAAGACCGGAGCGGACAGTCAACCCTGTGTTGATACCAGATCAACCGGGCGCTCAGTACGCGTTCGGTCTGAACTGTCTGGGGGTTGCACCGACAAGTTTGCGCATCATCCTTCTGAGAGCCGTTGCGTCTCTGTAGCCTACTTGCTCGGCGATCTGTTCCACGGTCATCCGGCTTGTGGCAAGCAGCATACGCGCCCTGCCAAGCCGGACGCTTTGCAACAAATCCTGCGTGCTACGCCCCGTGGCGGCCCGCACATGACGCGTTAGTGTGCGTTCCGACATGCAAAACTGCTCCGCCAGCTGGGCCAAACCGGGCAACTCAGGCAGCGAGGCCTCTGCATGCGCGACGATCTTGCCTATGAGCTCGCTTCCATTCGCGAGCAGCGACGGCGCGATGAACGGTGCCTGTGCCTGTCGCGCGTCGACAAGAAGCACACGGGATAAGGTATCCGCCAGCGCCGGCCCGGACTTGCTACGCAGCAAATACAACAGCAAATCGGTTTGCGCGAGTGCCGCGCCTGCGGTCACGACCCTGGAGTCCTCAATCACTATGCGGTCGGCATCGACTGTGCAGCGTTTCTCCAGCCGTTGAAGTAACGGCGCCAGCCACCACGACGTTGTCGCCCGGCGCTCGGCGAGCAGACCGGCCGCCTGAAGCAGGAAAACCGCGGAACAGGACGCCGCTACGGTGCCGCCACGCTGCGCATGATTGCGCAAGACCTTGATTGCCATGAGCGCGTCATCTTGTTCCATACGGCGCGATATATCGATTGCGCTTTCAAGTCCCAGTCCGGGCACGATCCAGATCGAACCATCGGCGCGCGGGGTCTTTGGCAACGGTTTCGCATCGATTGAGATACCGTGCCCGAGCTGCACCCTGTTGCCGGCAGTCGAGTAGATGCGCCATCGGGGCGCCGCGACGCCAACGCGCGCTGACACGGAAGCTGCGGCCGAAAGAATGTCGAGTGTTAGCGCGACGCTCGAGGAATAGGCGCCGTCAAGGACGAGGATCGTGAAATCATAGAATGGCTGGATACGCATGAAAGATGTCCAATCAGACACTCGGATTCTGCGCGTGCCGACGCTCTAATACAAGCTCCCGTACACAAACGAAGGAGCTGTCTTGCCAAACATTCTCGTCAAGCTTCCCAAGAATTCTTTTCCCACCCAGCATCGCGAGGCGCTGGTACGCCTGCTCAATCAGGCTGCTGCAAGTGCAGAACAGATTCCCGACGATGCAAAGAAGCGCTTCCTGTGCTGGGTTGTGATTGACGAAGTCGCGCCGGGATTCTGGACGTGCGGAGGAATTGATATGACAGCACAGATTCTGCCGTGCGTTGCAATGATTTACTTACCCGCCGGCGTGCTGGACGCGGCCACCCGCGCCCGATACGTCAGTCTTGTCCACGATGCCTTCAGGCAGGCGTTGCCCACTGCAGACCAACGCCGCCTCGCCACCTCGGTAATCGTTCACGATGTCACGGAGGGCTCATGGGGAGCAAACGGCGCGATCTGGCGTCTCCCGGACTTTGCGGAGGCGGCTGGCTTCGCTCACTTGAAATCACTTAACGCTGCGAACTGACAATGTGTGGGCGTTGCCCGGCAAGACGACCACCCCGCCATCTGCTGCATGGTGGTTCGGTCGCCGGTCAACGTCCGCTTGGCGGCTCACGCTCTGATCGGCCGCTCCTGGCCCGATCTCGGCCGGATGCCCCGCCGCGAAGCTGCGACCGTCCCTGACCGAACTTGCAGCTGTCATTGGTCTGAGCTTGAACAGGGCACAAATTTGCATGTCAAGCAGTTGGAGACTATAAATCCATCAATATCTATTGTTATGCGGACACCACTGTCCGTATAAATACGGCCAGGTCCCCCACAGCAGGTTGCGCACGCGGGACGAACGACGCTGTGGGGTAGCATCACAATGCGCTGAAGGGGCGGTGCGCGAATTCAAGGAGGCGCCCATGCTGAGTGTTTTTTTCCGGTTCCTCGTATCCTTGCTTGCGGCCGTTTCATTGTGCGCGGGCGCTCAGGACTCTGGTCCAAAACAGAAAGAGTTCCTACCGAAGTCAGGTAATGGACGCGTCGTCGTCCTTGTTTCTGGCCAAACGGGCATGCCTGGCTACGTGATGACCGCGCAGCAGATCGCCGACGCCGGCTTCGATGTCGTTCTGGTCGACGGCAATGAATTCTGGATCAAAGACACGAGCCGTGCCTGGAGCATGCTCAAAGAGGTGATTACGCGGGCTCAGGCGGGCGCGCGCGCGCTGCCAGGCAAGGTGGGCGTCGTTGGCTATTCGCTCGGCGGAGCGACCGCGCTGACCTACGCGGCGCGGATGCCAGAGCTCGTTGCAGCGGTCGTTGTAGGCTATCCGTACACCGCTTTCATCAAGGACCCGGCCGACTTTGTCGCCAAGATCAAGGTTCCAGTGCAAATGTTTGCCGGTACGGCAGACACCTACAAGGATTGCTGCCGAATCGAAACGGCGCGCCAACTCGCCGACGCTGCCAAGGCCTCCTCCCCACCCATGCTGACGCTGCATGAGTACGACGGCGTCGGTCACGGGTTCAACTTGGCCACGGCCGCACGTAAGGATCAAGCCGCAGGCCGGGACGCGATCGAACGGACGATCGCACAGCTGAAACAGGCATTGCCGGCGGAAGGAACGAAGTAGTAGCGGCGCGAGGCGTGTCAAGTGCGCCCTAACCACTCGTTCAACTGGACGCGCCAATTCTGCCATTAACCTGGCAAGCGTCGGTGGTGGCGCGCCGGTTAACTTGATCGTTAGCGGCAGCTTTCTAGCCGGCAAGCAGCCATTGTCAAGCTGGCCAAGCAATGGCACCTTGTCGGCTTCCCCTCCCTCGATCAGCTCCGCGCGCAGGTATTCGGTGCCAATCGCGTTGGCTTCCTACTCTTCGAGGTTCTTGCGCTGGTCCTATTCGGTCGAGCCGTCGGCGTTCCCGGCCGGCGCCTCGACGACGAGCGGGCCGTCTTTCCTGAGATCCATATAGCCCATCGCATAGACGACGTCGGAGTTTGGTGTCGTCACCTGCGTGGAAGCCTTGATCCGCTCTTTCCAGACCGGCAGGACGTTGTAGCCTGCGCCGAAGACCTTCTTCGATCCTTCCTTCATCGCCCAGATATTGAGGGCGGGCAACGCCCACAAGTAGGCTTGTGTCGCGCGCTGGAAGATCAGTTCGTCCTGCAGCACACGCGAGGTTTCCGGCGTGGGGTAGTCCTTCTCGAATGCGGCATTGGCGAGTGCGTCGTAGCGGGAACCCTGCCCCATTGCGGCGCCTGAGAGGCCCAGCGCCAGGGCAGCCAATGCCATCGAAGTCCAACGCAGTGCTTTCATCTCGGGCCGCAATTTGTGCGTGCTTGTGGTTGCAGCCGGCCGACGACTTCAAAGGGAATGTCAGGCCACCTTGCGGATGGCGGGCGGCTTCCACGAACCATCCAGGATCGGCTGCTTGCCCCAATAGGCACGGATGTAGAGTGAAAAGGCGCCGCCCGGCGCGGGCAGCCAGTTCGGTTCACGTTCGCCGCCAGGCGACTTTGCGCCGGCATGGAGTGTCAGAGAGCCATCGGGATTTCGCTTCAGCGAGGTGTTCTTGGTGCCGAGCGAGTAGCGCTTCAGGTTGTTCGCGTGGAAGAGGTGCTTGTCGTTGTAGAGCGTCAGCGACCAGAAGCCGTTGACGGGCGGCTCCTGCCCTGCGGGAAAGACGATCTCGTAGCTGTTTGCTCCATTGAGCGCGGCACCGGATGCGTCGTAGTCGGTGTAGAAGTACTGTGTCTCGGTGGGCCGGTTGTCGAACATGTTCGACTTGGCCGTACCGGTGCGGTCAAAGTAGTCGAAGCCCGTCTGGGCATTGTTGGTAGACCGGTTCCAGCCATTGCCCGCCGGCAGTCCGTTGCGACGCCATTCGAAGAACGGATCGATGGCATCCCGCTCGGTCTCGACCGCCGTGGAGACGAGCATCTTCTTGATTTCCGGGTCGCGGTTCGCCGCCTCCATCAGCGAGCGGAACTGCGCATACATCGCTTCCTCCCCCGGCAGCGGCGGCACGGTTTCCAGCACCTCGCCGAACTGGTCGAAGAACTTCTCAGGTATGACCCACTTGGTTTCGCCACCGCCGCCGCCATCGGACTTAGGGCCCGGGATCTCGGGCGCCCTGGCCCAGTCGATCGTCTTCATCTTCCCGTCGAACTGTTTGAGCGGATAGAAGACAACCTGGTTGAGCACGGGCTGGATTGCCTTTCGGTCATCCGCGGTGTCGTTCATGAACACGCGCGGGATGGCGTTGGCCAGCGCAGTCGGGCAACGGATGATCGCCGTGATGCCGGCCGGCTTGTTGCCCTTCCAGTTGGGCCCGGCCAGCAGGTAGAAGCCGGGCCGGGTCTTGTACGGCTTGCCCATCTGGCCGAACTGGTTGGTGCGGGCATCGTATAGCGCATAGACCCAGAACCGCTCGCCGAAGTCGGGAACCTGGGCGACAACCGGCTCCTGGTCGAGCGAAAAGAAGCCAAGCCCGTACACCACGTCCTGGTTGGGGCAGGTCACGAAGGTTTCGGACGGATCGATGTAGTCATGAAGCATGCCCACCTGGCCGCGCGGCGCGGCAGGCAGTACGCCGTTCAGCAAGCCGGGGTGTGGCGCCTGGGTGATGCGCGCATTGCGGTTGAGCATGTTCACCATCGGCCAACCCCACACATAGGCCATGCGGGCGATGACCTGTGCGTATCCCGCGTGCATGGGCAGCCCCGCAGGGGGTTGCACTTCCCGGGCTGGGGCGTGGCCTGTGGCGGCCGACGCCTTCGGCGCAGCATCCTTCGCGTCATTCTTTGCGGCGGCAGCGGCCGGCTGCGGCATGGCCGCCAGCGACGCATAGGCCAGGGGAAAGGCACCACCGAGTGCAGCAAGAAGCCTTCGGGTCGTATTGACATCGTCCTGGTCGCGCATGCCGGCCTCGCAGCTCTGGTCTTCGGAGATGGGTGGCGCAGGCGGAATATCAGCCACCCGTGCCTTGAACTCCCGATTTTGAACAGTCAGTGTGCAAACTGGAATTCAATTGTTCCGCCACTCGATTTAAGCGTTTTCAACATTGCGCTTGCGCGCCGGTTCCGGCCGGGCCCAGGCTGGGTCCAGCACTCCGACCAAGGTAATCCGCTCCAGGTGTTGCCGATATGGGATTCCAATAACGCGCTCTTAGCGGGCGCACCCGGCGAAGGAGGAGAGGTCGCTCCTGAAAAGAGCTGACGTTTGAATGCCCACCTGCAAGCGCCGGCCAACGGCCGGTCCTGGCTAATGGATTCAACCGGTCGAGTTGGAGGGCGCATTGGGGGCCAGGGAATTGATCCCCGGGCATCGGCCCGGATGCATCATGCGCCGGCCATGGTTTCCGCCGTGACGTCCCACCCTGCATCGATGCCACCGGGGAGCATTTGTCCACGGTCTTCACCCACTTCAGCGTCTATCAGCCGGTTCAGCTTGTCGTTCATGGCGAGAAGCAGATCGCGGTGGCTGCTGTCTGCCGCCAGATTGTGCATCTCGAACGGGTCGGCCTGCAGATCGTATAGCTCCACGTCATTGAACCGGTTGAGCTGTTCCAGCGTGGTGGGCCGGTTATGCTGCTTGGGCGAGAAGTACCGTGCGAAGGTGTAGCGTCCATCGTAGACCGAACGTACCGCGCCCCGCTTCATCAGGTTGGGCCGGATGCCGGCGCTCTTGAGCTGGTCCGGCTTGCCGCCCTTTTGCAGGTAGTCCACTGCCTTGAAAAGAAAGTCGCCATCGAGATAGGCGAGCATGTTGTAGCAGAACAGCGCGCCATTGCGGACGACTTCCAGGCCTGCCTGGTCGGGCGCGTCGAGTAGCCCCGAGAAGTCCTTCCCTGCCAGCCCCTTGACGATGGCAACGCGCTTGTCGGCGCCGATGCCAGTCATCGCAATCAAGGTCGGCGCGATGTCCAGGTGCGATGTGACTGCGCGGCATTGCCTGCCACCCTGATAGGCGGGGTGAGCGATGATCAGCGGGACGTTGTTCTGCTCCCGATACGAGACGGCGCCCTTGGCGTGGAGCTGGTGGGCACCATCCATGTCGCCGTGGTCGGACGTGAGGATCACGATGGTCTTGTCGGTGAGGCCGCTGGCGTCGAGTTCGGCCAGGACGGCCGCGATATTGCGGTCCACATCGCGCATGCAGTTCAGGTAGTAGTTGTGCCGCCGGCGCCAGCGCGCGTCCTCGTTTGGAATGGCGCCGACCAGCGCATCGTGCGAGCGAAGGAAATCGCGGTGCGCCGGCGGCCGCCCCGGCGCATCGAGGGCCTGCGCCCGGCTTGCCGGCAGCGTGAAGTCCCACTGCCTGGCATACAGCGGGTCAACCGGGTCGCGGGCGACATGGGCGAGTCCGCGCTTTGCCTGGACCTCGGTTCCGGGAGCGTCGGTGTCGTAGAACATCACGTCATGCGGGTTGACCAGGTTGACCGCGAGGAACCATGGCTTGCCTTGTGCCGCCAGCTCGCGGCCTTTTCCGCGCAGCCAGCTCACGCCCATTGCGGCGATCACCCCGTCGTGCAGGTAGCCGCCGCTTGTGTGGGCAATGATGTCGCCAATGCCGACGTAATCAGAGAAGCCGTAGGCTTCCATTTCGGCGGTAAAGATCTTGGTGGGTGTGCCGAGCTTGTTGACCGTCTCGAATTCCTTGGTGAGATGCCACTTGCCCTTGTACGCGGTGTAGTAGCCTGCGTCGCGAAGCATGTCGCCGAGCGTGCGTGTCTCGGTCGACATACTGCTGATCCACGGGAAGTTGGTGTTGTCGAACATCCGCGTCTGCTGGATGTGCTGCCCCGCGTAAAGCACGGAGCGCGATGGCGTACAGACGCACGAGTTGATCTGATGGTTCACAAACGTGGTGCCGCTCTTCGCCAGGCGCTCGTGTGCGGGCAGGCGATAGTCCGCCGGCAGGTCTCCAGGCTGGAAATGGCGCTCCTGATCGACCAGGATGAAGAGAATGTTAAACGGGCCCGCCGGGCGGCCACCCATGGCGGGTGCTGGCTTGTCGGCATCGGGCGTTGCGGCCTGCGTGCTTTCGCCCGAGCCAAGGCTCAACGCCACGGCGCCCTGCCCGGCCGTGCGCAGGAACTCCCGGCGCGTCAGCGTGGACCCCGGTTCCTTGTCATTTGCCATCACGCCTCCTCATCCATGGCGCTCGCCGCATGGCGGACTTCCGGATCGCGGCATGCTATCGGGCAGGTAAGACTACCGCAGCCTATCAATATCGCTCTTGAGCGACAAGCCGATTTGCTGCCGCTACTGCGTGTTGAACGTTGCCCACCGCACATAAGGGAGTTGACGCTGTGGCGAGGCCTGGAGCAAAGCGGCGGGGCTCATAACGGTGTCCTGAAGGACGACGAACATCTCAGGGAACCACATGTCGAGCCCGCGCTAACGGCAGTCGCCGCCATACCGCTTGCCGCATACCTTTCGCAGCAAGTCGCTCCCGCTACTTTTCATCGGGAGGTTTGCATGATCGACCTGAGCAGCCACTTGCACCCTCGATCATGTGGCGCTTGCCTAACAACTTGTAGCTGTCATTGGTCGTCTTGACTCTTGACTTGAACGGGAGCACCAGTCGCATGAGGTAGCGGACAGGAAAAACTGCCCCAATGGACTAGTCTTGACCATATCGCCCGGCTAGCGGTGCAAGCCGGCGCCCTTGCCTTGCGCTACTGATCGTGGCCGTCGGGTGTTCGCCGATACCCGATCGTTTGAGCGGAGAAGAACCGATGAGTGAATCAACAAGTGGATCCGTCAAGGTGGGCGTCATCACCGACATGACAGGTCCCCTCTCGTTCCTGGGTATCGCCAATGCAAATGTGGCCAGAATGGTGATCGATGAGATCAACGCAAGGGGTGGTTTGTTGGGACGGAAGATCGATCTGTACCTCGAGGACAGCGCAACGACCGATAGCGTCGGGGAAGCCAAGGCGAGGAAGCTCGTCCAGCAAGATCAGGTCGACGTTGTCTTGGGCGGCATTTACAGCTCCATGCGGCAAGCCATCAAGGGCTCTGCTGTCTTGCAGGGCAAGAAGCTCTACATCTATCCGGAGCAATACGAAGGAGAGGAATGCCACCCGCTGATCTTCTGCACCGGCCCGGTGCCGGCTCAGCAGCTTGAATCCACGATTCCATGGCTGATGCAGAAAACCGGAGCAAAGAAGTTCTACTGCCCATCGGCTGATTACATCTGGCCGCGCACGATGAACAGGAAGCTGCGTGAGGTGGCAACCGCCCATGGCGGCTCGATCGTCGGCGAGGAGTACTTTCCGCTCGACCACACCGACTATGGAGCGACAATCGAAAAGATCATCTCCAGCGCAGCCGAGGTGGTATTCAACACGATAGTTCCGCCCGGCCTGGGGTCGTTCCTCGAACAACTCCATCAGTCCGGCTTCATGAAGCGCGGCGGCCAGCTCGTGTGCACGTACTTCGAGGAGAACTTCCTGGGCTTCTTTCCGCCGGAACAAGTGGAGGGCCTGTACAGTTGCCTCGACTACTACCAGAACGTCAGCGATCCTTTTAGCAAGGAACTGCTGGCGCAGTATGACAAGCTCTATCCAGGCGACGCCAAATTCACCGCTGGCAGCGCAGCCACCGGCATGTACCGTGGCCTGAAACTCTGGGAGGCGGCGGTAAAAGAAGCCGGCTCACTGGACCAGGATGGTGTGATCAAAGCACTGGACCACGCGAAGATCGCTCAGGGGCCGGGCGGCCCGGCTGAAATGGTGCCCGGCCAGCATCACGTCCGGATGAACATGTATATCGCCCAGGTGAAGGGCACGAAATTCGAAATCGTCAAGGACCTGGGGGCCATGGATCCGAAGGAGACCGACTCTAGTATTTGAAATAGTGTGCAAAAGTGTATAATTATTGCCATGGAGCGCACATATAGCACTGGAAAGGCTGCCGAAATGCTCGGCGTGTCTGTGAAGACTTTGCAGCGATGGGAACGCGAGGGTCGGCTCATTCCGGCCTCTCGAAGTGATAGCAATCGGCGCGTCTATACCGAACAGCAACTGGCCGACTTCCGCGGCCTTCAGCGCTCGGGCGGCAAGGCACCCACTCGCGTGGTGGTCTATTGCCGAGTGTCCAGTGCCGCTCAGAAGCCGGATTTAGCCAATCAGCGGCGGGTCATGGAGGAGTTTGTTGTCGCGCGCGGGCTTGCAAACGTCGAATTCATTGAGGAAATCGGAGGAGGACTCAATTTTCAGCGCAAACGATTCCAGGCGTTGATGAACGAAATCGGCCAGCGTGAGATAAGAGTCCTGGTAGTTGCGCACAGCGACAGGCTGACTCGCTTTGGCTTTGAGTGGTTTGAGCACTATGCAAAAACTAACGGCTGCGAGATACTGGTATTGAATCAGGAGCGGCTTTCGCCTGAGCAAGAGATGGTTCAAGACCTTATGACGATCGTCCATTGCTTTTCCTCCAGGCTGCATGGCCTGAGAAACTATAAGAAGAAGCTTCAGGAAGCGTTGGATGCTGATCGCACACCGAATTGAACTCAAACCAACCGCGGAGCAGGAGGACTATTTCCGCCGAGCTTGTGGCACGGCTCGCTTCGTCTGGAATTGGGCCCTTGCCGAGTGGAATCGACAGTATGAGGCGGGCTCGAAGCCGAATGCACTGGCACTTAAGAAGCAATTCAACGCCTTCAAATATGCCGAATTCCCCTGGCTGAAGGACATGCATCGTGACTCGCATGCGCAGCCCTTTGCCAATCTGAGCAAGGCCTGGAGCAAGTTCTTCGACGACGTAAAAAGGGGAAAGAATGCTTATCGCCCTGTCTTCAAGCGGAAGGGAAAGGCGCGCGATTCTTT
>NZ_JBFTNF010000067.1:0-57767 GCF_056397345.1 Cupriavidus sp. 05N38
GGAGCTTACAAGTTATAAAGTGCTCGCACAGTAAAACATGTTCGGTTCTTCTTCGGGAGGATC
This sequence comes from Cupriavidus sp. 05N38, assembly GCF_056397345.1. Taxonomy (NCBI): domain Bacteria; kingdom Pseudomonadati; phylum Pseudomonadota; class Betaproteobacteria; order Burkholderiales; family Burkholderiaceae; genus Cupriavidus; species Cupriavidus sp. 05N38. The sequence goes on from NZ_JBFTNF010000067.1 coordinate 64, forward strand.
GAGTCAGTTTTCTGAGAGTGAGCGACCGCTCGAAAGAGCGAGGTGCTTCGGCACCACACAGGTATTGAACTGAAGAGTTTGATCCTGGCTCAGATTGAACGCTGGCGGCATGCCTTACACATGCAAGTCGAACGGCAGCACGGGAGCAATCCTGGTGGCGAGTGGCGAACGGGTGAGTAATACATCGGAACGTGCCCTGTCGTGGGGGATAACTAGTCGAAAGATTAGCTAATACCGCATACGACCTGAGGGTGAAAGCGGGGGACCGYAAGGCCTCGCGCGATAGGAGCGGCCGATGTCTGATTAGCTAGTTGGTAGGGTAAAAGCCTACCAAGGCGACGATCAGTAGCTGGTCTGAGAGGACGATCAGCCACACTGGGACTGAGACACGGCCCAGACTCCTACGGGAGGCAGCAGTGGGGAATTTTGGACAATGGGGGCAACCCTGATCCAGCAATGCCGCGTGTGTGAAGAAGGCCTTCGGGTTGTAAAGCACTTTTGTCCGGAAAGAAATCCTCTGGGTTAATACCTCGGGGGGATGACGGTACCGGAAGAATAAGCACCGGCTAACTACGTGCCAGCAGCCGCGGTAATACGTAGGGTGCGAGCGTTAATCGGAATTACTGGGCGTAAAGCGTGCGCAGGCGGTTTTGTAAGACAGGCGTGAAATCCCCGAGCTCAACTTGGGAATGGCGCTTGTGACTGCAAGGCTAGAGTATGTCAGAGGGGGGTAGAATTCCACGTGTAGCAGTGAAATGCGTAGAGATGTGGAGGAATACCGATGGCGAAGGCAGCCCCCTGGGACGTCACTGACGCTCATGCACGAAAGCGTGGGGAGCAAACAGGATTAGATACCCTGGTAGTCCACGCCCTAAACGATGTCAACTAGTTGTTGGGGATTCATTTCTTCAGTAACGTAGCTAACGCGTGAAGTTGACCGCCTGGGGAGTACGGTCGCAAGATTAAAACTCAAAGGAATTGACGGGGACCCGCACAAGCGGTGGATGATGTGGATTAATTCGATGCAACGCGAAAAACCTTACCTACCCTTGACATGCCACTAACGAAGCAGAGATGCATCAGGTGCTCGAAAGAGAAAGTGGACACAGGTGCTGCATGGCTGTCGTCAGCTCGTGTCGTGAGATGTTGGGTTAAGTCCCGCAACGAGCGCAACCCTTGTCTCTAGTTGCTACGAAAGGGCACTCTAGAGAGACTGCCGGTGACAAACCGGAGGAAGGTGGGGATGACGTCAAGTCCTCATGGCCCTTATGGGTAGGGCTTCACACGTCATACAATGGTGCGTACAGAGGGTTGCCAACCCGCGAGGGGGAGCTAATCCCAGAAAACGCATCGTAGTCCGGATCGTAGTCTGCAACTCGACTACGTGAAGCTGGAATCGCTAGTAATCGCGGATCAGCATGCCGCGGTGAATACGTTCCCGGGTCTTGTACACACCGCCCGTCACACCATGGGAGTGGGTTTTGCCAGAAGTAGTTAGCCTAACCGCAAGGAGGGCGATTACCACGGCAGGGTTCATGACTGGGGTGAAGTCGTAACAAGGTAGCCGTATCGGAAGGTGCGGCTGGATCACCTCCTTTCACGTGAAGCGTTGATGAGACGCTGCAGTACAAAACACGATACCGGGTTGTGATTGTATCAACYGAAATGTATTTAAGTGATCGAAAGATGACTTGGAATACGGCACAAATGCGAGAACTCATCCTGTAGCGACGTGCGCTCAAGYAATTGAGACACACTCGTTATAGGGTCAAGCGAACAAGTGCATGTGGTGGATGCCTTGGCGATCACAGGCGATGAAGGACGCGGTAGCCTGCGAAAAGCTTCGGGGAGCTGGCAAACAAGCTTTGATCCGGAGATGTCCGAATGGGGAAACCCGGCCCGWATGGGTCATCCCTGACTGAATACATAGGTCAGGGAAGCGAACGCGGCGAACTGAAACATCTAAGTAGCTGCAGGAACAGAAATCAACCGAGATTCCCAGAGTAGTGGCGAACGAAATGGGAAGAGCCTTGTACTCTTTAGCAGTGTTGTTAGCAGAACGGTYTGGAAAGGYCGGCCATAGCAGGTGATAGCCCTGTATGCGAAAACAGCGTTGTGGAACTAGGTGTACGACAAGTAGGGCGGGACACGTGAAATCCTGTCTGAAGATGGGGGGACCATCCTCCAAGGCTAAATACTCGTGATCGACCGATAGTGAACCAGTACCGTGAGGGAAAGGCGAAAAGAACCCCGGGAGGGGAGTGAAATAGATCCTGAAACCGCATGCATACAAACAGTCGGAGCCCCGCTTTAAGCGCTTTCGGCGATTTTCACGGTAGTGAAAATCGTCAAAAGACTCCAGTGTGAAATAGCACCACTGRCGCGCAAAGCGGTTTAAGCGCGAGAGCGCTTAAAGCGGGGTGACGGCGTACCTTTTGTATAATGGGTCAGCGACTTACATTCAGTGGCAAGCTTAACCGATTAGGGAAGGCGTAGCGAAAGCGAGTCCGAATAGGGCGTTCAGTCGCTGGGTGTAGACCCGAAACCAGACGATCTATCCATGGCCAGGTTGAAGGTGCGGTAACACGTACTGGAGGACCGAACCCACTAACGTTGAAAAGTTAGGGGATGAGCTGTGGATAGGGGTGAAAGGCTAAACAAGTCTGGAAATAGCTGGTTCTCTCCGAAAACTATTTAGGTAGTGCCTCGTGTCTCACCTTCGGGGGTAGAGCACTGTCATGGTTGGGGGGTCTATTGCTGATTACCCCGCCATAGCAAACTCCGAATACCGAAGAGTGCAATCACGGGAGACAGACATCGGGTGCTAACGTCCGGTGTCAAGAGGGAAACAACCCAGACCGCCAGCTAAGGTCCCTAAGATTGGCTAAGTGGGAAACGAAGTGGGAAGGCTAAAACAGTCAGGAGGTTGGCTTAGAAGCAGCCACCCTTTAAAGAAAGCGTAATAGCTCACTGATCGAGTCGTCCTGCGCGGAAGATGTAACGGGGCTAAGCCAGTCACCGAAGCTGCGGATGCGTGCATTCCTTTAAGTGCACCTTGCTTGTCGATGCGCAGCATCGACAAAGCGCCCAACAGTGATGTTGGGTAGCAAGTGAAGTGGATTTAAAGGAGTGCACGCATGGTAGGAGAGCGTTCTGTAAGCCTGTGAAGGTGTCTTGTAAAGGATGCTGGAGGTATCAGAAGTGCGAATGCTGACATGAGTAGCGATAAAGGGGGTGAAAAGCCCCCTCGCCGTAAGCCCAAGGTTTCCTACGCAACGTTCATCGGCGTAGGGTGAGTCGGCCCCTAAGGCGAGGCAGAGATGCGTAGCTGATGGGAAGCAGGTTAATATTCCTGCACCGTCGTATGATGCGATGGGGGGACGGATCGCGGAAGGTTGTCCGGGTGTTGGAAGTCCCGGTCCCTGTATTGGAGAAGGCGCTTAGGCAAATCCGGGCGCGGAATTCAAGGATATGGGGCGAGCGGCCTAGTGCTGCGAAGCAATTGGAAGTGGTTCCAAGAAAAGCCTCTAAGCTTCAGTCATACGAGACCGTACCGCAAACCGACACAGGTGGGCGAGATGAGTATTCTAAGGCGCTTGAGAGAACTCGGGAGAAGGAACTCGGCAAATTGGTACCGTAACTTCGGGATAAGGTACGCCCTTGTAGCTTGACTGGCCTGCGCCAGGAGGGTGAAGGGGTTGCAATAAAATGGTGGCTGCGACTGTTTAATAAAAACACAGCACTCTGCAAACACGAAAGTGGACGTATAGGGTGTGACGCCTGCCCGGTGCCGGAAGATTAAATGATGGGGTGCAAGCTCTTGATTGAAGTCCCGGTAAACGGCGGCCGTAACTATAACGGTCCTAAGGTAGCGAAATTCCTTGTCGGGTAAGTTCCGACCTGCACGAATGGCGTAACGATGGCCACACTGTCTCCTCCCGAGACTCAGCGAAGTTGAAGTGTTTGTGATGATGCAATCTCCCCGCGGCTAGACGGAAAGACCCCATGAACCTTTACTGTAGCTTTGCATTGGACTTTGAACCGATCTGTGTAGGATAGGTGGGAGGCTTTGAAGCGTGGACGCTAGTCTGCGTGGAGCCGTCCTTGAAATACCACCCTGGTTTGTTTGAGGTTCTAACCTTGGYCCGTGAATCCGGRTCGGGGACAGTGCATGGTAGGCAGTTTGACTGGGGCGGTCTCCTCCCAAAGTGTAACGGAGGAGTTCGAAGGTACGCTTGGTACGGTCGGACATCGTACCTAAAGTGCAATGGCAAAAGCGTGCTTAACTGCGAGACCGACAAGTCGAGCAGGTGCGAAAGCAGGACATAGTGATCCGGTGGTTCTGAATGGAAGGGCCATCGCTCAACGGATAAAAGGTACTCTGGGGATAACAGGCTGATACCGCCCAAGAGTTCATATCGACGGCGGTGTTTGGCACCTCGATGTCGGCTCATCTCATCCTGGGGCTGTAGCCGGTCCCAAGGGTATGGCTGTTCGCCATTTAAAGAGGTACGTGAGCTGGGTTTAAAACGTCGTGAGACAGTTTGGTCCCTATCTGCCGTGGGCGTTGGAATCTTGACGGGGGCTGCTCCTAGTACGAGAGGACCGGAGTGGACGTACCGCTGGTGTACCTGTTGTCTCGCCAGAGGCATCGCAGGGTAGCTATGTACGGAAGAGATAACCGCTGAAAGCATCTAAGCGGGAAACTCGCCTGAAGATGAGGATTCCCTGGAGGCTTGACCTCCTTGAAGGGTCGTTCGAGACCAGGACGTTGATAGGCTGGGTGTGGAAGCGCAGTAATGCGTTAAGCTAACCAGTACTAATTGCCCGTAAGGCTTGATCCTATAACCAGTGTGTTTCTCCTGGTATGACGTATCGCGTGCCGCTAGCAAAGCTCGGCCGATACCTCGCAACCTGACTACATCCCTATTTGCTGTGCTGGCTCAACCCCAGCCTTGCGATGGCCTGAATGCACGGTGCCTTTGCAGTCATCGTGCCAGCCGGCATAATTGCTCTGTTTCCATATACCTCTAATCGCCCCGGATGCCAGCCGAGAGCAACATTTCATGGTTTCTCTACCTGCTCGAATGCGAAGGTAATACCATCTACACCGGCATCACGACCGATGTGGAGCGTCGTTTTGCCCAGCATCAGGCAGGAACCGGCGCCAAATACACGCGTTCACGCAAGCCGATCCGGATCCTCGCCTGGCAGGAATTCGAAAACCGCTCGGAAGCCTCGAAGGCCGAGGCTGCCGCCAAGCGCCTGAATTCAGCGCAAAAGCGCGCATTATGCGCGATGTTGTCGGAAAATAACGATCCCGGGCAAATGACTGCGGCCAGCTAGTACGCCGCGGACTCCAGAGTTCCCACTTCCTTTCCTTCCCTTAAGTCTGGTTTAAGGATGGCCCCTTAGCATGGTCCTGTCGCGTCCCGGCTCGAGGACGCCCAAGGTAACTCAGGAAAGGAAGACGCCATGATCCGCCAGACACTAGCCCGCTCTGCCATCGGTATTGCTGCCCTGGCTGCGCTCGCCGGGGGGTATACCTATCTGCAGAAGGAAGTCATCACGCCGGGATATGCCGCGCAGGCGCCCGCGACGGCATCGTCGCAGCCAGTGGCCGTGGCCACCCCGGCTGATTTTTCGGGCATCGTCGACCAGTACGGCCCTGCCGTGGTCAATATCAGCGTGACCGCGCGCGCGCAGCGCACCTCGGCGCAGGTGCCGCAGGGCATGGACCCCGACGACCCGCTGTTCCAGTTCTTCAAGCGCTTCGGTCCGCAGTTCCAGGGTCCGCAGAGCGGCCAGCAGCAGCTGGTGCGTGGCCTCGGCTCGGGCTTTATCATCAGCCCGGATGGCCTGATCATGACCAATGCCCATGTGGTGGACGGCGCCCAGGAGGTAACCGTCAAGCTGACGGACCGCCGCGAGTTCAAGGCCAAGGTGCTCGGTGCGGATGCGCAGACGGACGTCGCCGTGATCCGCATCGATGCGAAGAATCTCCCGACGGTGCGCCTGGGCGATCCGTCGCGCGTGCGCGTGGGCGAACCGGTCCTCGCCATCGGATCGCCTTACGGTTTCGAAAACACGGTGACCGCCGGCATCGTCAGCGCCAAGTCGCGCTCGCTCCCGGACGACACCTATGTGCCGTTCATCCAGACCGACGTTGCCGTCAATCCCGGCAATTCGGGCGGCCCGCTGTTCAACCAGCGCGGCGAGGTGATCGGCATCAACTCGCAGATCTACAGCCAGACCGGTGGCTACCAGGGACTCTCCTTTGCGATTCCGATCGACGTGGCCAGCAAGGTGCAGGCGCAACTGGTCGCGCACGGCAAGGTTACGCGCGGCCGTCTTGGCATCGGCGTGCAAGAGGTAAACCAGGCCCTGGCGCAATCGTTCGGCTTGCCGAAGCCCAGCGGCGCGCTGGTGAACTCGGTCGAGCCTGACAGCCCCGCGGCGAAGGCCGGCGTCAAGCCGGGCGACGTGATCGTGCAACTGGGAAGCGACGTGATCGATCATTCGGGCGACCTGCCCGAGCACGTCGCCGACCTCGCGCCGGGCACGCAGACTTCGCTCAAGGTGATCCGCAAAGGCGAGCCCGTGACCCTGACCGTCAAGATCGGCACGGCGAAGGATGCGGCTGTCGCCGACAAGAGTCCCGCCAACAATGCGGGTGGCAAGCTCGGCCTGGCGGTGCGTCCGCTGAGCCCCACGGAGAAGCGCGACAGCGGCATCGACGGCGGCCTGGTCGTGGAGGATGTCGCGGGCCCGGCGGCCAAGGTAGGCATCCAGCCCGGCGACGTCATACTGTCGATCAACGGCACGCCGATCAGTTCGGCGGATCAGTTGCGCGCGCTGGTGTCGAAGTCCGGCAAGCAGGTCGCCTTGCTGGTGCAGCGCGATGACGCCCGTATTTTCATCCCGCTCGACCTCGGTTGAGCGTCGTTGGAAGCGTGGTAAGCCGCCGCCGAAAGCGCGGTGATAATCGAGTCGGAAAACGTGAGCGGGCCGGTAAACGCGTATACGTTTACGTATACGCGGACGTATACGCGGACGTATACGCCAGGTATACGTCCGGCCCGCCAAGCCTTGCTGGAAGCCGAATTCCGGTGCAAATAGGGCTGTCAGAACGCGCTGTAACAGGTATTATCTCGACTGCGACGCAAGACACGCCGCGACGGCTGCAGGCCCTTGTTGCGAATTCGTCTTGCTGACTCGAAGACACAAGGAAGTCTATGCAGTTGGATTTCACCCGCGCGTCCGCGATCACGGGTACCGAAAGAGCGCGGCGCCTGCCGCAATCGACGCCCTCTCCGCGCCGCCGCAAGAAAGCTGAAGCCCCGCACTGGGAGCGTGGCTACCGTTCGCACTTCTACCGCAATGAGCGTGGCGAGAAGCTTGGCGAGGTACGCCTGTCAGATCGTGGCGAGCTGCCGGTTGTCTATCACTGGGCCGCCGGCAACTATTCCGGCGCGGAAGGCTCGCTCGTGCATGCGCGCATGCGTGTGGAAGAAACCATCGGCTTCGGCATGCGCCAGCTGCCGCTGTTCTAAGCGCAGGACTCCGATGTCGCCGGCGGCTTTGCCGGCAGATGCAGTGCCCGTATCGCGCAAGCGCGCCGCAGCGATCCAGCCCGGCCACACGCATTGCCCACGGCAAGCCGCCAAGCGGTGACGCCCGCCTCACCATCCCCGCGGCACGCACGCCGTATCCGAACCAGTCCCTGCCGCTCTCCGTTCAGTCGCGCTCCGTTCAGTCCAGGCGTCTCTGAGCCAGCATGAAGGCCGCAGCGGTCAACGCCAGCACCGCGATCAGCCGGTACAGGTCCTCGCACGCAATCAGCCGGGCCTGCGAGTCGACCAGGCTGGCGAGTTGCGCCATCGCGGCCTGGTGCGCACTGCCGGCATCGAAGCCGCGCGCGCTCCAGCCCGCCTGCACCGCGTCCAGCCATTGCTGTGCCTGTGCGGTGTGCTGGCCAAGGGCGCCGGTCAGGCTGGTGTGCACGGCGAACTGCCGGTTCTGCAACAGTACAGCGCCCAGCGCGGAGGCAAACGAGGCAGCGATCTGGCGCAGCAGATTCTTGCTGCGATAACCATGCGCGAAGTCTTCCTCGGCCAGCGAGCGGAAGGTCAGGCCCGCGATGGGGATGATCACCATCACGCCAAACAGGCCCTTGCCGATCAGCCCGGCGATCAGCGCCTGCGTACCGGCGTCCGGCGGCATCGACGAAAACCACCATGCCGCGCCTGCCATCAGTAGCAGCCCGCTCGCCATCAGCGGCTTCTTGTGCGGCAGCTTTGGCGCCACCCGCAGATAAACCACGATGCCGGCCAGGCTGACCATGGCGGCAAAGCTGTTGAGCCAGCCGGTGGTGGCCAGCGGCATGCCCAGCGCCTGTTCCGCGTAGATCGGGAACACGTAGGCGCTCAGGTTGCTGATCAGATAGTAGGCGAAGTACATCCCCAGCCCGGTCAGGTAGACGGGGTTGCGCAGCGCGCGCACGCGCAGCACTGGCGCGCTGTGGTGCCATTGCTGCCAGAGGAACCAGCCGAACAGGCCGACCCCGACCGCGCCGATCGCCACCAGTCGCAGCGGGTGCGAAAAGACGTCGAAGCGGGCCTCGGTCAGGGCGGCCTGCAGCGACACTACCGCCGCGCCGAACAGCAGCAGCGGGCCAAGCGCGGGGCCCTGGTCGTCGTTGCCCGGCTCCGCATCGGGCAGCAGCAGCCACGCGCCCAGCGCCGCCAGCGCCGCGAAGGGCAGCGCGCCGTAGAACACGTCCTGCCACACGCCGCGCTCGATCAGTTCCGCCGCCAGTGCCGGCGCCACCGCGGAGGCCGAGAAGATGCCGAGCATGAAGATGCGCGCCGCGCGGGGCCGGTCGGCCGGCGCGAACATCACATTGACCAGGATGCGGCAGCTCGTAAACAGCGCGCCGCCACCGACGCCCTGGACGAAGCGCGCGCCCACCAGCTGCGGCAGCGAATGGCTGGTCGCCGCCGCCAGCGTGCCCGCCATGAAGATCAGCAGCGCGCCGGTGAGGTAGTAGCGGTAGCCGAAGCGCTGCGCCAGCCATTGCTGCTTGAGGATCATCAACATGCTGCCGACCGCGTAGGCGGCCTGGACCAGGGCGAAGCTGCGCGGGTCCGCGTCCACGCCGCCGACGATGTGGCTGGACGCAAACACGAACATGATGTTCTCGAGAAACTCGACCGAGGTGGCCAGCGCGAGCAGCAGCATGACCAGTGTCTGCCGCTGCCGGCGGCTGAGCAGGCGCAGCCAGCGCAGCCCGAGCCGAAGCGGGCGCAAGGCAGAGCCTGATCTCATGGCTCCAGCGCGAGCAGGTTCTTGTGCATGCGGTTCAGGGCCCGCGTGGTGGTGCCCAGGCCGCTGTCTCCCAGTGGCTGCCAGGCTTCGGCGTAAGCGGCGTGCACCGCCGGTGCGGCACGTTCGAGCAGGCGCAGGCCGGCCGCGGTGAGCACGAGCTCGGTGCTGCGGCGGTCCTGCGTGGAAGCATTGCGGCGTACCAGCCCGCGCGCTGCCAGGCTGTCCATCAGGCGTGTCATCTGGGTGCGGGTGGCGTCGAGCGTCAGCCCTAGCTCGGACGGCAGCGTCGGCTGGGCGTCATCGGTGGCGAGCATGCTGATCGCCAGGTATTGCTGGAGGTCCAGCTCGAACGGTGCAAGTGCCCGGTCGATATGGTCGCGCAGCAGGCGCGCCGTGCGCAGCAGCAGCCGCGAGGCCAGGATCAGGTCACGCGGTGCCTCGGGGTGGCTGGCACAAAAGCGTTCAATGCGGTCTTCGAACGACATGGAGGCGTAATGCTTCTGGTGATGCCGGCGCAAGCGGGTGCTGCACTGGCGAATTGATTTCGTATGAAATTATATCACTTGAAACAAGTCGCCGAGATGACGGGCGGCTCGGCAGCTTCATGCGCCCCGCGGGGTGCGGTGGAGTTGCCGCAGGGCCCGGCGCAGCGCGGCCAGCTCGGCCGTACGCAGCGCCGGCGCAAGTTGCCCGTAGSGCAGCCTGACATAGCGCTGGTTGAAATCGTGCACGGCGCGGGCGGCGGCCGGCCAGGCGAGCGCCGCGCGTTCGGCGAAATCCTGCGGCCCCTCGGAAGGCGAGCGTACGCACCCGTGGCGTGCCAGTTGCCGGCAGAAGCGCGCATAGAGCGCCTGTACCGGATCGGTCTCGCGGCGCCGGCGCATGAGCGGCACTAGCCCCAGCAGGCTGAGCGCGGCCAACCCGCCGAGCAACGCCTGCGGCAGGCTGTCGCCGACGCCTATCCGATGCATGAACCGGGCCTGCTGGCCGCGATCGTATTGCAGCACCCAGCGCTGCCAGGTGTAGACCATGCCATCCATGCCCCAGCGCAGGTTGCGCAGCCAGCCCGGGTCGCGTACCGCGCGCAGCGCCTCGATCTCGCTGGCGTCGAGCGCCGCGTCGATGCCGCGCTCGACGCGGCTCGGCGCCACCGCGCTGGTGGGATCGACGCGCACCCAGCCGCGTCCGGCCAGCCAGATCTCCGCCCATGCGTGCGCATCGGCCTGGCGCACGATGTAGTTGCCGCCGATCGGGTTGTACTCGCCGCCCAGGTAGCCCGTGACCACCCGCGCCGGCACGCCCGCCGCGCGCATCAGGAAGACGAAGCTGCTGGCATAGTGCTCGCAGAAGCCGCGGCGGGTGTCGAACAGGAAGCTGTCGATCTGTTCGCGCCCGAGCGGGGCGGGCGACAGCGTGTAGCCGAACGGCGCCGCCGCGAACAGCTGCAGCGCGGCCTGCGCGCGTTGCGCAGGCTCCGGATAGCGCTGCGCCCATTCGGCGGCAAGCGCGCGGCTGCGCGGGTTGCCGGGCGGCAGCGAGAGCGCCAGTTGCAGTGCCTGCGGATCGAGCGCTTGCGCTGCGCCCGGCGCCGAGCGCGCGCGATAGCGCAGGCGCCGGTCGACCGCGTCGCGGACGAAAAACTCGCCGTCGGCATTGATCGTGGCGCCGGCTTCGGCAGCGATGGCCTGGCCGCGGTCGAGCAGGAACAGCCACGGGTGCTGGCTGGGTTCGAGCGTGATGCTGTAGTCGATCACGCCGGTCGCCGCCGTGTTCGCGGCTGTGCCAGCCACGGTGTCCGTCGCGTCGGCAGCTGGCGGCAGCCCCGGCGCGGGCTGCGCGGCGCGTTGCCTGCCCGGCGCCGGGCGCCAGGTCTGGCCGTCGAACTGCCAAAACACCAGCGCCCGCCAGTACAGGGCGCCGGCCGGCAGCGGGCCGCCTTGCACGTCGGCGCGCAGCGCCACTTCGGTCGACTGCGTCAGCTGGCTCACGCTGCCGGGGCTCATGGTGTCGCTGATGCCGGTGGCGGCTACCGCCTCGGCCTGCGGCAAACGCCACAGCGGTCGGTCCAGGCGGGGAAACAGCACGAACAGCACCAGCGCCCACGGCAGCCCGATCAGCGTCAGCCGGCCTAGCAGCGGCCATACCGCGAGATAGCCGCGCGCCTCCGGATGGCCCAGGAACAGCCAGTTGCGCAGCAGCCAGGCAGCGATGGCGAGGCCATACAGCGCCAGCCAGAAAGGCTGGTCGAACAGGTACAGGCTCAGCAGCAGGTAAAAGCAGAGCTGCGTCACCAGCGTGGCGTCGGCCAGCACGCGGCACTCGAGCAGCTTGAGCACGACGAAGGCGCCGAGCAATGCCACCGAGAGATCGCGGCCTATGTTGCCGCCGGCCTGCCACGCCAGCGCCGCGGCCACCAGCAGCACCAGCCCGGCGGTCAGCCCGAGCATCAGGCGCGACGGCAGCGGCGCGCGCTGGCGCCAGAGCAGCCAGCGCCAGCCCATCAGCAAGACCAGCAGGACGCTGATGGTGACGGGCAGCCCGCGTGCCTGCGGCGCCAGCACCAGCGCCAGCTGCCCGAGCAACAGGCCGTGCTCTTCGTGGGCGAGCGCGCGCGGCGGCGCTTTCATCGCGGGCTTTCCGGCGCGGGCTGTCCCGGCTTGCCAGGCCACAGCGCCAGCGCCTCGAGGCAGGCGCGGCGATGCGGGCCACCGCGGCCGGGCGCGATCTCCACGCCGGGCAGCCGCAGGCCGATCTCCACTGCATCGCCCGCGGCCAGTACCCATGCGCACAGGCGCGACAGCCGTGCCTCGTTGCCCAGGGCGGGCGGCATCGAATGCCATTCGAGCCAGCAGGACGGCTGGCTGCCGGACTGCCCGGTGCGACTCAGCCAGCGCCCGGTGCGCGCGCTGTGCTTCCAGGCGATGCGGTGTAGCGGGTCGCCGCTACGGTAGCGCCGCAACTGGTCGGTACCGTCGTCCGACACCAGCGTGGACGCGCCATCCTCGTCCGCCTGCGTGGCGAACGGCAGCGGCGGTGCGCCGGCCTCGGGCAGCGGGTAGACCAGGGCGGCCAGCGGCAGGTCGGCGTAACTCCATACCCGGAAGAGGTTGAACGGAAAGCGGCTCGACAGCGTCACGCGCGGCAGCGCAAGCCAGCCGCGCCGGCTGGTGGGCAGCCGCAGCGTGAGCGTGCCCGCGGTGCCGCGCGCCAGGCTCAGGCTGGCCGGCGGCGCTCCGGCCTGCGCCGGCAGCGTGGCTTCGATGCCGATGCGCACCGGCGCATCGTCGCCGGCGACGCCCGCCACGCGCAGGCTGAACGCAGCGGACTCGCCGACGAAGACCGGCGCGGCGCTGGCGCCGGCCACGGTCATGTCGAGCAGGTTGCGGTAGGCCTGCCACATGCAAGCCATGCCGATGCCGCCCAGCAGGAAGGTGAGGGCGAAGCCGAGGCTGATGTTGTAGTTGAGCGAAGTCAGCAGCATGGCCAGCAGCAGCAATGCAAAGCCGAGGCCCGCGCGGCTGGGCAGGATATAGAGATGCTGGCGGTCGAGCGTCACCACGCCTTGCCGGGGCGCGCGCCTGCGCCGCAGCCACGGCGCCGTGGCTGAGGGCCATGGCTTGCGGCCCGGCGCACGTGCCGGGGACGGCCGCGGCGGGCTATGCGGCGAGAGCGGCCGGCTGCGCGACATCGCGGCTCAGGGAATGGCAACGTCGGCCAGCAGCCGCGCGATGGTCTCCTGTCCCGCGCCGGCGCCGCTCGCGGGCAGCAGCCGGTGGCCGGCCACCGGCTCGAACACCGCCTGCACGTCTTCCGGCAACACCATGTCGCGCTGGTGGAGCAGGGCCCAGGCCCGCGCGCAGGCCAGCAGCGCAAGGCCGGCGCGCGGCGACAGCCCGGCCGCAAAGCCAGGATGCGCGCGGGTGGCCTGCACCAGCGCCAGCGCATAGTCCACCAGGGCGGGGCCGGCATAGACCTGCGCCGCGGCCTGCTGCAGCGCCGCCACCTGGTCCGAATCCATCACGGGAGCGGCGGCCGCGGGCGCCGCGCCGCCGAGGTACAGCACACGCTCGAAGGCCGCATCGGGGTAGCCCAGCGACAGCCGCATGGTGAAGCGGTCGAGCTGCGACTCGGGCAGCGCGTGGGTGCCGATCTGGTCCAGCGGATTCTGCGTGGCGATGACGAAGAACGGCGAGGGCAGCGCATGCGTGACGCCATCGTGCGTGACCTGGCCTTCGGCCATGGCTTCGAGCAAGGCGCTCTGCGTCTTGGGCGTGGCGCGGTTGATTTCGTCGGCGAGTACCACCTGCGCGAAGACCGGCCCGCGATGGAAGCGGAATTCGGCGCTGTCGCGCATATACACGGAGACGCCGATCAGGTCCGCCGGGAGCAGGTCGCTGGTGAACTGCACGCGCTGGAACTGCAGGCCGAGCGTGCGCGCCAGCGCATGGGCCAGCGTGGTCTTGCCCACGCCGGGCAGGTCCTCGAGCAGCAGGTGGCCGCGCGCCAGCATGCAGGCCAGCGCCAGGCGGAGTTGCCGGGGCTTGCCCAGGACGATGCGGCCAAGCTGGGCTTCCGCCTCGGAGAGCGAGGCGACGATGCGGGGGCGAGCGGTCACTGGAGGCCTGCGGGTCGGATCGAGGACCCGGCCATTGTAGCGGCGCGCGTGTACCGGGGAACAGTCTGTTTGCGCACGTAGCGAGGGCTACTGGCGGGCCGGCTTGCGCCAGATCACGCCGGATGGCGCGGCTTCTGGCATTATCGAAGCTGTCAGCCCTGCCAACCCACATCCGCTGCAATGAACTCCCCCCTCGCCGCATCCCCGGGCGCCGCTGCTTCGGCGGCAGCCCAGGCCTCCGCCATCGTTCCCGCTCCCGCCGAACTGGAAGCGCTGAACCGTGCCTTCCATGCCGATGGCTTTATCGTGCTGCGTGGCTTTGCGCCGCCCGAAGTCTGCGACCGCCTCGAGCAGGTCACGCGCGCGCAACTGGCCCAGGCGGCAGCGCCGGTGGAATACGAAGCCGAACTCGGTTATCCGGGCGCGCCGGCCAGCCGCGATGCGGCGGGCGGCGGCACCGTGCGCCGCCTGCGCCAGGCTTACGGGCGCGACGAAGCCTTCCGCCAGTGGGCAAGCGACCCCGCGGTGACGCAGGTCGTGTCGACGCTGCTGGGCGAGCCGGTCTGCCTGACGCTGGCGCACCACAACTGCGTGATGACCAAGCATCCGCACTATGGCAGCCAGACCGGCTGGCACCGCGATACGCGCTACTGGTCGTTCGCCAGTCCTGAACTGGTGACGGTGTGGCTGGCGCTGGGGCGCGAGGACGAGAGCAACGGCGTGCTGCGCGTGATTCCCGGCTCGCACACGGTGGCGCTGGAACCGGGGCAGCTCGACGCGGCGGAGTTCCTGATCGAATCGCACCCGGCCAGCCAGGCTTTGCTGCGCGGCGTGCGGCCGCTGGCGCTGGCGCGCGGCGACGTGCTGTTCTTCGACAGCCGGCTGTTCCACAGCGCGGGCCGGAACAGTTCCGAGGCGGTCAAGCTGTCCGCGGCCTTCGCGTATTTCGGCGCCAGCAACCATCCGTTGCCGGGCACGCGCTCGGCCGAGTTCGGCAGCGTCGCGCTGCCCGCGGGCGAGGCGCGCTGAGCGCGCTCTCTCAGGTTCGCAGGCTGATCAGGTTCGAGATCTTCTCGGACGCCGCCAGCAGCGGCGGCAGGAAACTGGCGGCCATCTCGTCGGCGCTGGTGCGGTTGGCCTGGCCGCTGATATTGATGGCGGCGATGATCTGTCCCGCGCGGTTGCGGATGGGCGCCGCCAGCGACACCAGGCCCTCCTCGAGTTCCTGATCGTTGAGCGCCCAGCCGCGCTCGCGGATGCCGGCGACGATGGTCTTGAGTGCCGCGGGATCGGTGACCGTGCGACTGGTRCGGGCGCGCAGGTCGGWGGCGCSCAGCACGCGSTCCAGCTCCGCRTCCGGCAGGCCSGCCAGCAGCACGCGGCCCATCGACGAGCAATAGGCCGGCAGGCGGCTGCCGATGGACAGGTTGATGGTCATGATCTTGCGTGCCGGCACGCGCAGCACGTAGACGATCTCGGTGCCATCGAGCACCGAGATCGAACAGCTCTCGTGCACCTCCTGCGAAAGCGCCTCCATGATCGGCTCGGCCAGGTTCCAGAACGGCATCGAGGTCAGGTAGGCGAAGCCGAGGTCCAGGATCTTGGGCGTCAGGCGGAACAGGCGCCCGTCGGCGCGCACATAGCCCAGCCCCACCAGCGTCAGCAGGATCCGGCGCGCGCCGGCGCGCGTCAGGCCGCTGGCCTGAGCGATCTCGCTCAGCGTCTGGGCCGGATGCTGGGCATCGAAGGCGCGGATGACCGAAAGGCCGCGTGCGAAGGACTGCACATAGGTATCGCTCGGTTTTTCCTGGGCCGGTGCTGCGGGGTCCGCGCCGGCGCCGGCGGCAGGGTTGGCTGGATTGTCTGGAGCGGCAGGGCTGGCCATCGGTCGGTTCGGCCGAACGCCGAATATGCACGGAAAGGCCGAAAGGGTAGAGGAAATGCGCGCCGCGCGCCAGTGTTGCCCTGCGCGGCCGCAGCGCGTGCCGCATAATGGCGCGCGTCTGGAAACATAGTTTGGAAAAGGAAGACCGGCCTGGTGAACGAGACAATCCAGTGGAACGATTGGGAAGCCTTCTGCTGCGTGGTCGAGCAAGGCACTTTCACGGCAGCGGCCGAGCAGCTCGACTGCCCGAAGTCCCGGGTCTCGGCGGCGGTGGCACGGCTGGAAGCCGCCATCGGAGCCAAGCTGCTGCAGCGTACCACCCGGCGCATGCGTCTGACCGACGCCGGCAGCGCCGTGTACCGCGATGTGGCGCCGCTGTTCGCGCGGCTGCGCGAGATCCGGCAGGAAACGCTGGCGCGCGAGGAGCGCGTGCAAGGCGTGCTGCGTATCGCCACGCCGTACGAGTTCGGTGCGCAGCGCCTGGGCGGCGTGATCTGTCATACGCTTGCCGCCCACCCGGCCCTCGATGTGAAGGTGGAAATCTGCCAGGGCATGGTCGATCCCATCCGTGACGGCTTCGATGTCGCCTTCGTCGCGGTCGATAACGACCTGCCCGACTCCGGCACGGTGGCGCGGCGCATCTATCACGTCGAACGTGGCTTGTTCGCGGCGCCGGCGCTGGCCGCCAGCCTGCCGCAGCAACTGCAACCGGAGGACCTGTCCAACCTGCCCACGCTGACCACGCCCGGGGACGGGATGTGGGAGTTCATGCGTGGCGAGGAACGCGTGTCCGTGCCGATCCGCCCGCGCATGCAGACTTCCAACGCGGAATTGCGCCTGCAAGGGGCGCTGGCCGGACTTGGCATCGCGCGGTTGTCAGAGGCTTATTGCGAGGCGGAGGTCGCGCAGGGGCGGCTGGTCAAGGTCATGCCGGACTTCCTGACGCCGCCGCTCCGGGTCTTTGCCCTGCTGCCGGACCGCAGGCTGCAGCCGCGCAAGGTACGCGTGTTCATGGAAGCCGTGGAGGCCATGATGGCGGCCTCCGACCTGCAGGGCCAGCTGCGCGAGGACGGCTGAGCTGCTGCGGCGCGCCCAAAACGAAACAGCCGCGCCCGGCCCGTGAGGGCTGGCGCGGCTGCATGACCGGCTGGCAGGCCGGCCTTGGCCTGCTGCTGTTGTCTCTTCCGTCCCGGGGGATGCCGTTGTGCTGTGCTCAGGCGCCGTCGCTGAAGCTGCTGCGCGCATCGCTCACGCTGCGGGCACCGTCGGTGAACGCATCGCGCTGGCCGGTCAGCGCGCCATCGGTGAACGGGTCGCGCGGGCCTTGGCGTGCGCCGTCGGTGAAAGCGTCGATCTGGCGGCCGATGCTGCCGTCCAGGCGGGCCAGGTCCGAGACCGGCGTGCTGGCGTGCGCGGAAGCGGCGGCCAGCGACAGGCCAATGGCGCAGAGTAGGGTTGCGGCGAGGGTGCGGGGCTGTGCGAGGGTCTTCATGGAGCTTTTCTTCCTGGGCTTATCGTGATGCTTAGTGGCGTGCGCCACGTTGCCCGTAATGTATGCTGCCGGCTTCCCAGGAAAAAGCCCTAATCCTCGAAACACTGTCCAACGTCATGGACAATGGTAGTCCTGCATGCCGCTGGCGACGGGCCAGGCGAAGGCTCGCCGGCGCCCCGGCAGGCACCTTTGGCAGCCCCTCAGCGTCAATTCAAGTGTTCTGGGCTGCTCATGCGCCACTCGCGCCCCGCCAATGTGTCCTTCAGAGCCCGAATCAGAGCCCGAATCAGAGCCCGAATCAGAGCCCGAATCGGGCGCCGAACAGCCCCGCGCCCAGGCGGGCGATGATCATCAGCAGGATCTGCGCGATCACGAACAGCACCAGCGGCGAGATATCGAAGCCGCCCAGGCGCGGCACCACGCGGCGGATCGGGCGCAGCAGCGGTTCGGTCAGGTGGTTGATGGCAGGGGTGACCGGCGAATGCGGGTTCACCCACGACAGGATGGCCATCAGCAACGTGACCCACATCACCATGCTGATGCCCCATTTCAGCACGTTGAGCAGCGAGATGAACACCAGCAGCGGCAGCAGGGTGGACGGATCGGCGCCCGACAGCATGATCACCAGCAGCAGGAACACGATCGCGGTCAGCCATGCGCCCAGCAGCGTGGCCCAGTCGATGCCACCCAGGCCGGGGATGATCCGGCGCAACGGCCGCACCAGCCAGTCCGTGATCTGGAATACACCCTGCGAAACCGGGTTGCGGGTTGGCAGGCGCGTCCATTGCATCCAGACACGCAGCAACAGCGCCATGCCGAACAAGGTGAAGACGGTATCGAGCAGGAAGAGGGCGATTTCCGTGAACATCGGTTTCGGTTCCGTGGCAATGAAAGGTGTCGGCAGTCGGGAGTGTCTGCGGACGCACAGATTCTGCCATACCCGCACCGGTGCCGGTCGAAATGCGGGCGCATGCATGCCGGCTTGCTGCCGCAGCCCCAAGGGACGGCCCCGGGCACAGCCCTATAATGAGCGTCGAGCCAAGATCACAGCGCAACGACGCTGCCCGCCATGACCCGTCAGCCTGCCGCCTCCAAACCGCTTGCCAAGCAGGATTTCGAGGCGCTTTCCGATTTCCGCTACCAGCTGCGGCGTTTCCTGCGTTTCTCGGAGGACGCGGCCCACAACGAAGGCCTGACCGTGCAGCAGTATCTGCTGATGCTGCATATCCGCGGCTGCGCCGACAAGGACTGGGCGTCGATCGGCGAGCTGGCCGAGCGCCTGCAGGCCAAGCAGCATGGCGTGGTGGCGCTGGTCAATCGCTGCGAGGCAGCGGGCCTGGTCAAGCGCAAGGCCAATTCGGACGACCGCCGCATCGTGGAAGTGCATCTGCTCGCCAAGGGCGAGCGCTTCCTGAACCGGCTGGCGATGCTGCATCGGAGCGAGCTGGAGTCGCTGCGCGGCACCTTCCGCGTGGCGCGCCTGACCCAGTTCAACGACGACGGCGCGGAGCGCGGCTGAACGGGCGCATCGCGGCGCCGCGCACGCGGCGTTACAGGCAGTTACCAATCACAAGCCTCGGTGACACCCGCGGCGCCCTGCCGGCCCTAGACTCGCGCGCATCACAACACGCGACTACCGCAGGAGCCACCGATGTCTTTCCCCTTTTCTCCCCTTCGTACCACCGTGCTGGGTTTGCTTGCCGCCGGTGCCCTGGCCGGCTGCGTGACCGCGCCATATGGAGGGTATGGCGCAGGCTATGGTGGCTACGGGGCCGGCAGCACGCAGGCCAGCGCAGGCTATCCGGTTGCCTATCCGCAGCAGGGTTACCCGCAAGCAGCCTACCCGCAGCCGGGCTCCCAGCCTGGCTATCCGCAAGACAGCTACCCGCAGCAAGGCTACCCGCAGCAGAGCTACCCTCAGCAGGGCTACCCTCAGCAGCAGTATCCCCAGGCCGGCTACCCGCAGACCAGCCCTGCCGAGGGCGGCTATGACGCCTATGGCGTGCGTTACGGCCAGGTCGAATCGATCGAGATGGTGCAAGGGCAATCGCCGGGCGGCGGCGTCGCCGGCGCGCTGATTGGCGGGGTGGTCGGTGGCCTGCTAGGCCACCAGGTCGGCGGCGGGCGTGGCAACACGGTGGCGACCATCGGCGGCGCCGTCGCCGGCGCGGTGGCCGGAAACGAAGTCGAGAAGCATGCCAATACGGCGCCGCCGGCTTACCGCATCCGCGTGCGCACCACCGACAACGGCTATCTCACGCTGACCCAGTCGACGCCGTACAACCTGCGCAACGGCGACCGGGTCAAGGTGCAGAACGGCGTGGCGATGCCGTACTGACGGCGCGGCGGCATCAGGCGCTGAACAGGCTGGCGTAATCCTCGCGCAGCTGGCGCTTGAGCAGCTTGCCTGCCGTGTTGCGCGGCAGGTCCGCCACGAACACGATGCGCTT
Organism: Cupriavidus sp. 05N38; assembly: GCF_056397345.1. Lineage (NCBI taxonomy): Bacteria > Pseudomonadati > Pseudomonadota > Betaproteobacteria > Burkholderiales > Burkholderiaceae > Cupriavidus > Cupriavidus sp. 05N38. Next base: position 19,833 of record NZ_JBFTNF010000067.1, read on the forward strand.
GGGCACCTTGAACGGCGCCAGCGCCGCGCGCGCATGGGCGAGCAGCGTTTCTTCGCCTGCGTGCGCGTCGCGCTTTAGCACCACGCAGGCGGCCACCGCCTCCACCCACTTCGGATGCGGCAGGGCGAACACGGCCACTTCCGCCACTGCCGCATGCTGGTACAGGCACTCCTCGACCTCGCGGCTCGAGACCAGCACGCCGCCGGAATTGATCACGTCCTTGATGCGGTCGACCACATAGAGATAGCCTTCCTCGTCCATATAGCCCAGGTCGCCGGAATGGAACCAGCCGCCGCCGAACGCCTCGGCGGTCTGCTCCGGCTTGTCCCAGTATTCGGTCAGCAACTGCGGCGAGCGGTGCACGATCTCCCCAAGCTCACCGGGGCGCGCATCGCGCATCGTCTCGTCGACGATGCGCGTTTCCACATTGAGCACCGGGCGACCCGCGGAGGCTGGCCGTTCGCGATGCTCTTCCGGCCCCAGCACGGTGGCCAGCGGCCCGATCTCGCTCTGCCCGTAGCAGTTGAACAGGCGCAGCGCGGGCAGGCGTTCGCGCAACTCCTGTAGCACCGGCAACGGCATGATCGACGCCCCGTAGTAGGCCTTGGTGAGGCTGCCAAGCTGGCGCGGATCGAACTCCGCGTGGCGCAGCAGCGAGATCCAGACCGTGGGCGGCGCGAAGAAGCTGGTGATGCCGGCCTCGCGCACCGTGCGCAGGCAGAAGCCCGGCTCGGGGGCCTGCGCCAGCAGGCAGGTGCCGCCCATCAGCAGCAGCGGCATCAGGAACACATGCATCTGCGCCGAGTGGTAGAGCGGCAGCGCCGCCAGCGAATAGTCTTCGGCCTTGATATCGCAGGTGGCGATGGCGCTCATGTACTCGGCCAGCAAGGCGCGATGCGTTAGCACCGCGCCCTTGGGCGCCGAGGTGGTGCCCGAGGTGTAGAGGATCTGCGCCGGCATGGCTTCGTCCAGCGTGGCGAGGATCGCGCCGGCGGCCCCATCGGCGGCGGCCAGCACATCGTGCGGGCCTCCGCCATACAGGCTGCCAGTCACGTTGCAGGGCAGGCCGTCCACCAGCGGCACCAGCGCCGGATCGGCAAACAGCGCGCTGGCGCCGGACTGGCTGACGATGTACTCCACCTCGCCGCGCGTCATCGAGAAATTCACCGGTACATGGATCAGCCCGGCGCGCAGGCAGCCCAGCCACAGCAGCACATAGGCATCGGAATTCTTGCCGAACGCCGCCACGCGGTCGCCCRGACGCAGCCCCCAGCGCTGCAGCGCGGCCCCCACGCTGGCGCTGGCCGCTTCGAGCTCGCGATAGCTCCAGCTGCGTTCGCCGAAGCGCAGCGCGGTCTTGCCGGGGCTGCGCCGTACCGCGCGGGCAAGGGCATCGGGGATGGTGTTGCGCAGGACGCGCTGCTGCTCTGACTGCATGGTGGTCTCCGTCTTGTCGTTAAGGTCCAGCAAGTCTTGAGCCGCTGCCGCCCGGCTCGCGCCAGGGCGCGCGCAGCGCGATGGCGGCAAGGTCGGCGGCGTCGGCGAACGTCGGCCAGCATACGGGCCGCAGGGATTCGGTGCAAGGCACACCGGGGAGGGGGTGGGCGCGGGCGGAGACGCGGTGCGAGAGGAGGGACGGCCCGCGCCGGGAGCATCGTGGCGCGGGCATGCAGCCGGCTGGCTGCCGAGGTGCGACGCTGCGCGGCTTACAGCGCGCCGGCCAGGAAGGTCAGTGCGCGGCCATGCGCGAGCACTGCCGAAGGCTGGTGATAGGAGCCGCGCGCCCAGCAGTTGAAGCCGTGGTCGGCCTGCTGGTACACATGGACTTCCGCGCGCGGGTTGCCCGCCACGGCCGCACGCACCTTTTCGACGGCCTCAGCCGGGATGTGCGCGTCGAGCGCGCCGTAGTGGAACTGCACCGGCACCTTGATATTGGCGGCCTCGTGCAGGTTGTTCTGGATGCCGCCGCCATAGTACGGCACGGCTGCGTCGACCAGCCCGCGCGCGGCGCTCAGGTAGGACAGCAGGCCGCCGAAGCAGTAGCCCACCGCGGCAATCTTGCCGCCCGCGCCGATCTGCGCGCGCAGCGCCCCGGCGGTGGCGGCGAGATCCTTGAGCGCCAGCTCCACGTCGACCTTCTGGCGCAGTTCCATGGCGCGCGCCATGTCGTCACCGGAGTAGCCCAGCTCGACGCGCGGCGCCTGGCGCCAGAATACGTCGGGAGCCAGCACCACGTAGCCATCGAGCGCGTACTGGTCCGCCACGGCGCGGATATGTTCATTGACGCCGAAGATCTCCTGCACCAGCACGATCCCGGACGCGTTGGCGGTCTTGCCGGCCGGCGGCAGGGCAAGGTAGGCATCGAAGGCGCCGCCTTCGGTTTCGACGCGGATCCATTGGCTATTGTTCGACATGGGGGCTTGCTCCATCGTTAGTGAGACAGATAACAGAGGTGAGGCCAGGCAAGGCTAGCGTGGCGATGCGGCGGCGCCGTGACAGGCTGGCTGGCCCGCCGGTGCCGCGGCAAACCGCCAGTGTGCCACTTTCGCGGCTTTCAGGTACGCGGCCGGCAAGGCGCGCCGCCATCGGCCCTTCCTCAGTCCGCCAGGCGCACGCCCGGCAGGAACTCGATGCCGGTGCGCCGGACCAGTTCACTGTAGGAAATCGGCTTGCCCGGCCGGGCTTCGTCGGTGTTCTCGATCCAGTGCGCCCACGCGCGGTTGGCCGACGGGTCGTAGACCAGCTTGTAGAGATACTTGGGTACCCAGACGTTGTCGTTGCCGATGGTCTGGACCTTGCCTTCGAAGAAGGGGCCGGAGATCACGTACACATCGCCGCTGGCACGCAAGGCGTACTTGCGCGTCGCCTTCTCGATGGAGGCCCACGCCTTGCGATTGTTCTGCGGTGCCTGGGGAACCATGTTGGCGAGCGAGAAACTCTGCGCCATGGCCTGGGCGGTCGGCTGGTCGGCCGCCGGCGAGAGGTGGCCGCGGTCGTAGCCGCTGCCCTTGTAGTCATCGAGTTCGGCGCGTTCGGCGCGCGGCAGGCGCGCGTCGGCGAAGAAGCGGTCGGTCCGTTCCTCGTCCTTCGCGTCGATCAGCTGGCTGCGCGACAGCCGCTCGGCCACGTACAACGGCGTCTTGCTGCGGCCGGAGTGGAGCACGGCGAAGGCGTCGTAGCAAAGTTCGCGCGCCTTGATCTGCGGGTCGCTCTGCACCCTGGGCGCGGCGCTGCGGGCGAAGAACTGGGGGCATTGCGCAAAGCCGGGCGCGCTGGCGCCGGCTGCGCGCGGTGCCGGCGCGGCATCCATGTCCATGCCGCGGGACTTGGCCATGGCGGGCGGCGCGACTGCTGCCGCCACGGCAAGGAACAGGGTCGTCAGCACGGTTGCTGCTGCTTTTGTCGTGATCGTCGCTAGTGTTGTTGCTGTCTTCATTCTTCGTGTCGGGAAACGGGCAGCCCGCGCAAGGCGGCCGCAAGGGCGCAGTGGCAGGCCATGCGGCACCCGGGCTTGCAAGCTGCCCGGGCCGCGGGCGTCGCGCATTCTGCCAGAGTGCCGCGCAGTGCGGCATGGCGCGGTGGCCGGCGCCTTTTATAATCGCGCTTTCGCGTCATCGTCACGCGCACGCATACAAGGCGTCCACACAACCATGCTCAACCGGCTCGAAATGCTGAGGATCTTCTGCGCGGCGGCGGAGTCGGCGTCGTTCAAGGCGGCTGCCGCGCGGCTCGGCACGTCGCCGCAGACCGTGACGCGCGCCATCCAGGATCTCGAAGAGGCGGTCGGCGAGCCACTGTTCCACCGCAACACGCGCCAGATCCGCATCACGGCCGCGGGCGAACGGCTGGCCGAGCGCGCCCGCGCGGCGCTGCTCGACGTGGACAGCCTGTTCGCGCATCCGGCCAGCCGCTCCGACAGCGAGCTCAAGGGCGTCGTGCGCATTACCGCGCCCAGCACGCTGGGCCGCCAACACCTGCTGGTGGCGCTGCGGGCACTGGCCCTGGCGCATCCCGGCATCACGCTGGACATCCGGCTGTCCGACCAGATTGCCGACGTGGTGGACGACGAGATCGATATCGGCCTGCGCCTGGGCATGTTCCGCGACCAGCGCCTGGTGGCGCGCATGACCACCCGCGTGGCCTTCCATGTGGTGGGCACGCCGGAGCTGATCGCGCGGGTGGGCAAGCCCGCCGGCCTCGCCGACCTGGCGGCATTGCCTGTCACCGGCCTGATCGACCGCAGCACCGGCCGCGCCTGGCCCTGGTACTTCGCCCAGGGCGAGCAGTTCACGCCGCGCTCGCCGGCCTTCCTCAGCGACGATCCCGAGACCGAGATGGAGGCCATCCTCTCGGGCCTCGCATACGGTCAGCTGCCAGACTACCTCGCCCAGCCTCACCTGCGCTCGGGCCGCCTGGCCAGCGTGCTGGAACGCTACGCGCCGGCGCCATGGGGTTTGTATATCTACCGGTCGCGGCGCAGTCCCGTGCCGATGCGCATCCGGCTGGTATTCGATGCGCTGGTCGCCTATTTCGGCAATATGGCCGCGGCGCATGCGTCCTGAGCGGCCATCTCTGGTATTCCAATTATTGGAATTCTGAAATCAAAACATTTCCATTTTTGTTGATTCATGCGCCAGACATAATGACTTCGTCGGCAGGCACCACGCTTGCATTCCACGGAGCAAGAGCATGAGCAAGGGTATCGAAGGAAAAGTCGTCGTCATCACCGGCGCAAGCAGCGGACTGGGTGAGGCAACCGCGCGCCACCTGGCCGGGGCAGGTGCCTCCCTGGTGCTGGCGGCGCGCCGCGGCGACCGCCTGGAAGCGCTGGCAGCGGAGATTCGCGCCAAGGGTGGGCGCGCGGAGACCGCCGTGGTGGACGTCAGCCGCCGCGCGGACGTGCAGGCGCTGGTGGAGAAAGCCGTGGCCGCCTTCGGCCGCGTCGACGTGATGGTCAACAATGCCGGCCTGATGGCGATCGCCCCGATGAGCGAGGGCAAGGTCGACGAGTGGGACCGCATGATCGACATCAATATCAAGGGCGTGCTGTACGGCATTGCCGCGGCGCTGCCGGTCTTCCAGAAGCAGGGCGCGGGGCATTTCATCAACATCGCCTCGGTTGCCGGCGTGAAGGTCTTCAGCCCGGGCGGCACTGTCTATAGCGGCACCAAGTTCGCGGTGCGCGCCATTTCCGAAGGGCTGCGCCATGAGGTGGGCGGCGCAATCCGCACCACCGTGATCTCGCCGGGCGCGGTCGACTCCGAACTCAAGCTCGGCAGCAGCCACGCGCAGAGCACGCAGGCGGTCAATGAGTTCTACCAGCAGGCGATTCCGGCGGATTCGGTGGCGCGCGCGATTGCATACGCCATCGAGCAGCCGGCGGACGTGGATATCAACGAGATCGTGCTGCGCCCGGCGGTACAGGAATTCTGAGCCGGTGACCGGGCGGCGGGACAGCGCGGCTGCCGTGTCAGGCGGCGCGCGGTGTCTTGCGGGTTCGCATGCCCGAAGGGCGGACCTGCTGCAGCGTGCGCAGGCTCTGGATGGCGTCTTCGATGGCTTCGATGCCTTGCGTTAGGCGGTCGCGCGCAAGGCCCAGCGCGGTCTGCGTCTCGGCATCGAAAATGGCCAGGTGATCGAGGGAGTCGACTTCAGCCTGCAGTTGTCCGACCAGCCGTCTTAGCTGGGCGGTGCTGTGTGAAGCGGTGGAGCGTATTGCCATTGCGGTCTCCGAAAAGGCAGGGCGCACATTCGTAAGGTAGAACGTATGTGGCGGAAAGGACAAACACTTTCGCCGCCCCATTCATCTGATTCACGCGCCCTGCAACAGTTCGCGTCGACTATGCACGAACGCGCGCGCCGTCGCCATGCCGCAGGTCATAGTGGCATGAACCTTGCCGCCCGGATTCTCGTATGCCGCAAGCGGCGCAAGCCGCCGCCCCACCGCGCATGCTCCTCTCGCTTGGGCTTTGCCGTGCCCGCTGCCTATGATGAAGAGGCGTATCTGGCGCGCCGGGATGCCCCGGGGCGCCGGTATAACTTGCGGCCAACGAACGCCAAGGAGACGGACATGTCAAGCCACACTTACAAGCTGGTCGAGATCGTGGGCTCCTCGCCGGACAGTTGCGATGCGGCGATCCGCAGCGCCATCGAAAAGGCCAGCGAGACCATCCAGCATATCGACTGGTTCGAAGTGGTAGAGACACGCGGCCATATCGCCGACGGCAAGGTGGCGCACTTCCAGGTCACGCTGAAGATTGGTTTCCGCGTGAGCTGAGTGCCCGCGCGGCGGCGTCCGCATGGCCGAACAGCCGGTTGAGGGCGGCATCGGGCGCGTCGCGCAGGAACGCGAGCATCTTCTCGATAAAGGGGGCATTGGCGGTCCGCGGTACCTCGCGTACCCAGCGGATGGCTTCGCCATCCTTGCCGCACAGGGCGAGCGCGCGCGCGTAGTTGAACTGTCCACGGAAGTCGCCGGCTACGGCCGCGCGGCGATAGTAATCCATCGCCATGGCCGCGTCGCGTTCGACTTCCCAGCCGTCTTCGTAGAAGCCGCCCACGATATTGAGCGACTTGGCATGTCCCATGCCGGCGGCGCGCTCGTACCACGCCAGCGCGTCGGTGCGGCTGGCGGCGATGCCGCGGCCGAGCACGAGCGCGGTGGCCAGGTTGTACATGCCCCATTCGGAGCCGCGTTGCGCCGCCAGCGTGTACCACTGCGCGGCCGCGTGATCGTCCTGCGTGGTGCCCCAGCCGTTTTCGTAGCAGCGCCCCGCCAGGTTGGCGGCGCCCGCGTGTCCGGCATGGGCCGCGTACTTGAACCAGGCGAAGGCGCGGGCCTCGTCGCGCGGCACGCCGTGGCCGGCGAGAAACCACTGGCCCAGGATCATCTGCGCGTCGAGGTTGCCTTGCACCGCCGCGCCGCCCAGCCAGGGCAGCGCCAGGTGCGCGGGCTCGCGCAGTTTGCCGGCCAGCCCGGCAGCGCCGAGCTGGTCCAGTTCGCCGGGGGAGGCGATGCGAAAGGGCAGTGTGTCCATGCGAAGAGTGAAAGGAAAAACGGCACACCGCGCCGCGCGGGGCGATGTGCCGTGTCAGGCCGGTGCCGGTTCGCCGGCCGCGGCCGCGGGCCAGCGCGGACTCAGTAGCGCACGTTGAGGTTCACGATTGCCGCGCGCCCCGGCGCGATGGACGCGTAGTGGCTGGCGTAGGCCTGGTTGTAGTAGACCTTGTTGGTCAGGTTCAGCAGGTTGAGCTGCAGGCCCACGTTCTTGTTGATGCGGTACGCGGCCATGGCGTCGAAGCGCCAGTACGAGGGCACCCACTTGTTGGTGGCTTCGCTGCCCCAGATCTTCGACACGTAGTACGCGCCACCGCCCACCGTGAGCTTGGGCATGGCCTGGTAGGTGGTCCATGCGCTGAAGCTGTCCGCCGGGGTGTTGGGGAAGGACTGGCCGTCGGTGGCACCGAAGGCAATCCCGGAGCCGCCGTTCTTGCGCAGCTCGCTCTTCAGGTGGGTATAGCCGCCGAACACCGCCCACTTGTCGGTGACATTGCCGGCGAAGCCGAGCTCGACCCCGTCCACGCGCTTGTTGCCGGCCATGACCGCGGTGCCATCCTGCTGGACGATGCGGGCATTGGTGGTCTCCACGCGGAAGATGGCCGCGGTCAGTTGCAGGCGCTTGTTCAGCACGTCCCACTTGGTGCCGAGTTCGACGGCACGGTTCTTTTCAGGGGCGAGCTGGTCGCCGCGATTGCCGGCGCGGTCCGGCGCCAGCGCATTGCCGTCGCTGCCCTGGGACAGGAAGGAGCCGGCCGGCGTGGACGAGGTACCGTAGGAAATGTAGATGCTGCCGTTGTCCACCGGCTTGAACACCAGCCCGAACTGGTAGTTGAACAGGTTATCGTTGCGCGAGTATTCGGCGCGCGTGCCGTTGGCTGCGCGGGCGGCCTGGAAGTTGGCGGTGTAATGATCGAAGCGCACGCCGCCATTGAACAGCCATTGCTTGCTCAGCTCGATCGAGTCGAAGGCGTAGACCGAACTGGTGGTGGTCTTGGAGTTGGTCGGGTTGTTCGCGCGCGTGATCGAACCAGCCCACGGATCGTTCGGGTTCGGGTTGAACAGCGTGGTGCAGTTGTAGCCGCCGGCGGCGCCGGGACCGCTGGGGCAGCGGTTGCTGCCGGTGGCCACGGTATAGCTGTCGTTCTCGCTCTTTTCCTGCCCGAACTCCACGCCGAAGGCGTACTTGTGCTTGACGGTGCCGGTGGCGAATTCGCCGGACAGGTCGGTCTGGTTGGCGATGGTCTTCGCGGTAGCGACGCGCGTGTTGACGCGGCGCCAGACCATGTCGTAGTAGATGTTGCCCTGGCTGTCGTCAGGCTGCGTCCAGATATAGTCCTGCGTGGTGCGCGCAAACCGGGTTTGGTTGCGGAATTTCAGCGCCGGGCTGAAATCGTGCTCGAAGCGCACCGTGCCCATGTCGGCCTTGTCCTTGCGGAAATCGCGGTCCAGCAGGCCGTAGTACGTATTGCGCGGCACGTTCACGGGCGAGCCGTCGCCGGCCAGGCGCGTGCGCGGGCGGCCATCGGTGCGGGCGTTGAACGTGGGGTTGTTGTAAGGGATGCCGGTGTCGGGGATGTCGTCCGACTGCATGTGGTAGTACGACAGCGTCAGACGCGTGTCGGTACCCAGCCCGAACGCGACCGACGGCGCGAAGCCCCAGCGGTTGGCGTGCGTGGCGTCGCGGCCGGGCACGTCGGCATCGTGGTACATCGCGTTCAGGCGGAACGCCGCGTGGTCGGCAAACTTCCAGTTGCCGTCGGCGGTGCCGCGCTTGTAGTCGGCGTTGCCGAGGCTGACGTTGCCTTCGGCGAAGCTGGTCAGCTTGGGCGCCTTGCTGACGATATTGATGCTGCCGCCCGCGGAGCCGCGGCCGTCGTAGGCGCCGGCCGGGCCCTTGGTGACTTCCACCGACTCCACATTGAACAGCTCGCGGCTTTGCGAACCGATATCGCGGAAGCCATCGAGGAAGGTGCTTGCCTGCGCGTCGTAGCCGCGGATGAACGGGCGGTCACCCACCGGGTTGCCGCCTTCGCCGGCACCGAATGCAATGCCGGGTACGGTGCGCAGCACTTCGCTCAGGCTGGTCGAAGCAGTGCTCTGGATCACTTCCTGGGGGATGACGGTGATCGACTTCGGGGTATCGAGCAGTGCCGCGGGCGTCTTGATCGAGGAAGCCGTGTCTGCCTTGAAGCCGCTGTCGGCGGCACCACTCACCGTCACTTGCGGCAATTCCACGTGCGACGCGGTATTGCCCGTGGTCTGCGCCGCCACCGGAGCGGCTGCGACCGCCATGCCGACCGCGCCGGAAAGGCGGGGGATGGCGTTAGATCTCTTGCTTTTATCGATGGCGACAACAGTCTGCACGATTACCTCTGTTTTATTGAATGGTAGTACGAATGAGAGTAATTATCATTTTATGTTATATGTCCGTCAAGACATACATTCGAACGATGTGTAGCGAAAACGTTACATTTATCGGGTGAGTTACGCGGTGGGGCCTGGCATCAGGTGCGTCGCAGGCAAGGGGGATGCGCCCGCCGAATGGAGCTGGCGGGAGGGAGACGAGGCGCGCAGACGGGCGGATGGCAGCCCGGACTGGGCGACCGGCATGACGCCGGTCGAGGGGATGAATGGAGCAGGCGCCTGGGTTGGCCCGTCATTCGGTCAGTCGAAACGAACGCAGCGCCTTGCATGGTTTCGTGGTTCCACTGAAAGCAGATGCGATCCATTGTCACCTGCACCACAACCATCAAATCGTAGGATTTCGCTGCAAAGCGCTGCGGAAACTTCTGTCTTTCGATATTTACTCGAACTGATACGAGTCAGTGCGTTCGGGCCCCGACCTGCGCCCGGGCGCCTTCGACGGCAACGAGCGCAATGCCGGCTGGCGCGGCGAGACCGGGGAGCACCGCCGTATCGTGGCCGCGCAGGTTGGCAACAGCTGGCGTCGCCAGGATACGGCCGCCAGCCTCGGCATCAGCCGCAAGGTACGGTGGGAGACGATGCGCAAGTTCCGGATCGCGGACAACGAGACCGGGCCCGCCTGAGCCCGATCTCCCCGCAAGGCAGGCCGCGCCTCAGAACGTCTTCTTGCCGCGCTGGTAGGTGCTGACGACGCGGTTCAATTCGGCCACCTGCGCGGCGACATCGCCGTGCAGCGCGCGCGCGATGCCTTGCATATAGCCGAGCAGCTCCTGCTTGGCCGCTTCGGCGAACTCCATGGTGACGGCCTGGTCCTCGTACAGCAGCACGTAGGAGCGGGCGAAGCCGTACAGCAGGAAGTAGGCCGCGGCGTGGGCGGGATCGGTATCGATCAGGTCGCGGGTGGCGTTCTTGACCGCCACGAAGGCGTCGGTGCCGGGGAGCGAATCCTGGAATTGCTGGAGCGTGGTTTCAAGCGTCATGGCGCAATGCGGTGAGTGAAGGCTGGGTCGGTTGAACAAAGACTACGCGAAGAGAGCGTCTGTGAAAGCCTGTGAAAGTCTGTGAAAGAGAGTCCGCAGGATTCCGTGGAGGCCGGGCTATACGCTGTTGAGCATGCGCCGCAGCAGCGCGGCGCCGTCGCTGCCCTTGTAGGCGCGTTGCCACAGATCGTTGACCATGGCCGTGTAGAGCCGCACGGCCTCGGGCGCGGCGGTGACCGTGGCGATGCCGGTCGACACATTGGGAAACTCGCCAAAGCGGAAGGGACTGGTCGCCACATACGCCCGGCCCGGCCGCTCGAAGACCTGGAACGTCACGTTGGGCATGCTGCCGTCGACGATGCCGATCTGCAGGCCGATCGGCTGCGCGTCGAGCAGTGCGATGACCCGCTCGATCTCGCGCCGCGCCGCCAGCGAGCGTTCCATGCGCACCGCGGGCGGCAGGTCCAGGCGCCCCACCAGTCCGAAATGCACGAAGCGCTCCAGCGAGCGCAGGTCGATCAGGCTGGTGATGGGCGGCACGCTGCGCGCGAACGATTGCTTGCGCTCTTCGAGCAGCGCCAGCAGCGCATCGATGGTGGGCTGCGGCGCCGGCTGCGGGCTCTCCGCCAGCATCTGCCGCAGATGACCGGCGTAGTCCGGCGAGGTCAGCAGGTAGGAGATCGGCTCGAAATGCGCCAGGATGCGGGTGGCGCCGTGCTCGAGCTGGCGCATCCGTTCGATATATGCGACCGCCGAGTGGTAGTACTCGGACTCCACGCCGAGCATCGATGCCAGCGACGTGCCCAGCAACTGGGCCAGCCGCCCGAGCGTTTCGATCTTGACGATGTCGCCCTTTTCCATGCGGTAGATGGCGGCGCGCGAGACCCCGAGCTGTTCGGCAATGGCCTCGGCTCGCATGCCCGCGCCCAGGCGATAGGCGCGCAGGCGGTTGCCGATTTCCACGAAATCGACGGGCATCCCGGCAGCGAGCGGAGCATCCATCCTGAAAATCTCAAAAAGAAGACATGGCCTATCCTAGCATGCAAGATCCCGGGATGGCGAGTGCTGGCAGGCAGTGCATGCCACACCGCAGGCGGCATCGAGGCCGCCCGACGCCGTTTCTTTCCCGCGCGTCGCGCGCATGGCGGGTGCAAAGGCTTTGCGCTTCCTTCGCGGCTCTTGAACAAATCTGGTGCGGAAGATGACCGGATGGGTCCAGTTTGGTCTCGTAAACGATACTTGGCTAGATTTTTGGATGGCATGTATATTGCGGCCCGCACCAGGGCGTGGCGATCATCGGGCTGCTCGTTGATCTCCCCCCGCATTACGCAAGATATATAGCAAGCGCGCCCTCACAGGCGCAGGAAAGGAATCCGATGAACAAGTCCCTCGCCGCGGTGCTGTCCGCCGCCGTCTCGCTGTCCTTCGCCGTCGCCGCCGCGCCTGTCGCCGCGGCCGGGTATCCCGACCGGCCCATCACCATCATCGTGCCCTACGCGGCCGGCGGCAGCAACGATCTGGTGGCGCGCGTCCTGGGCCAGCGCCTCGGGCAGGATCTCGGCGTCTCCGTGGTGGTGGACAACGCGCCCGGCGCCAGCGGGACCATCGGCGCGATCAAGACCATCAACGGGTCGGCCGACGGCTATACGCTGCTGCTGGGCTCCAACAGCGAAATCTCGATCGCCAGGCTGACCAACCCGAAGATCCGATATGACGGCCAGCGCGACCTGACACCGCTGCGCATGGTGGGCTCGCAGCCCATGGTGCTGGTATCCGGCGCGCAGTCCGGCATCCACGGCGTGGACGGCTTCCTGGCACTGGCCAAGAGCAAGAAGCCGGTGAACTACGGCACCTCGGGCATCGGTACGCCCTTGCACCTGTCGGGCGAACTGATCCGCGCCGCCAGCAAGGTCAATATGACCCACGTGCCGTACAAGGGTGGCGCGCCCGCCATCGCCGACCTGATGGCCAACCAGATCGAGCTGGGCGTGCTGGTGCTGTCCACCGCGCTGCCCCAGATCAAGTCCGGCAAGCTGGAGGCCATCGGCGTGACCTCCGCCACGCGCTCGCATGCGGCGCCCAATATCCCGGCGCTGGCGGAGAACAAGGCCATGGCCAGCGTCGACATGCGTCTGTGGTTCGGGCTGTTCGCGCCGGCCAGCACGCCGAAGGCCGTGACCGACAAGCTGTCTGACGCGCTGGCGCGTGCCATCAACGCGCCCGAGGTGAAGAACAAGCTGTCCGAGGCAGGCGTCGATATCGACGCCAAGGATGCCACGGCGTTCCGCGCCTTCATTGCCAGGGAGACCGAGGCGTACCGCAAGATCGTCAGCGAAGCCAACATCCAGGAATAACGCCCGGCACCTTGCCGGCAGCAACGCCCTGAAGACAAGAAGCCCGACGCGAGCGCGCCGGGCTTCTTGTCTTTCAGCGGCAGGCCCGCCGGGTCAGAGCAGGCGGATCTGCTTGACCTTGAACTTGGGCTCGCCCACCCAGTCCTTGTCGTATTCACCGGTCAGCTCTACCTTGGTGGCCGCGCCGACAGGCTGCCCGGCCGGCCACAGCTTGTGCTTGATCTTGACCCGCATCCGCCCGGTGCCGTCATCGAAGCTGTAGAGTTCGTCGCCGATGCTGCTGACGATCTGCCCGGTGAGGACCGCCGGCTGGTCGTCCTTGCCTTGCGCCTGCAGGCTCTTGACGGTGGCGCCCGGCACGGTGGACGGCCCGGTGTATTGCGCTTGCGCGGCCATGGCTGCGGTTGCAAGTGCGGCTGCGATCAGAATGCGTTTCATCTTGTTCTCCTGGTTTTGCATGGCCGGGCATGGGATTGGCCCGGCGTGCCGTGGGCTGGCGCCCTTGCACCAGCATTTGTGCATTGTGCGGAGCACGCGCTGAACCGGAGCTGAACGCCGCGCCGGGCGTTTATCATGTCGCCTGCCGCGGCCGGCCAACACGGGCCCGCGTTTCGCACAAGGCTCGCCAAGAGCTCATGAAGGGCCCAGGAAGGGCCCGCACAGGGATTCCATATTGCGTTTTCTTCACACTGCCGACTGGCATCTCGGGCGCGTCTTCCATGCGCGCAGCCTGCTTGAAGACCAGGCCTGGGTGCTCGATCAGTTCGTGGCGCTGGTCCGCGAGCGCAAGCCCGATGCGGTGCTGATCGCCGGTGACGTCTATGATCGCGCGGTGCCGCCGCCCGAGGCGGTTGCGCTGCTGGACGACGTGCTGGCGCGCATCGTGGTGGACGCGGGCGTGCCGGTGGTGATGATCGCCGGCAATCACGACAGCGCGCAGCGGCTTGGTTTCGGCGCGCGGCTGCTGACCGCGCAGGGCCTGCACGTGGCGGGCCGTACCGAGCGCGACGCCGCCTGCGTGACCTTGTCCGACGCGCATGGCGAAGTGCGCATCTATGCCTTGCCCTATGCCGAGCCCGCCACGGTGCGCGATACCTTCGGCGTGGAAATGCCGGGTCACGAAGCGGCCATCTCCGCCCGCCTCGATGCGATCCGCGCCACGCATCCGGCCCATGCGCGGTCGGTGGTGGTGGCGCATGCCTTCGTGATCGGCGGCGAGGCCAGCGAATCCGAGCGGCCCCTCTCGGTGGGCGGCAGCGGCGCCATTGCCGCGGGCGTGTTCGACGGCTTCGACCTGGTGGCGCTGGGGCATCTGCACCGGCCGCAGACGCTGGGCGAACGCATCCACTATTCCGGCTCGCTGCTGAAGTATTCGCTGTCGGAGGCCGCGCATGCGAAATCGGTCTCCATGATCGAGCTGGGTGCCGACGGTGCCGTCGCCATCGAGACCATCGCCCTGGCGCCCCGGCGCGAGCTGCGCATCCTCGAAGGCGAGCTGGCCGCGCTCGTTGCGCAGGGCGCGGCCGATCCGCGGCGCGACGACTATATCCACGCGGTGCTGACGGATACGGGCGCCTTGCTCGATCCGATGGCTCGCCTGCGCCAGGCCTATCCCAATGCGCTTGCGATCGAGCGTGCGGTGCTGTCGCGCTCCGGCGAGGCAAGCGCCGCGGGCCGGCGCTTGCGCCAGCTCGACACCGGCGAGCTGTTCGCCAGTTTCTTCCGGGAGGTCGCCGACGAAGAACTCGACGAGGGCAAGCGCCATGCGCTCACGCAGGTGCTGGAGGGCATTGCCGCCGCCGACCGGGAGTCCGCATGAGACCGCTGCACCTGAAGCTGCAGGCGTTCGGTCCGTTCGCCGCCTGCGAGGAGATCGATTTCAGCCGGCTCGGCGAGCAGGCGTTCTTCCTGATCCACGGTCCCACCGGCGCCGGCAAGACCACCTTGCTCGACGCCATCTGCTTTGCGCTCTATGGAGATACCTCGGGCGGCGAGCGCAGTGCGCAGGACATGCGCAGCGCCAACGCCGAGGCGGGCCTGCGTACCGAGGTGACCTTCGAGTTCAGCCTGGGCGCGCAGCGCTACCGGGTCACGCGCTCGCCCGCGCAGGACCGCCCCAAGCTGCGCGGCGACGGCATCGTGAAGGAAACCCCCAAGGCCCAGCTCGACAGCATGGACGAGGCCGGCTGGACCAGCAAGGCCAGCCAGCCGAACCGGGTGGACGAGTTCGTGCGCAACCTGCTTGGCTTCGACAGTAGTCAGTTCCGCCAGGTCATCGTGCTGCCGCAGGGGCGTTTCCGCGAGCTGCTGACGGCGGACTCCAAGAGCCGCCAGGCGATCCTCGAGCGCCTGTTCCGCACCGAGCTGTACCGCCGCGTGGAGGAACTGCTCAAGGCCCAGGCCGCGGGCATACGCCAGCAGGCGGAACGGCTGCGTATCGAGCAGTCCGCCTTGCTGCAGCAATATCAGCTCGATTCCGTGGCGGCGCTGCGCGAGCAGGTGGCGGCGTTGCAGGCGCAACTCGATGAACTCGGGCAACGCGAGGGCGTCGCGCGCGCTGCGCTCGAGCATGCCAGGCTGGCGACCCAGCAGGGCGAACAGGCCGACGCACGCCTGCGCGAGCAACGCGAAGCCGAGGCGGCCCACGCGGTGCTCGCGGCACGGCAGGCTGAGGTGGCGGAACAGCGCGAACGCCTGCGCGCGGCACGCAGGGCCGCGCAGGTGCGGCCCCTCGAGCAGCATCTCGCGCAGGCTGCGCAGGAGCACCGGCAGGCACAACTGGCCCTGGCAAGCGCCGGCGAGCACGCCAGCGCTTGCGCCGCCGTTTCCACGCGCGCGGCCGCCGCGCTCGCCGTGCAGACCGCGCGCATCGGCGAGCGCCAGCAGATGCAGAAGCAGGTGGCGGAGCTGGAGGCCATGCTGCCGCAGGCGCAACGCCTGGGCGCATTGCAGGCCGCACTGCAGCGCGCCGCTGCCGGGCAGGCACGCGCGGCAGCGGCGCACGCGGATGCCGCGCGTGCGCAGGAACAGGCTGCCCTTGCGATGCGCCAGGCCGAAGCCGGCCTGGCCCAGGCCGAGGCCGGCGCGCAGGGCCTGGAGACGATCCTGCTCAAGCAGGCGGATCTGGGCCGGCAGGGCACCACGCTGGACAAATACGCCACCGCCCTGGCGCAGGCGGGACAGGCCCGGCGCCAAGCCGAGGCCGCACAGCACGCGGCGCAGCAAGCCGCCGCGCGGCAGTCGGCCGCGGCCCTGCTTTTGCGCGAGACCGAGCAGGCTTGGCGGGCCGGGCAGGCGGCGCGGCTGGCGGCCAGCCTGCGCTCCGGTGAGGCATGCCCGGTCTGCGGCAGTGCCGCCCATCCGCAACGCGCCCTGCAGTTCGATGCACCGGTGGCGGACGAGGTCCTGGACCAGGCGCGCGAGGACGCGCGGCTGGCGGACCAGGCCGCGCACGCGGCGTCCGCCGCTGCGCAGGGCGCGCTGGCGGCACTGACGCTGCGCCAGGATCAGCTGGAAGAATCGCGCGCGGCCGTCGACGCCCCCGGCATGCCGGCCAACGCGGCAGCGGATGCCGATGCCGCCAGGCACGCGCTTGCCGAGGCCGGCAAGGCGCTGCGCGCGCAGCAGCAAGCCGCGCAGGCCGCCGCGGCGCAGCGCCAGGCACTGGCCGCGGAACTTGAGCGCCAGCGTGGCGCGCTGGCCGCGGCCGAAGCCGCCATTCGCGCCGCCGATGCCGCCGCGCAGGATGCGGCGCAAGGCCACGCCAGGCTGCAGGGCGAGTGGCAGGCAGCCAGCGAACAGGTACCGCCGGAGCGGCGCGAGCCGGAACAGCTCGCGCGCGCGCTGGAGCAGGCACGACACGAACTGGCCGCATGCGATGCCGCGCTGGCGGCCGCCCAGGCTGCCGACAAGCAGGCCGGCGCCGGTCTTGCCGCGGCGCAGGCGGCGCAGGCGGCCGCGCAGGCCAGCATGGCCGGCAGCGCGCTGCGCGAGCAACAGGCCGACGCGGCATTCGCGGGCGCGCTGGCCCAGGCCGGCTTTGCCACGCCGCAGGCTTATGCCGAAGCGTGCATGCCGGAGGCGGAGTCCGTGCAGCTCGAAGCCCGTGTCCAGCGTTTCGACCTCGACCTGGCCGCGGCCACGGATCGCCGCGAGCGCGCTGCCGCCGCCGCGCGCGACCTGGCGGCACCCGATCTCGACACCCTGCGCCGGGTGCAAGCTGAGGCCACCAGCGCGCTGGAAGCGCTGGTGCGCCAGCAGGCCGACCTGCACCGTGGCCGCGAGAACCTGCTGCAATGCCAGCGGCGCCTGGACCGGCTGGCCAGCGACGGAGCGGACATCGAGCGCAGCTACGCGGTACTGGGGCGCCTGGCCGAAGTGGCCAACGGCAACAACCCGCGCCGCATCACTTTCCAGCGCTTCGTGCTGGCTACCCTGCTCGACGAGGTGCTGGAGGCAGCCTCGCTGCGGCTCATGCGCATGAGCCGCAGCCGCTATGAACTACAGCGCGTGCGCGAGCAAGGCGACCTGCGCGCGGCGGGCGGGTTGGACCTGGAGGTGTTCGACCACAACACGGGCATGGCGCGTCCGGCCAATACCCTGTCGGGCGGCGAGGGCTTCCTGGCCTCGCTCTCGCTGGCGCTGGGCCTGGCCGACGTGGTGCAGTCGCGCTCGGGCGGCATCCAGCTCGATACGCTGTTCGTGGACGAAGGATTTGGTACGCTCGACCCGGAGAGCCTGGATTTCGCCATCCATACCTTGATCGACCTGCAGCAGGCCGGCCGGCTGGTGGGCATCATTTCCCATGTGGCGGAGTTGCGCGAACGCATCGATGTGCGGCTGGAGATCCGGCCCGGCGCCTCCGGCAGCCGGGCGGAACTGCAACTGCCCTGAGCGGCCCGGGGGCGACGGGAAAGGCGTAAGCTGCGAAGACCGCCCGCCGCCACCCGTGCCGCCAGCCCGCGGGCCGCATCGCGGCAGGGGTGTCCGGCTAACGCACAAGCGATTTGCCGGCGCCTTGACCGCCTTCCGAGCGGGGGTGTAATCTGTTCATTGTGCGAATTGAGGTTCGCAATTAGAACAAACCAGAATAATAAGAAAAACCAAATTCTGTTGGATTCGTGTCCGGCAGCACGCTCCTGCGGCAATCGCGGGGCGGGCGGGCCGGATGGCCCTTCCGGCAGGACTGTCCGGAGACAGCGTTTCCTGCGCCGCCTGATGTTCCCTCCTTGGCGGCCGGTCCCGGGTAGTTCGTCCGGGCTTTCGGAACTGGAACGCAAGTGATCAACAAGCTATTCGACTCGGTGGAAGCGGCCATGGCCGACATCCACGACGGCGCCACCATCCTGATCGGCGGCTTCGGCATGGCCGGCATGCCGGCACAGCTCATCGACGCCCTCATCGCCCAGGGCGCGCGCGACCTGACCATCGTCAACAACAACGCCGGCAACGGCGACACGGGGCTGGCCGCGCTGCTCAAGGCCAAGCGCGTGCGCAAGATCATCTGCTCGTTCCCGCGCCAGGCCGATTCCTACGTGTTCGATTCGCTCTACCACGCCGGCGAGATCGAGCTGGAACTGGTGCCGCAGGGCAACCTGGCCGAGCGCATCCGCGCCGCCGGCGCCGGCATCGGCGGTTTCTTCACCCGCACCGCCTACGGCACGCCGCTGGCCGAGGGCAAGGAAACCCGCATCATCGACGGCCAGGGCTATGTGTTCGAAAAGCCCATCCACGCCGATTTCGCCCTGATCAAGGCGCAGCGCGCCGACCGCTGGGGCAACCTGACCTACCGCAAGACCGCGCGCAACTTCGGCCCGATCATGGCGATGGCTGCCAATTGCCCCATCGTGCAAGTCAGCGAGATCGTCGAACTCGGCGAACTGGACCCGGAGCACATCGTGACCCCGGGCCTGTTCGTCAAGCGCGTCGTCAAGATCGACGCCGGCAAGACCCCCGTCTGAGCGACAAGGAGATCCAGAACATGCAACGCCTGACCCGCGATCAGATGGCCGCCCGCGTGGCCAAAGACATTCCCGACGGTGCCGTGGTCAACCTCGGCATCGGCCTGCCCACCCTGGTCGGCAATCACCTGCCGGCCGACCGTGAAATCCTGCTGCACAGCGAGAACGGCCTGCTCGGCATGGGCAAGGCGCCCCCCGCCGGCGAGGAAGACGGCGACCTGATCAACGCCGGCAAGCAGCCGGTCACGGTCAAGGCCGGCGGCTCGTATTTCCACCATGCCGACTCCTTCGCCATGATGCGCGGCGGCCACCTCGACTTCTGCGTGCTGGGCGCCTTCCAGGTGTCCGAGAAGGGCGACCTGGCCAACTGGCACACCGGCGCGCCCGGCGCGATCCCGGCCGTGGGTGGTGCCATGGACCTGGCCATCGGGGCCAAGCAAGTGTTCGTGATGATGGAGCACCAGACCAAGCAGGGTGAAAGCAAGATCGTGCCGCAATGCACGTACCCGCTCACCGGCATGACCTGCGTCACGCGCATCTACACGGACCTGGCCACCATCGACGTCACGCCCGAAGGGCTGGTGGCCCGCGACCTCGTCGAAGGCCTGTCCTTCGAGGAACTGCAGGGCGTAACCGGCGTGCCGCTCAAGCAGGCCGCCGCCTGACCGGCAAGCGCCATCCGCACCACGCTTTCACATACAAGCAAGAGAGAGACAACATGACCGAAGCCTTTATCTGCGACGCCATCCGCACCCCCATCGGCCGCTACGGCGGCAGCCTGTCCGCGGTGCGCGCGGACGACCTGGGCGCGGTGCCGCTCAAGGCGCTGATGGCGCGCAACCCGAACCTGGACTGGTCCGCCATCGATGACGTCATCTACGGCAACGCCAACCAGGCCGGCGAAGACAACCGCAACGTGGCGCGCATGTCGCTGCTGCTGGCCGGCCTGCCGCAAAGCGTACCGGGCGCCACCATCAACCGCCTGTGCGGCTCCGGCATGGACGCCACCGGCACCGCCGCGCGCGCCATCAAGTCCGGCGAAGCCGGCCTGATGCTCGCCGGCGGCGTGGAAAGCATGAGCCGCGCCCCGTTCGTGATGGGCAAGGCCACCAGCGCGTTCTCGCGCGACGCGCAGATCTTCGACACCACCATCGGCTGGCGCTTCATCAACCCGGCCATGCGCGCGGCCTACGGCGTGGACTCGATGCCCGAGACCGCCGAGAACGTCGCCACCGACTACAAGATCAGCCGCGAAGACCAGGACCTGATGGCCATGCGCAGCCAGGAAAAGGCCTCGCGCGCGCAGGCCAACGGCACGCTGGCGCAGGAAATCACCGCCGTGACGATCGCCCAGAAGAAGGGCGACCCGCTCGTGGTGGACCGTGACGAGCACCCGCGCGCCACCAGCATGGAAGCGCTGGCCAAGCTGCGCGGCGTGGTCCGCGCCGACGGCACCGTGACCGCCGGCAACGCCTCGGGCGTCAACGACGGCGCCTGCGCCATCCTGCTGGCCAGCGAAGCTGCCGCCAAGCAGCATGGCCTGACCCCGAAGGCACGCATCGTCGGCATGGCCACCGCCGGCGTGGCGCCGCGCGTGATGGGCATCGGCCCGGCGCCGGCCACCCAGAAGCTGCTCAAGCAGCTCGGCATGACCATCGACCAGATCGACGTGATCGAGCTGAACGAAGCGTTCGCCGCGCAAGGCCTGGCCGTGCTGCGCGAACTGGGCGTGGCCGACAACGACGAGCGCGTCAATCCCAACGGCGGCGCGATCGCGCTGGGCCACCCGCTCGGCATGAGCGGCGCCCGCCTGGTCACCACCGCCATGTACCAGCTGCACCGCACCGGCGGCCGCTTCGCGCTGTGCACGATGTGCATCGGCGTGGGCCAGGGCATCGCCATGGTGATCGAGCGCGTCTGATCGCTGCAGTCTTGCCGCGCGCCCGCGGACGTTACCGGCGCAAGTTCCGGTATCGGCCGCGCCATCAGCGAGATGCTGCTGGCCGACGGCGTGACCCAGGTGGTCAATGTCGACTATGTCGCCCCCGCCTGGTCCCACCCGAACATGACCTTCTTCCAGGCTGACCTGACCGACGCCGCCGCGACCCGCGCCGTGGCCGAGCAGGTGGTCTCGCGCTTCGCCGTCACGCGGCTGGTCAACAATGCCGGCGCCACGCGCCCCGGCACTGCCGACACCGCCCGCGTCGAAGACCTCAACTACGTGGTCGGGCTGCACCTGCAGGCCACCATGCTGCTGACCCAGGCCTGCCTGCCCGCGATGCGCGCGGCGGGTTTCGGCCGCATCGTCAACATGGCGTCGCGTGCCGCGCTGGGCAAGCCCGAGCGCGTGGTGTATTCCGCCACCAAGGCCGGCCTGATCGGCATGACCCGCACGCTGGCCATGGAACTGGGCGGCGACGGCATCACCGTCAACGCCGTGGCGCCGGGCCCGATCGCCACCGAGCTGTTTCGCAACAGCAACCCGGACGGCAGCGAGCAGACCAAGCGCATCCTGGCCAGCATCGCGGTCAAGCGCATGGGCACGCCGGAAGACGTCGCGCGCGCTTCGATGTTCTTCCTCTCGCCGGAGAACGGGTTCGTGACCGGCCAGGTACTCTACGTTTGTGGTGGCACCACGCTTGGCGTCGCCCCCGTGTAAGCCCGGGGCGTGGGCGCGGCCAAGGTGCCGCGGCGTCATCACGCCGAAGCAGTTCATCAGTCAATAACTAAAATGACGGCCCGGGCCACGAGCGCGGGCCGATAAGCGATTTATCCTGGAGCAAACATGAAATCCGATTCCCAAGCACGCACCCCGCACGCCAATACGCGCCGGCGCCTGCTGGCTGCTGGCGTGGCGCTGGCAGCGACCTTCGCCGGCGTGACCGGCAGCGCCTTCGCCCAAGGCACCTACCCGACCAAGCCGATCACCCTGATCGTGCCGTTCTCGGCAGGCGGTACCACCGACATCCTGGCCCGCATCGTCGGCCTGCAACTGGGCAAGGCGCTCGGCCAGCCCGTGGTGATCGACAACCGTCCGGGCGCTGGCGGCAATATCGGCGCATCGCTGGCGGCCAAGGCGCCTGGCGACGGCTACACGCTGTTCATGGGCACCATCGGTACCCACGCCATCAACCAGTCGCTGTACTCCAAGCTGCCGTACGACCCGGTCAAGAATTTCGCGCCGATCTCGCGCGTGGCCATGGTGCCGAACCTCGTGGTGGTCAATCCCAAGGTGCCGGTCAACAACATCAAGGAACTGATCGCCTACGTCAAGGCCAACCCGGACAAGCTGTCGTACGGTTCGTCGGGCAGCGGTTCGTCGATGCACCTGTCGGGCGAGCTGTTCAACTCGATGACCAACCTGCACATCCAGCACGTGCCGTACAAGGGCAGCGCCCCCGCGGTCAACGACCTGCTGGGCAACCAGATCGGCCTGATGTTCGACAACATGCCGTCGTCGTACCCGCACGTGAAGGCTGGCAAGCTGCGCGCCATCGCCGTGACCTCGGCCAAGCGCTCGCCGGCCCTGCCGAACGTGCCGACCGTGGCCGAATCCGGGGTGCCGGGCTATGAAGCCACTTCCTGGTTTGCGCTGTACGCCACGGCCGGCACGCCGCAACCGATCGTCGACCGCCTCAACGCCGAAGTGGTGAAGATCCTGGCGATGCCGGAAGTGAAGAAGCAGATGGCGGACCAGGGTGCGGAGCCGCATCCGGAGAAGCCGGCGCAACTGGCCGCGTTCATGAGCGCCGAGACCGCCAAGTGGGCCAAGGTGGTGAAGGCTTCCGGCGCGACGGTGGACTGATCCGCCAGCTGTCCTGCCGTTTGTCCAGCCCGCGGTCGGGGACAACAGTCCCCGCCGCGGGTTTGTCATTTGTGCGCGCCCGATGCCCGGCAGCAGGACGAAAAAAAGCCCGCGGGCAGCGCGGGCTTAATTCCGGCCCATGATCTGGGCAGGAGGAGACAACAAACAACAGAAGAGCGTCAGGGACGCATGCCCCAGATGAGGCTGTATCTCAGACGAGGCTGTATTTGACGACCTGTTCTTCAACGCCGACAAAGCGCACCAGCTGCCGCAAGCCGCTGGCATATTCCTTGATGTGGTGGCCTTCGGGCGTATCCGGCAGGCGGTAGTACACGGGTGTGGATGCTGCCGGTGGAGGCTGTGCCGCCGGCCTGGCGGCGTCGGCTTCCCACGGGACATCCCGGTCTTCGGCGAAATCTGCTTGTCCTTGCATGGACCACTCCTGATCGATGGATTCGCATGCCATGCGCCGCGGCCGAATAGCGGTCCCAGGCATGCAAAAGATGACTATGTCTGCAAATGTATTGCAGTCGATCGGAAAATGCCATTTCGCATTATTTAACTCTGGTCCGATCTTTGCTTCAATTTGTCATAGGCCATGCAATTAACGGCCTGGATTGCGCGGCATTGAGGCTGGCTGGCATCGATCCGGCCCGGCGGCCGGCGGCGGAGTCTGCGCGCGAGCGGCTATGCGCTACCATACGCGCTCGCCATCCCGGCCATGCGGCTCGCCGGCTTCATATTGCCGGACCGCCTCCACGTCACGCCTTCTTGCATGTCCGTTCAGCACGCACTCCTGACTTCCCTGCTGGAAAAGCCGTCCTCCGGCTACGAGCTGGCACGCCGTTTCGACCGTTCGATCGGCTATTTCTGGCATGCCACGCACCAGCAGATCTACCGCGAGCTGGGCCGCATGGCGGAAAGCGGCTGGATCGCCGCGGAGGAAGGCGAGGGCGACGCGCGCAACCGCAAGAAGGTGTATTTCGTGCTGCCGCCGGGGCGCGACGAACTGGCGCGCTGGGTGCTGGCGCCAACCGCCGGGCTCGACCAGCGCGACGAGGTCCTGGTGAAGCTGCGGGCGGACGCGGTGATCGGCCCGCTTGGGCTGGCGCCTGAAATGGCGCGCCTGATCGGCTTGCACCGCGAGCGCCTGGACACTTATCGCAAGATCGAAGCGCGCGACTTTTCCGACGCCGAGCCGACGCGCGCGCAGCAGTTGCAGCATGCGCTGCTCAAGCGTGGCATCCGCTACGAAGAGGGCTGGGTGGAGTGGGCCGAGGAACTGCTGCCGCTGCTGGAGCAGGGCGGCGCGGCCTGAGAGGGCGCGCGCGGCCCGGCGCGCAAGGCGCCGGGGCCGCGCGGTGACAACGGATCAGGCCAGGTCGGCCGCGGTCGTGGCGGGCGCCGTTTGCGGGGCCAGGCCGAGCCGGCGGCGCGCGAGCGCGTATTCCTCGGCGAAGCGGCGCACCAGCTCGGCGGCAGGCACCACGCGCTTGATCGCGCCCACGCCCTGGCCGGCGCCCCAGATGTCCTTCCATGCCTTGGCGCTGCCCGAACCGAAGTTCATCTTGGACGGATCCGATTGCGGCAGGCCTTCCGGATCGAGCCCCGCATTGACGATGCTCTGGCGCAGGTAGTTGCCATGCACGCCGGTGAACAGGTTCGAGTAGACGATGTCGGACGCGCTGCTGTCCACGATCATCTGCTTGTAGCCGGACTGCGCGTTGGCTTCCTCGGTGGCGATGAAGGCCGAGCCCACGTAGGCCAGGTCCGCGCCCGCGGCCTGCGCCGCGAGGATGCCRTCGCCGCTGGCGATGGCGCCCGACAGCAGCAGCGGGCCGTCGAACCACTCGCGGATCTCATGCAGCAGTGCGAACGGCGACAGGACGCCGGCATGGCCGCCGGCGCCGGCTGCCACCGCGATCAGGCCGTCCGCGCCTTTCTCGATGGCCTTGCGCGCGAAAGCGTTGTTGATGATGTCATGCAGCACGATGCCGCCATAGGAATGCACGGCGTCGTTGACTTCCTTGCGCGCGCCCAGCGAGGTGATGACGATGGGCACCTTGTAGCGCACGCACAGTTCCAGGTCGTGGTCCAGGCGGTCGTTCGACTTGTGCACGATCTGGTTGACCGCGAACGGTGCCGACGGCCGGTCGGGGTGCCTGGCGTCATGCTCGGCCAGTTCGGTGGTGATGCGGTCCAGCCAGTCGTTGAGCACCGGGCCCGGGCGTGCGTTCAGCGCGGGGAAGGAGCCCACCACGCCGGCCTTGCACTGGGCGATGACCAGGTCGGGGTTGGAGATGATGAACAGCGGCGAGCACACCACCGGCAGGGAAAGGCGGTTCTGGAGGATGGCGGGAAGGGACATGGCGATCAGCGCAAGGTTAGGTCAGTGGAGCGGAGCGGAAAGAATCCGGAATTGAAGGAATGCGGCGGCAAGCGGCGCGGGTCCGGCGCGTCAGGCGCCTTGCAGGGCTGCCTTCTGGCTGGCCAGGCGCGCGCCCATGGCGGCGGCAAGCGCGTCGAGGCCGCTCTTGGGGCGCACCATGACTTCGAAGTCGTCGATCTTGCCGTCCGCGTTGAAACGGATCATGTCGATGGCCTTGACGGACTTGCCGTCCACCTTGGCGCTGAACTCCAGCACCACGCTGTGGCCGTCGTCGCTGACGAAGCAGCGGTGGTAGCGGAAGTCCTGGAAGACCTGGTTCACGGTCTCCAGCACCATGCGCAGCGCGACGCGTCCCGGGTAGGGCGTGTGCGCCACCGGCGAATGAAACACGACATCGTCGGCGACGATGCTGTCCAGCTCGGCCATCGAATGGGTGGCGATCATCCGATGCCAGGTGGCCAGCGAGGCTTGCGCCGCTGTGCTCAGGGCTGCTTGGTTCACGGTGTCTTCTCCGGGTTGGCCAAGGGCGCGCGCGGCGCCTCGGCATCGTTCTTCAGCGTTGTCTGCAAGCTTGCTATGCAACCAGTTGCATAGCAATGCAGTGAAAGGTAGCAGCCCGGGCGCGCAAATGCAACAAGGCGCGGTGGCAGTGCCGCTCAAATGCCCGCCGCAGGCGTCGTGCGCTGCGCTTGATGCGCGCTTGCGGGCGCCGCGGGGCTCGGTCTTTTGTGGCGATTTGTCTACAATACGGCCATTGCCGCAACCAACGCAGGAGCGCGCGTGAAGACCAACATGAGCGCCGACGGGCTGACTTCCGCCCTCTTCGATGCGGACCTCGACGCCTGGCGCAACCAGCCGGAGCGCGCCTTCGACGGCTGGCTTGCCCGCCACGGCTTTCGCCAGGGCACCGCCGTGGTCTACCGGTCCATGTGGGGCAAGCTGCTGCGCTGGTCGGGCGAGCGCGGCGTGGCGCCGCTGGCCTGGTCCGCCGAGCAGATCGGCGCCTTCCTGGACGAGCAGGACCTGCACAAGCACCACCGCTACCGCTACGCGCGCCTCATCGAGCGCGTGTTCCATCACCTGTCGCAACTCCAGGATGGCTTGCACAACCCCGCCAGCCAGGCCGTGCGCGCACATCTCGCCGAAGGCGAGAACGATCCCACGGCCTTCCTGCTGCCCGCCGAGCGGGACATCCTGATCGCCCGCGTGCTTGCTCCGGCGGCCGCGTCGCCGTTGACGGATGGCAAGGACGGCAAGGACAGCGGTATGCCTTCGCCCACCCAGTGGAAACGCGCGCGCGACGCCGCGCTGGTGGCGGTGCTGCTGGGCGCTGGCCTGAAGGTCGGCGAAGCGCGCATGCTGCGCACCGACAGCATCGAGGCGGATGTCTCTGTCCTGCGCCTGGTGCGCGCCGACAACGGGCGCGCCTATGCGGCGCCGGTCTTCCCCTTCGCCCGGGCGGCGGTGCTGGCGTGGCTGGAAACCCGCGCGGCCTCTGGCACGCACGGCGACCTGGTATTCCCGGCAATGCCCAGCGGCCGGCCCCTGCACGCGGCTTCGCTATACCGCCGCGTGGAGATCCTGCTCGACGAGGCCGGCGTGCTGGCGGAGCGCAGCGAACGGGCTTCGCCGCAGACGCTGCGCAATACCTGCTGCGCGCTGCACTTCGAGGCCGGCGCGAGTCCCGCCGAGGTCGCCCAGCGCCTGGGCATGCGTGACCTGGAATCGGGCTGGCGCCTGCGCACCGCTTTCGAGGCCTGGCAGGCTCGTGCCGGCCTTGTGCCCGCACAAAATCCTGCCACCGCCCCGGGCGCGCCGGACTTGGCCTGATATGCTTAGCCGTCACTTCCGAGGCGCCGGCCCGGCCTTGGTCCGGCTTCCGGGGCAGCTTGTGCGCGACGGGCACGACCGGAGCCACTGCAGCGCCTTTTTAGCCACTTTCATAACCTTATCGATGAATCGCCATGTCTGAAACACTGCTGCTCACGGGAGCCACCGGTTATATCGCCTCGCACACCTGGGTTGCCTTGCTCGAGGCCGGCTATCACGTGATCGGCCTGGATAATCTCTGCAACAGCAATCGCGTCGTGGTCGAGCGGCTGGCGCAGATTACCGGCCAGCGCCCGCATTTTGTGGAAGGCGACGTGCGCGACCGCGCCCTGCTGGACCGCTTGTTCACGGAACACCGGATCTCGGGGGCGATTCATTTCGCGGCGCTCAAGGCCGTGGGGGAATCGGTCAGCAAGCCGCTCGATTATTACGACAATAATCTCAATGGCCTGCTCACGCTGTGCTCGGCGATGAACGCGGCCGGCGTGAAGCAGCTCGTGTTCAGCTCGTCCGCCACGGTTTATGGCAATCCGCACACGGTGCCGATCCTCGAGGACTTCCCGCTCTCGGCCACCAATCCCTACGGCCAGACCAAACTGATGAGCGAACAGATCCTGCGCGACCTGGAGCGCGCCGACCCGGCATGGCGCATCGCTTACCTGCGCTATTTCAATCCGGTGGGTGCGCATGAAAGCGGGCTGATCGGCGAAGACCCGGGTGGCGTGCCCAATAACCTGATGCCTTATGT
Organism: Cupriavidus sp. 05N38; assembly: GCF_056397345.1. Classification (NCBI taxonomy): domain Bacteria; kingdom Pseudomonadati; phylum Pseudomonadota; class Betaproteobacteria; order Burkholderiales; family Burkholderiaceae; genus Cupriavidus; species Cupriavidus sp. 05N38. Next base: position 47,383 of record NZ_JBFTNF010000067.1, read on the forward strand.
AGCGCAGGTGGCCGGCGGCCGACGCGAGAAGCTGATGGTCTATGGCGGCGATTATCAGACCGGCGACGGCACCGGCGTGCGGGACTACATCCACGTCAGCGACCTCGCGGACGGCCACCTTGCCGCGCTGGTCTACCTGCGCGACAAGCAGCAGTGCCTGACCGTCAACCTGGGTACCGGCCGGGGCTACAGCGTGCTGGAAGTCGTGGCGGCCTACCAGCGCGCCAGCGGGCGTCCGGTGCCGTACGAGATCGTCGCGCGCCGGCCCGGCGATATCGCCGCGTGCTATGCGGATCCGGCGCTGGCGCAGTCGCTGATCGGCTGGCGCGCCAGGCACGATCTCGACCGCATGTGCGTGGATTCGTGGCGCTGGCAGTCCATGAACCCGCTGGGTTTCGCCGGCTGAGCGGTCTGGCGCTGCTCAGGCAGCAAGTAAAACGGCCGGGCATTAGCCCGGCCGTTTTACTTCGCGCGAGGAAAACCCCGATCTCAGCCGATCTCAGCCGATCAGGAAGTCGTCGATATTCTTGCCGGCGGCCAGCGCCTGCGTCAGCCAGCCCGGACGCTTGCCACGGCCGGTCCAGGTATTGCCCGCGCTGTCGCGGTAGCGTACCGGCACCTTGCGGGTGGCCTTCTTGCTGGCGGCCGGCTTGGTACCGAAGCCGAGGTCGTCGGCGGTCAGKCCATATTGYTCRATTTTCTCGCGAATATCGGCGATSACGGWRGCYTGCTCGCGYGCCTTGATTTCCTCGGCCTGCTTTTGGAGTTCGCTGATTTTTTGAACAATTTCCTGATAAGTCGCCATTACGAGCCTCGATTTACTGGGTTAGCGGGTGAGAGTGAGACGATTATAACGGCGCCCGGCGATTCTGCATATGCCCGTGCCGGCGGAAAAGAGAATTCTGATAAATCGATGCCGAAGCCCAATTAATGAACTTCCGTGCGAATCGCAGGTCACCGTGCACCCGGGATTTGTCGCGGTCGCGCTGCGCGGCCGGAAAATCCACGCGCCGGCCATTTGCATTGTTTTGCCGGGCAATCGGAAATAACCCTCGCCGGCGTATTGGCGCACGCCGGCGAGTGCGTTTGCTGCAACAATAGCGGCCTCATTGCAAATCAGGCTCTCCCGCGCATCATCATTGCCATGTCATCCGATCTCACCGACACCGCAGCCAACATCCCCGCACGCCTTGTCCCCGTGGAACTGGCCAAGGCCTACCGCCTGCTGAACCACGGGCCCGTGACGCTGGTGACCAGTGCGCACGGCGCCAGGCGCAACGTGATGGCCGCCTCCTGGGCCATGCCGCTCGATTTCCAGCCGCCCAAGGTGGCAGTCGTCATCGATGCGCGCACCCTCACGCGCGAACTGGTGGACGCGTCCGGCGAGTTCGCCCTGAACATTCCGGCGCGGCCGCAGGCCGCCGCCACGCTGGAGGTCGGTTCGCACTCCGGCCGCGAGGCCGACAAGTTCGCGGCCGCAGGCCTGGCGACATTTCCTGCCCGGGAAATTGCCGCGCCGCTGCTGGCGGGATGCCTGGCATGGCTTGAATGCCGGGTGATTCCCGAGCCGCATAATGCCGCGCGCCATGACTTGTTTATTGCCGAGGTGGTTGCTGCCTGGGCCGACTCCGCCGTATTTTCCAACGGCCGATGGCATTTTCCGGATAGCGAGTGCCGTTCGATACACTATCTGGCCGGCGGGGCATTTTTTGCCACAGGCGAGGCGTTCCAGGTCGAAACGGGAGGGGGCGGCTGAGCCGCGTGCCGCGCACGGCACCTTGCTCAAGGATTCTCGCGGGCTCGCCGTTATCTGCCCTGAGCGGGTCGCAGGGGTGTCGATCCGCCGGGCCGGGGCCGGAGGAGGCCCCGCGCGTTCCTTACCGTATCGGGTGCTTCATGTCTTTCCATAACAATATCCAGATCAAAACCTTGCTGCGCGGCGCAATGGCCGTGCTGTCGCTACTGCTCGTGCTCGTCGGCGCGGCCGGCCTGTACGGTATGTCGCACAGCAATGACGCACTCCAGGAGACCTACGGTAACCAGCTGGCCTCGGCGCAGGCACTGAGCGAGACCATGCTTGGCACCACCCGCATGCGCCTGGCGCTGGACCGTGGCGTGATGCCGGGCGAACCCGGCGACGGCAAGGTGGCGGTGGACCGCTCGATGGTCTTCATCGACAGCGCCGAAGCTGCCTGGAAGCGTTATGCCAGCCTGCCGCAGAGCGCGGAGGAAAAAACGCTGGCGGATGATCTGGAGCGCAAGCGCCGCGATTTCATGGAAAAGGGCATCAAGCCCCTGCAGAAGGCGCTGCTGGAGAACAACGCGGAGCAGGCGCTGACGATCGCCAAGAAGGAACTGCCGGATATGCAGCGCAGCATGGCAACGGCCTATGAAGCCCTGCAGGGGTACCAGATCCGCACCGGCGAGTCCAACTTCAATGTCTCGCAGACCCGCTTCGAGCGCGTGCGCATGCTGTCGTTCGCGCTGGTCGTGGCCGGCCTGCTGGTGGCCGCGCTTTGCACGGCGGCCCTGCACCGGGCCATCGTGCGGCCGGTGGAGGAGGCGCTGTCGGTGTTCGAACGCATCGCCGCCGGCGACCTGACTTCGCGCATCGTCAATGTGTCGCGCAACGAAGTCGGACGCATGATGCAGGCGCTGTCCGCCATGCAGGACAGCCTGTCGAATATCGTGTCGCAGGTGCGCGGCGGCACCGATTCGATCGCTTCGGCCACCAAGCAGATCGCCACCGGCAACCTCGACCTGTCCCAGCGCACCGAGGAGCAGGCCTCCTCGCTGGAGCAGACCGCCGCCAGCATGGAAGAGCTGACCACGGTGGTGCGCCAGAATGCCGACAACGCGCGCCAGGCCGGCGTGCTGGCCGGCGACGCTTCGCAGATCGCCCTCAAGGGCGGCAACGTGGTGGGCCGCGTGGTCGATACCATGAACGAGATCAGCGGCTCGTCGCGCAAGGTGGTGGAGATCATCGGCGTGATCGAGGGCATTGCCTTCCAGACCAATATCCTGGCGCTCAATGCCGCGGTGGAAGCCGCGCGCGCCGGCGAGCAGGGCCGCGGGTTCGCCGTGGTGGCAGGCGAGGTGCGCAGCCTGGCGCAGCGCTCTGCCGCCGCCGCGAAGGAAATCGAGGCCCTGATCAGCGAGTCCGGCCAGCGCGTCGAAAGTGGCACGCGGCTGGTGGCGGAAGCCGGCCAGACCATGGGCGAGATCGTCGACGCGGTCAAGCGCGTCACCGACATCATGAACGAGATCAGCGCGGCGTCGCAGGAGCAGACCAGCGGCATCGAGCAGGTCAACCAGGCGGTCACGCAGATGGACGAGGTCACGCAGCAGAATGCCGCGCTGGTCGAGCAGGCAGCGGCCGCGGCGGGTGCGCTGGAAGAGCAGGCGCAGAAGCTCGACGGCGTGGTGTCCRTGTTCCGGCTCTCCGGYGGCCAGGCCGCCGCGGCGTCCGTGGYGCGGGCAAGCGCGCCGGTTGCGCGTGTTCCGGTGACTGCGGCAGCCGCGCCCCGGCGCCAGCCTGCCACGCCTGCGCGACAGCGCAAGGCGGTCCAGCGCGTGGCGCCGATGGTGCGTCCGCAGGCCCTCGGGGCCGGCGCCGGCGGCGACGACTGGAGCGCGTTCTGAGCCATGGCGGTGCGCTTGCAGCCGTTTTCCTTTTCGGGGAAGGCCGCGTGATGCGATGATGCGGGTCTCGCGCCCGCGTAGATCTCTTCGTCGCGCCATTTTCGCCCCCAATTTTTGCGCAGCTTGCTTATTGACATGAGTGCTAGCCTTCTGCTGCTCGCTGCCCTCTCCGGCCTCGCGGTCGGATTGGGCATTCGCCCAGCCAAGCCGGACCGGGAGCTGGCGCGCGGCCCCGCCAGGACGCTGCATTGGGCGTTCCTGCTGCTGTCGCCTGCCTCCGTGGGCCTGCCGCTATGGGTCGCCCTGGGTTCCGGCAGCCTGCGCGTGACGCGCGAGGTGTCGCAGACCGCGGCGGCCCTGGCCGTGACCGCCGCGCTGACGCTGGCGGTTCCCTGGCTGCGCCGCAAGCTGCCGATGCTGCGGGCCGGAGCGTTGCTGGGCATGCTGGCCGGCGCCGGCGTGGTGGTGGCCGCGGGGGCCCGCCTGAGCACCTTGTGCAGCGACACGTCGCGCCGCACCGCCCTGTGCGGCGATGCGGGCATCGTCATGCAGCCAGCCTGGCTGGCCATGGGCGCGCTGCTGGCGTTGCCGCTCGGTTTCTTCTGGCTGCGCCGCGCCAACCTGCGCGGCTGGCGGCTCGCCAGCGCCAATGGCTACGGCGCGCCCGATGCCGGCGGGCTGGAGGACATGCCGGACGAACCGCCCGTGGGCACGTCCAGCGGCGGCGCCATGCCGGTGCGCCGCCGGGGCCGCATCCCGGGCCGCCTGACCGTGCGCACGACCGCGCGCGGACAGGGCACGGTCGGCGAGTACAGCGTCAGCACCGACCTGCCGGACCGCGCCGCGTTTGCGCGCTGGCTCGACCAGTCGATCGCGCAGGCGCGGCTGGAAGAGACCGGCTGCGCCGTGCTGCTGGTGCATATCGCCGATTTCCGCGAAGTCGACGAAGTCTTCGAGGTACGGGCTGACGATATCCTGGCCCAGGATGCCGGCGCCCTGGCGCAGGCCGCGCTCGAGCCACACGATTTCCTCGCGCGCCTGGCGCGCGACGAGTTTGCCGTCGGCGTGCCCGAACTGGTGCATCAGGGCCGCGCCAATGAGCTGGGTTCGCGCCTGCTGGGTTCGCTGGCGGAGTTTGTCGCCGCCCGCGGGCTGCAGATGCAGATCGGGGTGAACATCGGCATCGCCATCTACCCGCGCGACGCCCAGACCTCCGAAGCCCTGATGCAGGCCGCGCGGGTGAGCCTGAGCGAAGCGCGCGAAAGCGGCTCCAACCAGGTGCGCGTGTTCAATTCCGCGGCCGGCGAGCGCGCCCGGCGCATGCGCGTGATCCGGCGCGACCTCTGGCTGGCGATCCAGGACGACGGCCTCTCGCTGCAGTACCAGCCCAAGTTCGACGTGCGCCAGCGCACCGTGGTGGGCGCCGAGGCGCTCTGCCGCTGGCGCCACCCCACGCTGGGGCAGGTCAACCCGGCCGAGTTCATCACCGTGGCCGAACAGTCCGGGCAGATCGACAAGCTCGACGACTGGGTCATCGCCACGGTCTGCAAGCAGATCCGCCAATGGCAGGACGCCGGCATCCCGACCGTCCCGGTGGCCATCAATGTCTCGGGCCTGCGCTTTGCCAGCCGCGATTTCCCGCAATACCTGCTGGAGCAGATCCACCAGCACGACATCCCGCCGTCGGCGGTCACGCTGGAGATCACCGAGACCGCCGCGATGAAGGACATCGCGCAATCGCTCGAGACCCTGGTCGAGCTGCAGGCGCTCGGCATCCATGTGGCGCTCGACGATTTCGGCAGCGGCTACTCCAGCCTGGGCTACCTCAAGCGGCTGCGCGTGGGCACCCTGAAGATCGACCGCACCCTGATCGGCGGGCTCGACATGGACGCGCAAGGACGCGCCATCGTCGGCTCGATGGTGGCGCTGGCGCATGAACTGCGCATGCGCGTGGTGGCCGAAGGGGTCGAGTCGAGTTCGCAGCTCGACATCCTGGCCGCCATGGGTTGCGACGAGGTGCAGGGCTACCTGCTGTCGCATCCGCTCGACGCCGGCAGCTTCGCCGGTCTGCTGGCGGGCGCCTGAACCGCCAAGCGGCAGCGCTGGTGTCTTGCGTGCTTGTGCCGCTGAGCGCCGCTCAGCGCCGCGGCGTGTACGGCTCGGGCAGCGAGCCACCGGGCGGGAACAGGGCCAGCACGCGGGTGAAGCACCCGCTCTCGGGCACCAGCAGGGCAAAGCGGGTCTCGCAGTGATGTCCTGTCACTGCGCCCAGGCGCCGCAACTGCTCGCTGCATTGCACCAGCGACGGCAACCCGCGCGGCAGGTAGATGCTGGCCAGCAGGGCCTCGGGCTCGATGCGCGTGCGCCCGTGGAAGCGCGCCAGCTGCATCAGCAACGCATCGGACATGCAGGACTCGCTGCTGGTATCCAGGTGCAGTGCGAGGCCGAGCGCGTCGCGGCTCGCCAGCGTCTGCACATCGCGCCACGACAGCGGCATCGGGCCGTCTCCCAGCACCGGCGCGAACAGCACCGAAGCCAGTAGCTCCAGGGTGTGCGGCAACGCCTGCGCGGTGGTCGGCACGATCGGCCCGCAGCCGGTGGCCGCGGCAGCGGTGCCATCGACCAGCACGGTGAGCACCAGCCGCTCGGGGTGGCGCAGCGAACGAAGGCGCTGTGCCAGCGTCGCGCCGATCTGCCGCTCGGCGATGACGATCTGCGCATCGGCCGGCTGGCGCGGGCGCCGCGACAGCCATTGCAGCCGACCGTCAAAGTCAGGCAAGGACGCCAGCAACACGTCCGGTGCCCCCTGCACGAGCACCGTGAGCTTGTCGGGCTGGCGCGCGTCGGGAGATTCCCGCTGGTTCCACGGGGGGGCTGGCAAGTTCGACATATGACGTTCCGATGGCTTTGCGGTGCCCGTTCGCGGTGACGCAGGCCTTCGCCTTGGCCGTCCAGGAGCGCGGCGCGGCTTGGAGCGGGCGCCGTAGTATGCCGGCTCAGCGACAAGCTGCTGCACCCCATGCAGGTAGGGTAAGCGCAATTCTGGCGATCGGTTAGGGCTGATGGACGGGGCATGGCCGCTGGCGCAACCGCGGCGCGATGGCCAGCCGTGATGATCGGTCGCCGGCACGCGCATCGGGCCTACGGATTTCGCCGCCGCTGCCGATATGCCCCGAGAGGGGCGCCGTTTGCACCGGCCATGCCGGCTTGCGCGCGGCGCCTGCTTCAGCCTCGTCGCCGGCGCGTGCGAAAACGCGCGCGGCGACCGCCGGGCCCACGCCGCCCGGGGCAAACGAACACTGGTCCACCGCGCCAGGCAGCGCGCCCGTGGGCTCACCATCGTGCTGTCAACGGAGCCGCCATGTCTTTGCCTCATATCCTTGTCGTCGACGATTCTCCCTCCCTGCGCCGCATGATCGGCGCCTGCCTGCGCGCGGGCGGCTACGTCGTCACCGAAGCCGCCGATGGCGACGAGGCGCTGGCCCAAGCGCGGCAGGCATCCTTCGGCATGCTGGTGACCGACCAGGTCATGCCGGGCACCGATGGCCTGACCCTGATCCGCACGCTGCGGGCCACGAGCGCCTATGCCGCCATTCCCATGCTCATGCTCACCACCGAGGTCGACAGCCACGTGCGTGAGCAGGCACGCGAGGCCGGCGCATCCGGCTTCCTGGCCAAGCCGTTCGATCCCGATCAGCTGATGGAAGCCGTCGGGGCGCTGCTGGACCCCACCAAAGTAGGGTGAATGCATCGGTATTGTTACCCTTCAGCCACGTCCCCGGCTGCCGTTAAGCAGTAAACGATATTCGTGCCTCGGCGCCCGCCGGGTCTCGGCCAGGCTGCCCGCCCGCGGGCGGGCCGGCCGTGGCTTTGGTCGCACCGCAGGGCCGGACTTGGCAAGCGGGAGCCAGTAAATGAAGAACGGGATCAAGACGGAAGGCGCAGGCGAGGAATTCCTCGCCTTCAGGCTGGGTGGCGAGGAGTACGGCATCGACATCCTCAAGGTGAAGGAGATCCGTGGCTACGAGAACGTCACGCAGATCGCCAACGCGCCGGAGTATCTGAAAGGCGTGATCAACCTGCGCGGCATCATCGTGCCGATCATCGACCTGCGCATCAAGTTCCGGCAGGCCAAGATCGACTATGACCAGTACACGGTCGTGATCATCGTCGAGCTGCACGAGCAGACCACCGGCATCGTGGTCGACGGCGTGTCCGACGTGCTGWCGCTGGGCGCCGGCGAGATCCGGCAGGCGCCGCAACTTTCCGGCGAGACGGAGTACATCCGCGGCATCGGCTCGGTCGAGAACCGCATGCTGATCCTCGTCGATATCGAGAAACTGCTGGACACCGAAGAGCTCGCGGCGCTTGAAGCAGCCGTGGCCGCCTGACGCGGCAGCGATCCACGCCAGCCCGATCCACGCAGTTTTTCCACACATGCGAAACAACCAGCCAGTAACGAACCGCGAGTACAAGCTCTCGCCCGACGACTATCTCATCTCCCGGACCGACCTGAAGGGGCGTATCACGTTCGCCAACCGCGCCTTCATCGAGGTCAGCGGCTTCGCGGCGGAGGACCTGCTCGGCGCGGCGCATAACCTTGTGCGCCACCCCGACATGCCGCCCGAAGCGTTTGCCGATCTCTGGCAAACCATCCAGGCCGGCCGCTCCTGGGTTGGCATCGTCAAGAACCGCCGCAAGGATGGCGATTTCTACTGGGTGAACGCCACGGTCACGCCGACCGTGATCGACGGCCAGCTGGTGGGCTATACCTCCGTGCGCGCCACGCCGCAGCGCGAACAGGTCGAGGCGGCCGAGGCAGCCTATGCCCGCCTGCGCGAAGACCAGGGCCGCCGGCTGACGGTTCGCGACGGCGCCGTGGTGCGCCGTGGCCTGCCCGGCCTGATCGGCAGCCTGCGCAAGTTCTCCCTCAGGCGCCGCATCCTGGTGTCGCAGGCATCCGGGCTGGTGTGGTTCCTGGCCGCGCTGGTGGCATTCGAGCTGCTGGCGGGCGATGCTGGCGCGAGCGCGCTGCGGCCATGGCTGTGGAGCGGCTTCGCGCTGGCGGTGGCGTCATCGTTCATCGCTGGCTCGCTGTTGCTGGCACGGGTGAACCGGCCGGTACGCGACATGCTGGACTTCGCGCTGCGCATGGGCGCCGGCGACCTCACTACGCACCTGGAGTACCGCGCGTCCGACGAGGTGGGCGCACTGGCGCGCGCCATGCGCACCATGCAGCGCAGCCTGCTTTCGGTGGTCGGCGAGATCCAGGAAGGCATGTCGAGCATCTCCTCGGTCACACGCCAGGTAGCCGCGGGCAACAGCGACCTGTCGCAGCGCACCGAGCAGCAGGCGGCCTCGCTGGAAGAGACCGCGTCGAGCATGGAAGAGCTGACCAGCACCGTGCGCCAGAACGCCGACAACGCGCGCCAGGCCACCGGGCTGGCGGCCAATGCCTCGGAGACCGCGGTGAAGGGCGGCGAGGCAGTGGGCCGGGTGGTGCAGACCATGGACGAGATCACCGAGGCCTCGAAGAAGATCGTCGACATCATCGGCGTGATCGAAGGCATTGCCTTCCAGACCAACATCCTGGCCCTGAACGCCGCGGTGGAAGCCGCGCGTGCCGGCGAGCAGGGCCGCGGCTTTGCCGTGGTGGCCGGCGAGGTGCGCGGGCTCGCGCAGCGCAGCGCCAACGCCGCCAAGGAAATCAAGACCCTGATCGGCGAGTCCGAAGCGCGCGTGGCCAATGGCTCCGCGCAGGTGGACCAGGCCGGCAAGACCATGGGCGAGATCGTGCAGGCAGTCGAGCGCGTGACCGGGATCATGAGCGAGATCAGCGCGGCCTCGGCCGAGCAGAGCTCGGGCATCGAACAGGTCAACGAAGCCGTGGCGCAGATGGATCAGGTGACGCAGCAGAACGCGGCACTGGTGGAGCAGGCCGCGGCCGCGGCGGGTTCGCTCGAAGACCAGGCCGCGCGCCTGCGCGACACGGTGGCCACATTCCGCGTCAGCCTGCGCCCGGAGGCGCGGCCCGTGCGTGCGCGCCACGAGCCGGCGCCGGGTGAACATAGGCTGGCGCGAGCCTGAGGTGCGCAGGCTGCGGGGCCGGGCATCGTGCAGGCAAGTCAGGGCAAGCGAGTAGCAGGCGAGTAGCAGGCAGTGCATTGAAGTAGCCGGCAATACTTGGACGGCCAAGGCAGACCGCCCGGCACCGGCCCAGTGTCTCCGGCTGAGGCAGTCAGTCTGAAAACATCTGTTCTAGAAAATAATAGCGCCCGCCGTCTGCGCTCGCCGGCATCCGCCGGCCCGGACAGGCAAGGCGCCTGGTCAAGTCATTCAGAGAAAAGAGGTAGTCGGCATGCAATGGTTCAATCAGCTGCGCGTCACGACCAAGCTGGTCGTTGGCTTTCTGGTCGTGTCGCTCATCGGCGCTGTGATGGGTCTGCTCGGCGTCATCAACATGGGTCGCATGGCCGACTGGACGGGCAAGATCTACCACGGCGACCTGCAGGCGCTAAAGAGCGTGCAGGGCGCCAATATCGACCTGCTCTATTCCAGCCGCGCGCAGATCGCGCTGCTGTCCGCATCGACGATGGGCGAGCGCGCCGCCGAGAAGGATCAGATCGAAAAATCGCTGAACGCGCTCGAAGAGCGCGTGAAGGGTGCGCGCTCCATGTTCACGCAGCCCGAAGGCCAGGCCTTGGTCAAGCAGATGGACACGCTGCTGCCGGCCTACCATCAGC